>NZ_AEPF01000020.1 GCF_000193735.1 Neisseria sicca 4320
ATATACTTGAAATCCTAATTTGCCGACATCTTGCCAAATTTATGATTCTTCGGTTAAAAGATTTAATGCTTCTAGATATTTATCAACTGTTTTCTGAATAACATCGCTAGGAACTTCCGGTGCCGGAGCTTTTTTGTTCCAACCGCTTTGCTCCAGCCAATCTCGAACAAATTGCTTGTCAAAAGATGGCGGATTAGTGCCGACTTGATATTGATCCGCCGGCCAAAAGCGGCTGGAATCGGGCGTCAGCACTTCATCCATCAGGGTTAATGTACCGTTTTCATCCAGCCCGAATTCGAATTTGGTATCGCATATGATGATACCGCGTGATTTTGCATATTCTGCGGCTTCCGTATAAAGCTGAATCGCTTTAGCGCGTACTTCAGCTGCCAGCTCTTTACCGATAATGCGTTCGCATTCTTCAAAACTGATATTTTCATCATGATCGCCAACGGCAGCCTTGGTCGACGGGGCAAAAATCACTTCCGGAAGCTGCTGCGCTTCTTTCATCCCTTCGGGAAGTTTGATGCCGCAGACAGAACCGTTTTTTTGGTAATCTTTCCACCCGCTGCCCGCCAAATAACCGCGCACAATCGCCTCTACTTTGACAGGAGTCAGTTTTTTAACGACAACTGCGCGTTTCTCGATGGCTTTGGCTTCATGTTCAGGCAAAACGTTATAAACCGTATCACCGGTAAAATGATTGGGCATGATATGCGCCAGTTTTTTAAACCAGAAATTGGAAATCTGCGTCAGAATTTCTCCTTTACCCGGAATCGGATTGTCTAAAATCACATCAAATGCAGACAGTCGGTCGGACGCAACCATCAACATGCGTCTGCTGTCGATTTCATATAAATCGCGCACTTTTCCGGAGTAGACTTTTTTCAAGCTGATTTCGGACATTTCGGGTTTCTCTTTCGCTGACTTGGTTTAAACAGGATTCCGTTATTGTATCCGAATTTGGATTTTGCGGTCAGATTGTTTACAAAATAGGTCGTCTGAAAACGTTTTGCGCGGATGCAGACGCTTTCAGACGACCTTATCAAGCCTAAGTCTAACTACTAATCAGAGATTAGATGCTAGGAACTTGGGTTTGTTGTTGGATGCTGTTTACAGCTGACAGAGAGTAGTAATCACCATGACCGGTTACTTCGTAAGTGCTGCCATCGGCAAACTTGAAGTTTTCAATTTTATGGTTGTTACCGGAGAACCAATCGTCGATTGTAACAGAGTCGTTATTGCCGACAGATACGGTCAGGTTGTTGCCTGATTTGCTCAATAATACGTCGGAAGCAGAAACACCTTTGCCGAATTGCAGGGTATCGTTACCGCTTTCGTCTTGGATGGTATCGCGGCCGTAACCTTTGTCGAAGAAGTAGGTATCGTTGCCGGTACCGCCGATCAGGATATCATTGCCAATACCGCCGTCGAGGTAGTCATTACCGTCTTTACCAACCAAACAGTCGTCGCCTGCCAAACCGTACAAGTGGTTGTCGCCGGAGTTACCGTTGATGTCGTTGTTCAGAGCGTTACCGGTACCGTTGAGATTGCCGGAACCTTGCAAGAACAGGTGCTCAACGTTGTCGGTCAGAGTGTAGTCGATTACGCTGCGAACAGTATCGATACCGCCGTTCAGATTACCGTATTCGATAACTTCGTCGCCTTTGTGGTCAACAAAGTAAACGTCATTGCCGTCGCCACCACGCATGATGTCAGCGTCAGCACCACCGTTCAAATAGTCGTTACCGTCACCACCTTGCAGGTAGTCTTTACCGGCTTGACCATACAGGGAGTCGCCGTTGTTACCGCCTTGCAGGGTGTCGTTGCCGGCACCGCCGTAAATCACGTCAGCACCGTCACCGCCGTAAATTACGTCTTCGCCGCCGGTACCGTAGATAGTGTCTTTCTTATCGGTACCCACAGTTTTGGTTGCACCCTTTTTATCTTTAGTCGAACCGTCAACATGGATAATGTTGCCTGGATTTTTATCAACATTGCCATAAGTGTTGTTTTGATTATGGTCGTCAACGCAATCTTTGCAGTCTTTATCGTTGGGTTTAGGCTGCGGTTTTGGTTGCGGCTTAGGTTGAGGTTGTGGCTGCGGCTTAGGTTGAGGTTGAGGTTGAGGTTGAGGTTGAGGTTGAGGTTGAGGTTGAGGTTGAGGTTGAGGTTGAGGTTGTGGTTGTGGTTTTTGAGGTTCAACCGGTGGGAAGTTTGGTTCCAAGGGCTTCTGAGGAGCTGGTTTTGGAGCCGGTTTTGGGTAATAAGGTTTACCCGGATTGCAATCGAACTTGATTACAACGCATTTGTAAGCTACTTTTGGAGGCGGGCAGTACGCACCATGACCAATTTTGCCATGATGTACTTTGATACCGTGAGAAGAGCCGTAGTTATGGAAACTACCTTTGTAACCGAAACCACCATGGCTCGGGGGGCAGTAAGGATTGTAGGATTTAACCGGAGGGCAGTATGAGTTGAAGTGGGCTTTAGAAGAATAGCCACCATAATGATAAGTCATGATAAATCACTCCCAGAATAAATATGTGTAATTAAGAAGTATAGGCCTTTTGACAAAACGTAAATCGATCAAACCGCCTACACTGTTATTCTAGTGATATTTCATGATTAACTGTTTTTCAATTCGCTAACGGTTGAAATTTCAGACGAATGGAAACCTTTTTTAAAACAATCAAATTCAAATTGACAATTTATTCTGATGATAATTCCTTTATTAAAAACAAGATATTGATTATTTTTGAAATAATATTTTTTTATTTCAACGTACTATTTATTTCACTTTCCACAACAGGGATCCCTTTTTTCCCCTTCAAACAAAATTTTTCATAACTCATCTTATCTTACCGCCAAATATTAGCGAGATATTGCAACGATCTCACCTCCCCTCGTTCAAATTTTCCAATAAACACAAGTTCAAAACGGCGAAGGGGTAAAATGCTGTTAAGAGCTGATGTTTGCTCTATAATGATGGGCATCTTGCTGAAACAATATTCATTAAGGAGATATACCATGAGGACTTTGCTGACAGGCTCTAAAGGACAACTCGCACACTGCTTCCGCGACCGACTTCCTGATAATTGGGAGCTGATTGCCACTGACTCCTCTTCCTTAGATATTACGGATGCCGATGCCGTTCGCAATATGGTTCAAAACTTTCAACCCGATGCGATTGTCAATACCGCCGCCTATACCGCTGTCGATCGTGCAGAGACAAACGTTCCTGCTGCATTTGCCGTCAATGCTGCAGCTGTTCACAATCTTGCCGACGCAGCACGTTCGGTTCATGCCCGATTTATCCACATATCGACTGATTACGTTTTCGACGGGACAAGCAAAACACCCTACCGTGAACATGACTACACCAATCCACAAAGCGTATACGGCCGCACCAAAGCCGCCGGAGAACTACTGGCGCTTGCCGCTAATCCTGAAAGCACGATTATCCGTACCTCTTGGCTATTTAGCGAATACGGCAACAATTTTGTTAAAACCATGCTGCGTTTGGCAAAAGAACGAGACACTCTTTCCGTTGTCAACGATCAAATCGGATGCCCGACCTATGCGGGGGATTTGGCGCAAGCCATCATTACACTTTTGCAACACCCATCACCTTCCAGAGGAATCTACCACTTCGGCGGCAACAAATCGGTTACTTGGTATGAATTCAGCCAAGCTATCTTTCAAACGGCACTAAAACATGACAATAATTTCAACATGCCGAAATTAACACCCATCACCACCGACCAATATCCTCTTCCTGCACCACGCCCCGCGTACAGCATTATGGATTGTCGAAAAATCGAAAACGATTACGGCATCAAACCCTCTGACTGGCAAAAAGCTTTAAACGACATCATCGGTAAATTGGACTAATCCTCACTAAAAAGCCCCTGATAACAGGGGCTTTTTATATGAACGTCAAACCTTACGAAACAAGTATTTAACTTTACACAATTCATCTTTTAGTCTAAATAAAAAACAGCTATCATCCTAACCTAACATCCACAATATATTGAATAATGGATAAAAGACCAATAAACAATCAACGATAGGGTTATTAAACGGTAAATGCATGATTTGATTCATCTTCCGTTTCAGAATAATCCTTTAAATCACAGAAAGGAAAAATAATGCCACATCGCAGACGACTGGCTATTTACCAAGCCGCAAAACGTGCTTCCTTCACCGGAAAACCGGTTGCTCCGACTACACCCGTAGCCGGTTAAACAAAACAGAGGGGATGATGTTTACCCCTCATGATATTTCAAAGGCTGTCTGAAATAAAAAATCAGGCAGCCTTTTATTCATATAGCGGTAGCGTAAGAACAAAATCCTGAAATTCTTTGAAAATTTTTCAGACGAGCTTTTTTCAATTATCGAAACCAACTTATCAAAACAGAAATACTTTCAGCCGTTATACCCATTACATTTTGTTTCCAAGAAGGTTTTCAATTTTTCCTCATCCAAAAACCAATGGCAAATTTCTGTTTCGCCATCAAGTAAAACAGGGACAAGTTCATTATATTTTTCTTCCAAGACAGGATCTTCATCAACATCAAGAATTTCCAGCTCAAAGCCAAATCTTTCTTGATACGGTTTAAGCTGTTCGCGCATTTTGTGGCAGAGGCTGCAATATTCGCGAAACATCAACGTCAGTTTCATAATAGACTCTTTACTGTAAACGGAAATCGAGATTGTAAGGTATAGCCGATTAACTTCAAAACGGCGATGCGGCATATACCGTTTTATTTTAGAGTAGATATAAAAGGTCGTCTGAAACCAAAGATTTTGGTTTCAGACGACCTTTTTGAATTCTAGATAAAATTAAGACTGAACATTAATACCGGCGGTAATAGTAGTTTGGGCATTGTTGATATTCAGAAACGAAGCAGCCAATTCGCTGCAACACCCACAGCAAGTAGCTACTCCTAATTGAGCCTGCAAATCGCTCATCGTACTTGCGCCGGCGGCGATGGTTTCTTTGATTTCGTGGTCGGTAATGGCGTTGCAGATGCAGACAAACATAATGTGCTCCGTGTTTTCTTTCGCTCAGTATTGATAGTGTGTTTTATTCTTAAACATGAATATAAATAAAAACTGTTTGCATTGCAAGGTTTACCTCTTGCTTTATCTTGGTAATTTTCTATTGAAATCCATATTTCGATTGATATTTCCCAAAATAATTTATAGTTAATTAAAAACAAAATAGTACAATACTCAACTTTGAAGGTCTAACCATGGCATACTCTGCGGACTTAAGAAACAAAGCTTTAAACTATTACGAACAATGCAAAAACAGCCTGTATG
>NZ_AEPF01000019.1 GCF_000193735.1 Neisseria sicca 4320
GTATTTTTGCCCGACGGGGTGAAAAATACAGTTGCTACTGTGGACGATGCAAGCTTTAAAACCAAAATGTAGGGTGTATGCGGTACGCACGCACGCGGTTTTTGCTGTTCAAATAATTGCCTCAAACTTTCAGACGACCTTATGTTTCAGTCTGTGTAGGTCAGATACTTGTATCCGACAACTACTTTGATATTTATATGATTTGAAATTGTTGCGGTAATTTTGAAAATGTCGGATTCGAGAATCCGACCTACCGTTTTTCAGGTGGAACAACCTTGTTAAATACCCCAAAAAAGTGCGTTCAAAATCCAAGGAGTTTTCCCCATACGCAAACTGCAAAACACGCTCTACATCACCACCCAAGGCAGCTATCTGCATAAAGAGCGGGAGACACTGGTGGTGGAGCAGGAGCGTAAGAAGGTGGCGCAGTTGCCGGTGCATTCCATCGGGCATATTTTCTGTTTTGGAAATGTGCTGGTGTCGCCGTTTTTATTAGGGTTTTGCGGTGAGAATAATGTGAATTTGGCGTTTTTTACCGAAAACGGGCGTTATTTGGGGCGGCCTCAGGGGCGGCAGAGCGGCAATGTGCTGCTGCGTCGGGCGCAGTATCGGGTGTCGGAGCAAAATCCCGTGCCGATTGCGCGCAATATCATTGCGGCGAAGATTCAGGCGAGTAAGCGGGTGCTTCAGCGGCAGATTCGCAATTACGGCGAGAATGCGGCGATTCAAAGTGCGGTCGATGCTTTGAATATTTCGCTGCGGCAGTTGAAGGGCGCGGCGGAGCTGGACGTGGTGCGCGGTATTGAAGGTGATGCGGCGGCGCGTTATTTTGCTGTATTCGGGCAGCTTTTGAGCGAAAAAAGCGGCTTTTCTTTTGACGGGCGCAACCGCCGTCCGCCCAGAGACGAGGTGAATGCGCTGTTGTCGTTTGTGTACAGTCTG
>NZ_AEPF01000018.1 GCF_000193735.1 Neisseria sicca 4320
CATTTTCAGACGACCTTTCCGTCAAATGGACACAAATTCAAAATAAACCAACCCGTAGCGTAGGCTTCGCCTACGATCTCCCGCCCGAACGTCCGAATCCAATCATCTCTGTTTATTCGTGGGTAGAACCCACGCTACGGGCGGCTGAATTTTTGATACAGCATCATCCGCCGTCATTCCCGCGCAGGCGGGAATTCATCGAAAATTTTAAGAAATAAATATTTGAAAACCAGTTTCCAAAATTCAAAAATGGATTCCCGCCTACGCGGGAATGACGACATGAGTATTTCTGATTTGAGCTGACGCATTCAGTATTAGAAGCAATAAATCAAAAGGTCGTCTGAAAACCTAATTCTGGTTTCAGACGACCTTCTCTTGCCTGCCGTACGGCTTATTGCTGCTTCGCCGCCCATTCCGCAGGGGTGGCGGCAACGGAAATCGACAGCGCGTGCAATTCGTTGCTGGCCAATTGCGCCTTCAGGCCGTCTTTAATCAGGCGGTGGCGGGCGAGGCGGGCTTTGCCTTCAAACTCGGAAGAGACGATGACGGCGAAGAAGTGATGCCCGTCGCCTTCAACTTCGACGTGTTCGCAAGCGGCAACGCCTTCAATCAGCGATTTGACTTGTTCTGGGGTAAGCATTTGTATTCCTTGTTTCAAAAACATTGCGGTATTATACAGAATAATGCCGTCAAACATCGCCAACTTGCTGAGGATGTATCTGAAACATTATTCATTAATATTAAATCAACATGAGATTTGCAGAGGTCGTCTGAAACATTTTCAGACGACCCTTTGCTTTTTTTAGGATGTCGCATACTTAAAAATATTATTTTTTAGTATGGATGAATTTGGATAAAAGGTTTTTGGCATATAAATTGCTTTTCAATAAAAGATAAAGTTTCGCTTTAATTGCAAATTAAAGTTAAGAAAATAGCAGTTATCAAAGATAAGCGGATACATAAATAGCTAAAAGGTCATGAAATCAGGTTTTAGAGATTATTATCTTAGGTATAGATAAATTCTGAAATTTGTTTGAAAGTGACAATATGCGTCATATCCGTTGAATGATTTTTGCAATCGAAATATCGGTATCGAATACGGTGTTTTCATTTTCAGTGATTGGTCCGGAATTTTAAAAAGCAGGTACTTCCGAAAACCAATAATATATTAAACTTATTTGTTTAACATTTTAAAACAGAGAGACAGTATGAATAAAATCTATCGTGTCGTATGGAACGAAACCACACAGACGTGGAACGCGGTGGCGGAATTCGCCAAAGCGCATGGGAAAACGGCTTCATCAGGTATAGGCGGCATCGTTGCCTCCGCAGGCGTGCGCTTTGCGTTTACCGCCATTATGTCCGGCCTGCTGCTTGCAAGCGGTCAAGTCATGGCGGCAGAAAATAACGGACAAACCCTTGCCAACGGCAAAACCGTCGCTGAGGCTGTCGAAGGTACCGACTACAACACCTGCTATTTCGATACTACCAGCTACAACGTGGTCTGCGGCGACGATAGTACAAAAGCCTTGGATGTCATACCGGGAGACACGCCCAAACAAGGCAAGTCCGTCGTGATGGGACAAGGGGCATCTTCCAAAGGAGAAACCAATGTCGTTATCGGTGCCAATTCTTCCACTGCAGGTCCGAGTGATGATCCGTCCCGTGCAACCGGTGCGATTGCCATCGGTGCGGCAGCAAGTGCCAATCATAACCAATCTATCGCTATGGGTCAGGCGGCATCGGCAAAAGGTGAGGCTGATGTCAGTATCGGAAAATTGGCAGGAGATACTGTTTCTTCCGACGGGCGCAATATCTCCATTGGAGAGAGCGCGCTCAAAGGCGGTTTGAAGGTAAACAATGTTATCGCTATCGGTTCGGCGGCAGGCGTTGATACCAACAGCAGCCATTCTGTCTATATCGGTACCGGTGCGACAGGTTCAGAGCCTAAAAACATTTCCATCGGGTACTTGGCCAAAACCAAAAGCGGCAGTATCGCAGTCGGTGACAGCTCGAATGCGCAGGGTAGTTCGTCCGTTGCGATCGGTACCAGCTCCGTTGTAACCGATATCGCAGGCAACGGTGTTGCAATCGGTTTTAACTCAACTACTTCGGGATTGAGTGCCGTCGCCATCGGCGGGTCGAGTGCTGCCGGTAGAGGTGCCAAAGCATCAGGTCCTGCCAGCCTTGCAATAATGGGTACTGCCGTCGCTTCCGCGCAGCGGGCGATTGCTGTGGGTGAGTTGGCTGCAGGTTCGGGAGCTTACGGTGTTGCCATCGGCGGTAAAGCGAATGCGCAGGGCACGTCCTCTATCGCGATTGGCGGCGGTCAGGGTGCGGATAAAGGGGCGACTGCGGTCGGTCATTACTCAACAGCCATCGGCTATGGAGCCAAAGCAGGCAATTCGGATGCCATCGCCATCGGTTCGGCCGCAAATGCCGTCATGAAAGACACTACTGCCGTCGGTAAAAACAGCACGGCAAACGGCCTGCGCGCCACAGCCTTAGGCGTGGACAGCAATGCAGGTGCTGAAAACGCCTTGGCTGCCGGTCCGCAAACCATTGCTTCTGCCAAAGGCGCGATTGCCGTCGGTTTTGCCACTCAGGCAACCGGTATGAGCAGCGTTGCAGTCGGTAAAGAAGCGACTGCCACTGCAGAAACTTCTACTTCGCTCGGTCAAAACAGCAAAGCCACCGCCAACAACGCCGTCGCCATCGGTAACAAAGCCGTAGCGGCAGGTACAGGCAATATCGTGGTGGGTACAAACGCGGGCGTATACGACGATGCCGTTTCCGCAGGACGCAAGGTCGGTGCGGACACGGTCTATATCGGCGCAGACAGCGGCCGTAATGCCTACACCAACGAACGCCAAATTTCCATCGGTAAAGGCACGGGCAACAACGCCACCGGCGTAGACAACATCGCCCTTGGTCTGAGTTCCGGCGCATTTGTGTCCGGTGCGAACAACGTTGCCATCGGCAAAGAAGCAGGTATGGGAACGGATGCCCAAAAATTGGCCGTTACCTCCACCGTCGCTATCGGTGAAGCTGCAAAAGGCAGCTTCAACAATACCGTTGCCGTCGGTAAAACCGCATTGGCGGAAAAAGAATCTGCAGTTGCCGTCGGTATGCTTTCCAAAGCCAGCGGCGACAATTCCGTGGCCATCGGTAAGACCGCCAATGCCAGCGCACACGAAACTGTTGCCATCGGTCATGAGACCGTTGCCGGAGCCGTTTCCTCCGTCGCCGTCGGTCAGCGTGCCAACGCATCGGGCAGTGAGGCGGTTGCATTGGGTATCGATTCCAATGCCTCAGGCCGTTTTGCCGTAGCCATCGGTAATATGGCGAAGGTAACCGACAGCAAGCTCAACGGCGTCGCCATCGGCAGCAATGCTGTTGCGTCTGAAGACTATGCGATGGCAATCGGTCTGGATACTCAAGCTACGGGCAACAGCTCGATTGCCTTCGGTAATACTGCCAAAGCACTCGCTGCAGAAGCTGTTGCATTTGGTCATTCTGCCAATGCCGCGGAAGGCAATACTGTTGCCTTGGGTGTATCCGCAACTTCGGCGAAAGCAGGTGCCGTGACATTGGGTGCATATACCAAAGCCGATGCCGTCAAAGGACTCGCTTTGGGTTACGAATCCCATGCCGTTAATGAAAATGATGTTGCATTGGGCGGCGGCAGTCTGACCGAAGCACACCACAACGGCGACTACACGCTTAATGGCAACTACACCGCTGCCGGTACAAGCTCTTACGGTACGGTTTCCGTCGGTAAAGTCGATGCAGCCACCCCTGCCAACAACTTCACCCGTCAAATCCAAAACGTCTCCGCGGGTGTTATCAGTGCAACCAGTACCGATGCAATTAACGGCAGCCAGCTTTATGCGACCAATTCTTACCTGCTCAACTTGGGTAACAACGTCAAAGACGCCTTGGGCGGCAGTACCCAAATTGACGATGCAGGCAATTTGACCCTGAATAACTTGGGCGGTACGGGCAAAGCCAATGTTCACGACGCTTTGGAAGCGATGAACACCAAAATCAATCAATTGGGCGGCGGCAATTCCAGCCATTTTTACAGCGTTCAGACGACCTCTGATACCCGTGGCAACTACAACAATGACGGCGCAACCGGACGAGATGCATTGGCAGCAGGCGCGGATGCCCAAGCTGCCGGCGAATTTGCCGTAGCCGTCGGTACAGGCGCGCAGGCGGTAATTTCCAACTCTATCGCCATCGGTAAAAACGCCACTGTAAACGAAGACACGGCATCCGATGCGAGTGTCAACGGTTTGACTAAAGGTGAAGGTTCCGTCGCTATTGGTGCAAACACCAAAGCCAGCGGCACCAATGCTACCGCCGTCGGCCAATCATCCAATGCTTACGGTCAAAACTCCTTTGCAGGCGGTCAGTCTTCCAAAGCATTGGGTAAATCCAGCGTAGCGGTCGGCGATGGCGCGCAGGCCACCAAAGATTCTGCTTCCGCGCTCGGTTCATACAGCCAAGCCACAGCCTCGGGTGCGACTGCATTAGGTTTCAATTCCCATGCAACTGGCTTTGCTGCTGTTGCGGCAGGTCGTAACAGCAAAGCTTCTTCCAGTAATGCCTTGGCATTGGGTAATGAAGCAGAGGCGCAAGGAGAGGATACCATCGCCATCGGCAACAAAGCCCAAGCCACGCAAAACCGTGCCGTTGCTTTCGGTAAAAATGCCCAAGCCACCGCAGGCGATACATTTGCCTTCGGCGATGCGGCAAAAGCCTCTGCAAGCAACGCTATTGCCTTCGGTAAAAAAGCCAATGCCGCTCATGCAGACTCCATCGCATTGGGTGTCAATTCCGCAACTGAAGCAGCCGTTCCGACGACCTCTGCCACCGTTGGCGATTTGGCCTTCGGCAACTTCGCAGGTAACGCACCTTCATCCACACTCAGTATCGGTACGGCAGGCAAAGAGCGTACGATTACCAACGTCGCCGCAGGCCGCATCAGCGACAGCAGCACCGACGCCATCAACGGCAGCCAACTTTATGCGACTCAAAACGTCATGAACAACATCGGTAAGAGCGCAGTCGGCGTATTGGGTGGAAACGCAGCCATTGCGAATGACGGCACCATCACGATGACTAACATCGGCGGTACGGGTGAGCGCAATATTCATGATGCGATTGCTTCTATCCACAATGCTTCCTACAAGTCGTTCAAGCTGAATACGGCTAAAACCAACAATACCAATGGTGTTGCTGAAAACTATTCTTTGGAAGAAATTACCAATGGTGCGACCATTACGCTGGAAGCAGGTCAAAATATCCGTTTGAGCCAAAATAAAGGTGCAGTCAGCATCAATACAGTTGATGCCCCGACTTTTGCCGGCAAGATTACTGCAAATGGCGGCTTGGATATGGCAAACAACAAGATTATCAATGTTGCCAAAGGTAGTGATCCGTCTGATGCAGTGAATTTTGAGCAGTTATCGGATGCAATTAAAAACGTCAGTGTAACTACATTGACTACGGTTAGTAATTCAACACCGTTCTCTTATGTTGGTTCCAACGGCAAAATGTTGAGACGAGAAGTAGCCATTGATCCAGATACGCAAACACGCACCGTTAAGTTTGTCGATGTAGAGGATAACACTGACTATACAGGCAATGACGTAACCATTGCCGCATTGAATCCGACCGACCCCCAAACTTCGACTCCGACTACTATAGGTAACGTTAAAGATGGTCAGAAGCAAAACGATGCGGTAAACGTATCGCAACTGGACAAAGTTGCCAAAGCACTTGGCACAAAGGTTAATCCTGCTGACGGCACTATTACTGCACCGGATTACACAGTCATTTCCGGCAATCCGGATAGTAGCAGCGTAGCGACTTACCATACTGTCGGAGAAGCATTAGGTGCGTTAAGCGATGCAGTCCGCACACCGCTGACGTTTGCCGCTGATGCCGGTACTCCCTCAACTCGACGTTTGGGTAGCACTGTTACCGTTAAAGGCGGCGAGGCAGATGAAGCTAAACTGTCTGCTAACAACATCGGCGTGGTTTCAGACGACGCTACCGGCACGCTCAACATCAAACTAGCGAAAGAGTTGAAAGGTCTGACTTCGTCTGAATTCGTCGACGCAGCAGGCGGCAAAACCACCGTTTCTGCAGACGGTGTGACCGTCGGTACAGCGGCAAACCCTGTCAAACTGACGGCCGAAGGTCTGTCTAACGGCGGTAAGAAAGCAACCGACATCGCAGCCGGTGTGAGCAATACCGACGCCGTCAACGTCAGCCAGCTCACTCCGTTGGCAACCGCATTGGGTGCAACCGTCAATCCGACTACCGGCGCGGTTGAAGCACCGAATCTGGTGGTAACCAAAGCCGACGGCACGCAGGCTGCCCCTGTCAACACCGTACAAGGCGCGTTGGACAACATCGGTACCGAGCTGCAAAAAGGCCTGACCTTTGCCGCCGACAACGGCACAACCGGTGCGAAGAAACTGGGTGACAGCCTTAAGATCAAGGGCGATAACAACATCGTAACCAGTGCCGATGAAAACGGCATCGGGTTCTCTCTTGCCGATACCGTCAAAATCGGACAAGACAGTGGCAAACCTGTCAGCATCGACGGCGTAAACGGCACAGTCAGCGGTTTGAGCAACAAAGCCTTGGGCGGTGCGGATTTCGCTACCAAAGGTCAAGCTGCGACTGAAGAGCAGTTGAACGCAGCCCAAGCCAACCTGGCGAAAATTCTCGGCGGTAACGCGGCCAACAACAATGGCAACGTCACCTTCACCGACATTGGCGGTACAGGCAAAGCCAATGTTCACGACGCGATTGCCGCGGTGAAAGAAACTGCTGAAAAAGGTTGGAACCTGAACGCCAACGACGAAACCTCGTCTGAAAAAATTGCCGCAGGCGACACTGTAACCTTCAAAGAAGGCAAAAACATCAAAGTCAGCCGCGACGGTAAGAACATCACCGTAGCGACTTCAGACGACGTCTCCTTCAACAAAGTCACTGTCGGCGACAGCGTACTGTCCGACAACGGACTGACTGTGGGCAATGGTACGGCAGGCAACCCTGTCAGCCTGACCAAAGACGGTCTGAACAACGGCGGCAATAAAATCTCCAACGTCGCCGCAGGCGAGGCAGATAACGATGCCGTCAACGTTGCCCAGTTGAAAGCCAATTCAGGTCGTGTGGAAAGCGGCAACGACAACATCGTCGTTGAAACCGACAAAACAGGAGGTTCCAGCGTTTACAAAGTTTCTACTGCCAAAAACCTGAAGGCTGACAGCCTGACTGCGGGCGAGACTGTTGTGAACAACAGCGGCGTAACCGTTGGCGACAAAGTAGCGCTGAGCAAAGACGGTTTGAAAGCAGGCGATGTGAACGTTACTGCTGACGGCATCGACGCTGGCAGCAAAGCCATCAGCAACGTAGCCAAAGGTGTAAAAGCCACCGACGCCGTAAACGTTGCCCAGTTGAAAGAACAACTCGCCGCAACCGAAAAAACCACTACCGTCGCAGCCGGTAAGAACGTGACCGTCAGCGAAAAAGTGGACGGCAACAACACCGAGTACACCGTCAACGCCGACAAGACCACCCTCAGCCAAGCGGCTAATGGTGCGGTTAAAGTCAGCGAAGGTGCGAAAGACGCCGACGGTGTCACCGATTACGCTTTGGATCTGACTGACGAAGCCAAAGCCGACATCGCCAAAGGCGTAGCGGCGAAAGACGCGGTGGACAACAAAGGTCTGACCTTTGCCGCCGACAACGGCACGACCGGTGCGAAGAAACTGGGTGACAGCCTGAGCGTCAAAGGCGACGGCAACATCCTGACCCGTGCCGACGAAAACGGCATCGGCTTCTCGCTGGCCGACAAGATTACCGTCGGCAAAGCAGGCAAAGGCAACAAACCGCTCGTGATCGACGGTACCGCCGGTCTGATTTCCGGTCT
>NZ_AEPF01000017.1 GCF_000193735.1 Neisseria sicca 4320
TCATGTACCGACTGATTTCAGACGACCTTTACCACGACATCAAAAAGCCAAGCCGGAACACGCGGGACACCGTATCCCTCCCGTGTATTCCGGCTCGGCTTTTCTATAACAATTTATATCATTCAGTCATGCAGTGCAGCCGCGTGCAAGGTATTTTCCAAAAGCGTCGCAATCGTCATCGGGCCGACGCCGCCGGGAACAGGGGTAATCATGCCAGCCCGTTCTTTTGCCACATCAAACTCCACATCACCGCACAAACTGCCATCTTCCAAACGGTTGATACCGACATCAATCACAACCGCACCGGGCTTAATCCAACTGCCTTTAACAAAATTCGGGATACCCACGCCGACGACCAAAATATCCGCCGCAGCCACTTCATCAGCAAGATTCTGCGTCGCGCTGTGGCATACCGTTACCGTCGCGCGTGCCAACAATAATTCCAAAGCCTGGGGTCTGCCTACAATATTTGAAGCGCCGACAACAACCGCCTTTTTCCCTTTTGGATCGACCCCGTATTCTTCCAAAAGCGTCATTACGCCTTTGGGCGTACATGGCCGCATCAGCGGCATTTTCACTACCAGCCGTCCTATATTGTAAGGATGGAAGCCGTCCACATCCTTATGTGGAACAATATTTTCCAGAACGGCCTGACTGTCGATATGTGCCGGCAACGGAAGCTGCACCAAAATACCGTCCACAGCATCATCCTCATTTAATCGCCCGACCAAATCCAACAACTCTTCTTGGGAAGTCGATTCGGGCAGCTCATAAGTCAAAGAACGGATACCGCATTTTTCGCAAGCCAGCTTTTTATTGCGGACATATACCGCACTGGCAGGATCATTACCCACCAAAATGACCGCCAAACAAGGTTCGCGCAAACCATCTTCCTGACGCTTTACCACCGCTTCGGCAACTTTTGCCAGTCTTTTGAACGACACCTCTTTACCGTTGATTAATTGTGCAGCCATAAACCTTCCTTCCCAATCAAAATGAAACAATATCGGCGATTATCGCATTTTTAAACCGGTTTGACACATCCCGTAAAACCACATTCCTGCACATTCAAACCCCTATTCCCATTCCATTTCCTGGCATACCCATAAAAATAAATCTTAATGAAAAATAAAAAGATAGGACAAGAAATAAAAACAAACTTAAAAATACAGTTGACCTTTTACAAACCTATGTGTATAGTTTCACTCTTCAAGTCGGGGCGTAGCGCAGCCCGGTTAGCGCATCTGCTTTGGGAGCAGAGGGTCGTGAGTTCGAATCCCACCGCCCCGACCAATAATGCTTTAGCACGAATCGGCATGAGCGCCCGTAGCTCAACCGGATAGAGCACCGACCTTCTAAGTCGGGGGTTACAGGTTCGATTCCTGTCGGGCGTGCCAAAAATTTAGTTTTACGGTGGCTGTAGCTCAGTTGGTAGAGCCCTGGATTGTGATTCCAGTTGTCGTGGGTTCGAGCCCCATCAGCCACCCCAAAATAAAAGTCCTGCAAATATCATGCAGGACTTTTTCTTTTTTTCTTTAAAATATTCAGTTACCCTTGCCGTATTTCTTTCTTTTATCCAAAGGAATTTAGACAAAAATACCATACTACCTTTTCTCTTAAAAGAAAATAATAGTATGGTATTTATATTGCGCTTTAAAGCGGCAGGCCGGCAAACCAACCCATATTTTAATCCATATTTATTAACGGATTCTCAGAAAACGGGTATAAACTGCCAAAATAATTACTGCAAAAATAGTTGATGCAATCCATCCTGCAGGCTCACCTACACGATACCAACCTAAACTTTGGCCTACAAATCCTGCCAAAGCCGATCCGGCTATACCCAAGAGGGTAGTCATAATGAATCCGAAATTTTCTCTGCCAGGATGCAGGAATTTTGCCAAGACGCCGACGATGAAACCAATGATGATCGTAACGATCCATCCCATAATATTACCTCCGTGTGATTTTCAAAGTTGTTTTAATCAGCTCTCCCAGCTCCCTTAGAAGCGGAAACCCTGAAAAGCCTTTGCATAATACAGAACACTTTGGCAAACTGTCCTGCCATGGTGTTTATTTTTCTTAAAATAAACTGATTTTAAGTACTTTTACTGTATTGTGTGGCAACGATACAAAAATTTCTCTTACCAAGGTCGTCTGAAAGGAAATCCAAATGAACACGGAAAATACGCTTTGCCTGATTGTCGATATTCAGGAACGCCTGCTGCCCGCATTGCACGGCAGTGGACAAATGGTCGAACATTGCCGCATCCTGCTGCAAGGCCTGTCGGCTTTAAACATACCGTTTGCAGCAACGGAACAATATCCGAAGGGTTTGGGTAAAACGGTTCCCGCCATATCCCTGCTTCTGCACAATACGCCGATATTCGAAAAAACCCGTTTTTCCGCCGCATCACCCGAAGTCATGGCCATTCTGAAAGAGAAACAAATCGAAAACATCATCTTAATCGGTGCGGAAGCGCACATCTGTATGCTTCAGACGACCTTGGACTTGCTCAAGCACAATATCCGCGTCCACATTCCTTACGAATGTACCACCTCCAGAAACCCGCTTAACAAAGACAATGCCCTGCAGCAGATGCTTACTGCCGGAGCCGCCGTATCCAACGTTGAGAGTTTATTATTCAACCTGATGGGTGATGCGAAACATCCTGCCTTTAAAACCATTTCCAAACTCATCCAATAGCCGGCAGGTCGTCTGGAAATGGAATACACGATTACTCTGGCGAAAACAGAAGACCTGCCCGACATTGTCGAAATCTACAACAGTACGATTGAAGCGCGCCAATCCACCGCCGATTTATCGCCCGTCAGCATCGAAACCCGCAAGCCTTGGTTTGAAGCACATTCCGGCAAACGCCCGCTTTATGTCTTGAAAAACCATAGCGGCGAATTGCTGGCATGGGGCAGCTTCAGCGATTATTATCCGCGCCACGCGTTTCACATCAGCGCGGAAATCAGTATTTATGTCCGGCACAATATGCGCGGGGTCGGCGTCGGTAAAATCCTGCTGCGCAATATGTTGGAGCGTGCGCCCTCCTTGGGCATTAAAAACGTTTTGGCCGTGATTTTCGGACACAACCACCCCAGCCTGCATCTTTTTCACTCGTTCGGTTTTCAAGAATGGGGCAGATTGCCCGCAGCGTGCGATTTGGAAACATTTGAAGCGGATGTGGTCATCTTGGGCAAACAGATAACGTAATCCTCCCCAAAGAACCCAACCTGAAAGATCATGAGTATCAGTAAAAAGGTCGTCTGAAATCTACTTTCAGACGACCTTTCGTTTTATTTGACGAACTTCAATATCTTGCCCGACTTGGCAGGTTCGCCGTCAGTCGGCTTATCTGCCGCCGGCTCCTGCTGCGCCTCATTACCGGAAGCATCCGCTTCGTAAGGCTCGACTTCGAACCCCATCCCCTCCCCGCTTTCGCGGGAGAAGATACTGATAACATGGCCGACAGGAATCCAAATATCGTGCGCCACCCCGCCGAAACGGGCGGAAAAGCTGATCCAATCGTTATCGATATTCAGATTATGGCTGGCGGTCGGGCCGATATTCAGTACGATTTCATTGTCGCGGACATATTGCATGGGTACGCGGGTATGTTCGTTAACCCAAACGACCAGATGCGGCGTTTGGCCATTGTCCGTACACCATTCATATAAGGCACGAAGCAGATAGGGTTTGGTCGAAGTCGTCATGGTATCTCCTTTCGGAAGCTTATCGGCGCATGGCTTTCTCGGCGGGCGTCAGCGCTTCGATGAAGGCCTCGCGTTGGAAAATACGTTCGGCGTATTTCAACAAAGGTGCGGCGGATTTGCCGAGTTTGATGTCGTAATGATCAAGCCGCCACAACAAAGGAGACAGCGCTACGTCAATCATAGAAAAATCTTCGCCGAGGATGTATTTGCTCTTCGCAAACGCAGGAGCCAGCATTGTCAGTCCGTTACCGATGGCTTCGCGCGCTTTAGCCTGTTCTTTGTTGGTCGCGTTAGGGTTTTCCAAAACATGGACGAAGTTGAACAATTCTTTTTCCATGCGGAACAACACCAAACGCCCGCGTCCGCGCATCACGGGATCACCCGGCATCAGTTGCGGATGCGGGAAACGTTCGTCGATATATTCATTGATGATGTTGGACTCATGCAAGATGAGGTCGCGTTCAACCAAAACAGGTACTTGATTGTACGGATTCATTACGGCAAGGTCTTCGGGCTTGTTGAAAATATCGACATCTTTGATTTCAAAATCCATGCCTTTTTCGTACAACACGAAACGGCAGCGTTGGCTGAACGGGCAGGTAATGCCTGAATATAAGGTCATCATGGTAATTGGGCTCCTGTATCCGGTTTCAGACGGCCTGCGTCTGATACGACCGTTGAACAAATTAATCGCAGAATTATACGCGATTGCATACAACAATTCTAGAAAAACAGGATAATATATTGTTTTAAATTATATTTTTTGACTTCCCCATCTTAAGTCATATAGTGGATTAAATTTAAATCAGGACAAGGCGACGAAGCCGCAGACAGTACAAATAGTACGGCAAGGCGAGGCAACGCCGTACTGGTTTAAAGTTAATCCACTATACAACGCAATATCGCTGCATTCCGTATAAATAAAGAGGTCGTCTGAAAACCCGAAATCCGGTTTTCAGACGACCTCTTTCCATTCAAACAAGGGAAACCGTTTGCCTGAAGCCCGTTTATTTTTTGGGCTGTTTCAGACGACCTCCCCCCTTTACTGTTCGCCGATTAAATACCGCGCAGCAATTCGTTCACGCTGGTTTTGGCGCGGGTTTGCGCGTCCACGCGTTTGACGATGACGGCGCAGTAGAGGCTGTGGCTGCCGTCTTTGGAAGGCATGCTGCCGGACACGACAACCGAGCCTGCCGGTACGCGGCCTTGGTAGATTTCGCCGGTGGTACGGTCGAAGATTTTGGTGGATTGTCCGATGAACACGCCCATGGAAATCACGCTGCCTTCTTCGACAATCACGCCTTCGACGATTTCGGAACGCGCGCCGATGAAGCAGTTGTCTTCAATGATGGTCGGGCTGGCTTGCAGAGGTTCGAGTACGCCGCCGATGCCGACGCCGCCGCTCAAGTGGACGTTTTTACCGATTTGCGCGCAAGAGCCGACGGTCGCCCAAGTATCGACCATCGCGCCTTCGTCAACGTATGCGCCGATGTTGACATAAGACGGCATCAATACGACGTTTTTGGCAACGAAGCTGCCACGACGCGCAACAGCACCGGGTACGGCGCGAAAACCTGCGGCGCGGAATTCGTCTTCCGACCAGTCGGCAAACTTGGTCGGTACTTTGTCGTAGTATTTGTTCACGCCGTCGTTGAGGACTTCGTTGTCTTGGATGCGGAAGGACAACAGGACGGCTTTTTTCGCCCATTCGTTGACTTTCCATTCGCCCAAGCCCAAGCGTTCGGCGACGCGCAATTTGCCTGAATCGAGTTGGCGGATGGTTTCCAACACGGCTTCTTTGACTTCGGGGGTAACGGTGGTCGGGGTGATGTCCGCGCGGTTTTCAAAGGCGGTTTCGATGATGTTTTGCAAAGACATGGGGATTCCTTTTGAAGAGGGTAAAAGGTCGTCTGAAAAATTCGGATGACCTGCAAACAGGCGGTATTTTGCCATGTAAACGCTTTGCCGTCAGCTTTTGCAAAGGTCGTCTGAAAGGTGTTTTGCTGTTTCAGACGACCTCCAAGATTGCTATGATATAGTGGCTTAACTTTAAACAAACCGGTACGGCATCCCCTCGCTTTGTCCTGATTTAAAGTTAATCCACTATCCCATTCCCGTCATCCTTTCAAACGGAATCCGAAATGTCCGACAACCGCCTCGACACCGCCCGCCGCCATTCCCTCTTCCTCGCCCGCCAGCTCGACAACGGCAAACTCAAGCCTGAAATTTTCCTGCCCATGCTGGACAAAGTGTTAACCGAAGCGGATTTCCAAGCCTTTGCCGACTGGGACAAAATCCGCACGGAAGAAAATGAGGAAGAGTTGGCGCGGCAGTTGCGCGAGTTGCGCCGTTATGTGGTGTCGCAGATTATCGTGCGCGATATAAACCGCATCAGCGATTTGAACGAAGTTACCCGCACGATTACGCTGTTTGCCGATTTTGCCGTCAATACCGCGTTGGACTTTGCCTACGCCTATTATCGGGACATGTACGGCACGCCGATCGGGCGTTATACCAAATCGCCGCAGCATTTGAGCGTGGTGGCGATGGGCAAGGCGGGCGGCTATGAGTTGAACGTGTCTTCCGACATCGATTTGATTTTCGTCTATCCCGAATCGGGCGACACCAACGGCAGGCGCGAACGCGGCAATCAGGAGTTTTTCACCAAAGTCGGACAGAAACTGATTGCGCTGCTGAACGACATCACCGCCGACGGGCAAGTGTTCCGCGTCGATATGCGGCTGCGGCCGGACGGCGATTCGGGCGCGCTGGTATTGAGCGAAACCGCGCTGGAGCAATACCTGATTACGCAGGGGCGCGAATGGGAGCGCTACGCATGGTGCAAAGGCCGCGTGGTTACACCGTATCCAAACGACATCAAATCGCTGGTGCGCCCCTTCGTGTTCCGCAAATATCTGGATTACAGCGCGTATGAGGCGATGCGCAACCTGCACCGCCAAATCCGCAGCGAAGTCAGCAAAAAAGGCATGGCGGACAATATCAAACTCGGCGCAGGCGGCATCCGCGAAGTCGAGTTTATCGCCCAGATTTTCCAGATGATACGCGGCGGACAAATGCGCGCGCTGCAACTGAAAGGCACGCAGGAAACGCTGAAGAAACTTGCCGAGTTGGGCATCATGCCGTCTGAAAACGTCGAAACCCTGCTTGCCGCCTACCGCTTCCTGCGCGACGTCGAACACCGCCTGCAATACTGGGACGACCAGCAAACCCAAACCCTGCCCTCCTCGCCCGAACAGCAACAACTGCTTGCCGAAAGTATGGGTTTCGACAGCTACGCCGCCTTTTCAGACGACCTCAACGTTCATCGTAACAAGGTCAATCAGTTGTTCAACGAAATTTTGAGCGAACCCGAAGAGCAAACACAGGACAACAGCGAATGGCAATGGGCATGGCAGGACAAACCCGACGAAGAAGAGCGGCAAGGTCGTCTGAGAGAACACGGGTTCGATGCCGAAACCATCGCCGCAAGGCTCGACCAAATCCGGCACGGTCATAAATACCGCCACCTCTCCGCACACGCCCAGCCGCGTTTTGACGCCATTGTGCCGCTGTTCGTACAGGCGGCGGCCGAGCAGAACAACCCGACCGATACGCTGATGCGGCTGTTGGACTTCCTTGAAAACATCAGCCGCCGCTCCGCCTATCTCGCCTTCCTCAACGAACATCCGCAAACCTTGGCGCAACTGGCGCAGATTATGAGCCAAAGCTCATGGGTGGCGGCGTATCTGAGCAAATACCCGATTCTGCTGGACGAACTCATCAGCGCGCAGCTTTTGGATACCGCGTTCGACTGGCAAGCCCTCGCCACCGCCCTCTCAGACGACCTCAAAGCCTGCGGCGGCGACACCGAAGCGCAAATGGACACCCTGCGCCGCTTCCAGCACGCCCAAGTCTTCCGCCTCGCCGTCCAAGACCTCGCCGGACTGTGGACGGTAGAATCCCTCTCCGACCAACTTTCCGCCCTCGCCGACACCATCCTCGCCGCCGCCCTGCCGTGCGCGTGGGCGGACATGCCCAAAAAGCACCGCGACACCCCGCAATTCGCCATCGTCGGCTACGGCAAACTCGGCGGCAAAGAACTCGGCTACGCCTCCGACCTCGACCTCGTCTACCTCTACGACGATCCCCATCCCGACGCAGGCGACGTATACAGCCGCCTCGCCCGCCGCCTGACCAACTGGCTTTCCACCGCCACCGGCGCAGGCAGCCTCTACGAAACCGACCTGCGCCTGCGCCCCAACGGCGACGCCGGCTTCCTCGCCCACAGCATCGCCGCCTTCGAAAAATATCAGCGCGAAAACGCATGGACATGGGAACACCAGTCCCTCACCCGCGCCCGCTTCATCTGCGGCACACCCGAAATTCAGACGGCCTTCGACCGCATCCGCACCGAAATTCTCACCGCCGAACGCGACCAAACCGCCTTGGCAGGCGAAATCATCGAAATGCGCGAAAAAATGTTCCCCACCCATCCGCCGGTTGACAGCAACGTCAAATACGCGCGCGGCGGCGTGGTCGACGTCGAATTTATCGTCCAATATCTGATACTTGCCCATGCCCGCCAATATCCGCAACTCCTCGACAACTACGGCAACATCGCCCTCTTGAACATCGCCGCCGACTGCGGCCTCATCGACAAAACCCTCGCCGAACAAAGCCGCACCGCCTACCGCTTCTACCGCCAGCAGCAGCACAACACCAAACTGCGCGACGCCGAAAAAACCGAAGTAACCGACGAATTGCTGTCCCATTACGGCAATGTCAGGAAATTATGGCGGGAAGTGTTTGGGGAGGAGGCGAAGCTCTGATAAAGCAGGTATTACAGGGGATTAGCCATCCACCGCGTAGCGCGTATCCACCCGCCAATCACACCAAACCCATAGCATGGGCTCTGCCCACGAATAAAACCCAAAATTTCAGACGACTTCTTTTTACCTGCTATTTTCGTGGGTAAAGTCCACGCTACCATCTACGCCATCAAGGCAAAAGGTTGTCTGAAAACACTTTTCAGACAACCTTTAAACAAATTGGATTGTCGAACCCAACATTGCGAATTATCCGATTTTCGTTGGGTTTCAAATCAATCTAAGCACGGCGTATCGTGTGCCCCACCCTCGAGTTACTAACAAACCCGTAGCGCGGAATCCGTCCACAAAAATGATTAAAAAAGGTTGTCTGAAAACTCAAACGCTAGGTTTTCAGACGACCTTTCACATTTTTTCACCCATGCCCGGGAGGCACCGGCGCACCTGCGGGCTTTTTGTAGCGGTTGTACATAAACAGATATTGCGTCGGAAACCGGCGTATCCAATATTCCGTATTTTCATTGATTACCCGCGCATCGTGTTCTTTATCGCCGTTCAGTCCGCCGCGCAAGGGTTCGATGTGCAGGACAAACCCGCGTCCTTTCGGCAGGCGTTCTCCGCAGAAAAACAATGCCTTAACCCCTTTTACCTGCGCGAGCTTGCCTGCCAGCGTCATGGTAAAAGCCGGTTTACCGAAGAACTCCGCCCACACACCGTCTCCGCCTTCTTCTGGCGCGGGGACATGGTCGGGCAAAACGATGGTGGCTTCGCCCGCACGCAAGGCTTTGATGACCTGCTTAACGCCTTGCATACTAGTCGGTGCGGTTTTACCTTTACCGCGTACGCGCCCCGCCTGCATGACTTCATTCATCGCTTTGAGCTTCGGCGGTTTGTACATCGCCGTAAGTGGAAACGGAAGCTGTTGGCTGATATATCGTCCGGCAAGGTCGTAGCTGCCGATGTGCGGAGTAATAAACAACAATCCTTCGCCCGCATCCAACGCAGCCTGTACATGCTCCCAACCGCGTACTTCTACAAACAATTTTTCTATGCTTTCAGGTCGTCTGAAAAAAGCCACGGGCAATTCCAACCCGCCTTTGACGGTTTCGCGGAACACAGCCTTGACCGCCGCTTCATCGGACTGCAAACCGGCCGTGCGCATATTGTCAAATACGCGTTCGCGATCCTCACGGCGCAGATAATAAACCACGCCGCCCAACACGCCCGCCAATGCGTGCAACAGGCGCAGCGGCATGGCAGCGAAGAGTTTGAAAAAAAAGGTAATCAGAATATACATAAAGGTATACCAAAGAAAGGTGGTCGGATTGTATAGCCGAATACGCAGGCAGTCGATACCTCTTTGACTGCCTGCACGCCGTTTCCATCAAGATGCTCCTTCAAACTAAATAACAAAATTGATAGTAACTGTTGTAAAATTTTTACAGACTGAAAACGTACAGACGAGACTTTCCCTAAAACTTCGTTAATTTTCAAAACAGCTATCTGCTATCAATAAAAATATCGGAAAAACAGCTTTGCTTTTTATATTTATCTGTTTATAAATTATTTTTTAAATTTCAACCCAAATCTACACTTCTGCCTTTTCATTTCCCTATAAATTAAACCTTGTTTTTCATTTCTAAAAAATCGTCTTTTTTGCTCGTTTTAAAATACATTGGGATTTGATCAAACAACAATTATTTACGGCAAATTTAAACGCAAATGCTCTCTTTTGCGCCTGATTGATGTACACTTACGAACGTAAGCATTTGAAATTTATCAAAAATATAAGAAGAATCACAATCATCTTCTTTTTGTAATGCTTCTCAAATCAAACTACACGAACAGAAAGGCATACACCATGGAAACCAAACGTCTCTCTTCCCTTCTCAAACTCATCGCCAACCCCGACCGCATGACCATTTTGTTCATGCTGATGGACAGCGAACGCAGCATCGCCGAATTATCCGAAGCGCTCGGACAGCCTGCGACCGCCGTTTCCAACCATCTCGCGCGCCTGCGCTCCGAAGGTCTGATCGATTTCACCCGCTACCACCGCATCATCGAATACCGGCTGGTATCCGAAGAAGCCGCCGTCATCCTCGATACGTTGCGCAATTTGGAAAACCGTAAAGCCGCCTAAAGGCTGTTGAGCCTTGTTTTCTCAAACGGATTTTTGTTTCAAACCGGCAGCCGCCGAAATCCCCTGATGATACAATAGCGTCCCGTTTACCCAACAAAGCGGTTTTCATGAACCGCTTTGTTTTGTCCTTATTCTGCCCGAAAAGCCCAAAACGCTTTTCAGACGACCCTCACACACGGAATCCGCATGAAAATCACCACTTGGAACGTCAATTCCCTCAACGTGCGCCTGCCGCAGGTGCAAAACTGGCTTGCCGACCATCAGCCCGATGTCCTTGTTTTGCAAGAACTCAAGCTAGACCAAGACAAATTTCCCGCCGCCGCCCTGCAAATGATGGGTTGGCACAGCGTTTGGAGCGGACAAAAAACCTACAACGGCGTCGCCATCATCAGCCGCAGCGAACCGCAAGACGTACACGTCGGCCTGCCTGCCCTGCCCGATGACCCGCAACGCCGCGTCATCTCCGCAACCGTCAACGGCGTGCGCGTCATCAATGTCTATTGCGTCAACGGCGAAGCCCTCGACAGCCCGAAATTCCAATATAAAGAACAATGGTTTGCCGCATTGACTGAATTTATCCGCGACGAAATGACGCGCCACGAAAAACTGGTCTTGCTCGGCGACTTCAATATCGCGCCCGCCGATGCCGACTGCTACGACCCCGAAAAATGGCATGAAAAAATCCACTGCTCATCCATCGAGAGACAGTGGTTCAAAAATCTGCTGGATTTAGGCCTGACCGACAGCCTGCGCCAAATCCACCCCGAAGGCGCGTTTTACACTTGGTTTGACTATCGCGGCGCAATGTTCCAACGCAAACTCGGACTGCGCATCGACCACCAGCTCATCAGCCCCGCCCTGTCTGCCGTGTTGAAAGACGTTTATGTCGATTTGGACGCGCGCGCGCAAGAACGCCCGAGCGACCATGCGCCGGTCGTGGCTGAATTTGATTTGTAAGGCGCAATCTTT
>NZ_AEPF01000016.1 GCF_000193735.1 Neisseria sicca 4320
ACAATGTTGGTTTTCAGACAACCTTTTTTGTTTTTTAGCTTATAGCTTATTTTGCTGCTGAAGCAGTAGACGCTGCTTCGGCTTTTGCACTGGTGGCTGCATTTTCACCCCATGCAGCAGGATATTTATAACCTTCGAAGCGTTTGTGAGCATAGGCTTTGAACTCGTCGGAGTTATAGGCTTCAGTTACATCTTTGAGCCATCGGCTGTCTTTGTCGGCGTTTTTGACTGCTGCCCAGTTGACATAGGCAAAGCTCGGCTCTTGGAACAGGGCTTCAGTCAGCTTCATACCGCTGCTCATGGCATAGTTGCCGTTAACAATAGCAAAATCGACGTCGGCTCGGCTGCGTGGCAGTTGTGCGGCTTCCAGTTCTACGATTTTGATGTTTTTCGGATTTTCAGCAATGTCGGCTTTAGAAGCAGTCAGCGGATTAACACCGCCTTTCAACTTAACCCAGCCCAATTCGTTCAACATTACCAATGCACGGGCAAAGTTGGACGGGTCGTTAGGCGCAGAAACGCTGCTGCCGTCTTTAACTTCATCCAAAGATTTCAATTTACCCGGATACAGACCCAAAGGCGCAGTCGGCACTTGGAAAGTTTCAGCAATATCTAATTTGTGTTCTTTTTTGAAGTCGTCCAAATAAGGCTTGTGTTGAAAAATGTTGATATCCAGTTCACCTTCAG
Source organism: Neisseria sicca 4320 (assembly GCF_000193735.1). GTDB lineage: Bacteria > Pseudomonadota > Gammaproteobacteria > Burkholderiales > Neisseriaceae > Neisseria > Neisseria sicca_E. Next base: position 688 of record NZ_AEPF01000016.1, read on the forward strand.
CCAAAGCGAGGTTAGGACGGACGTAATCGGTAAACTCGACCAATTTGACGGTATAGCCTTTTTTCTCCAACGCAGGTTGGATTTGATCTTTGACCATGTCGCCAAAGTCGCCAACGGTTGTACCAAAGACGATCTCTTTTTTCGCCGCGCTATTATCGGCAACCGGTGATGCTGAGGATGCGGCAGGTGCGCTGTCTTTCTGCCCACCACAAGCTGCAAGCACCACAGCAAGCGTAGCAGCAGAAAGGGTTTTAAAAAAAGTATTTACTTGCATATCTTACTCCTGATAATTCATTGAAACAGTTTTCAGACGACCTCTGCCGTCAAAAACGAGAATTTTAAATCTATTTAGTAAAACTCAGGGTGTTTTTTGCAGATTTTTCTGTTGATTCTTATTATTACCACAGTATATTCGAAATAAAACTCGGCACAATCCAAAACTTACGCGCTATGATAGCCTACAATTTTCCAAGTCAACAGATCTAGCTCGCGTTACCCCAAACGTACGAATAGATTAAAGAAGGTCGTCTGAAATCTTGCAGACAGGGTTTCAGACGACCTTTTTATTTCATATTAAATAGATTTACATGACCAACGATCAAATAGAAAAGTCCTCGACAACTGGAGCATAAAGCATTCTATCGACCACCTCACGTGTCAGCTTAGGCGCGAACAATTCTATAAAATCATATGCATAACCCCTAAGATAGGTATCTTTCCTAACGGCAATCCAAGTTGGAGACGACTCAAACAAATGCGAGGCATCCACTAATTCCAGATCCGTGTCATTCTCAGGATCGTAAGCCATCTTCGCCATCAACCCAACACCAAGACCCAATCGGACATACGTCTTTAAAACATCAGTGTCTGCTGCTGACAACACGACATCGGGCTGCTCTAACCTGGCTTTATTAAAAGCCCGTGCAATACTACTCCCCTGATTGAACGCAAATTCATACGTAATTAAAGGAAAAGAAGCCAAATTCTCAATACTTAAAGGATTTTTACAATCCAACAAAGGATGTTCATGCGGCACAATAACCGCATGATTCCATTCATAACAAGTTAATTTACCCAACTCCGGATGCTCATCGATACGCTCAGTTACAATCGCAATATCCGCCTCCCCATTACTGACCATCTGGGCAATCGCCGCAGGACTGCCCTGCTTGATAGTCAGCGTTACTTTAGGATAACGTTTGACAAACTCTGCCACAATTAAAGGCAGAGCATAACGTGCCTGCGTATGCGTTGTCGCAACGACCAGAGAACCACTGTCGTGTTCGGTAAACTCACTCCCTATATTTTTAATATTCTGAACATCACGCAAAATCCGATCCGCAATTTCCAAAACAGCCTTTCCCGGTTGGGACACAGATACCACACGCTTGCCGCTTCGGATAAAAATCTGCACCCCCAACTCCTCTTCAAGAAGCCGGATTTGTTTAGAAATCCCTGGCTGGGAAGTAAATAGTGCTTCAGCAGCTTCAGATACATTCAAATTATGCCGGTACACCTCCAATGCATACCTCAATTGCTGTAATTTCATAAACGGCTCGTGTTCAATGTTTACTTGTATGATTTGCACTACAAACGACGGACAATTTAACATATTTTTCCTAAATTGTCGGCAGCCCTCTGACCTCAAATAGAAACTTTTGTTTTAACTCACACTATACAAATCAATTATTAAAACTGTCTTTTCAAACCAAATGATTTGTTGCCTCCATACAACAACAAAATGCAACAAGCTCTAATTTCGTCCTAAATAAATGACACAAACTTGATTTTTAGGCATGATTCGAAGCTAGGAAGCAGGCAGTTTCATGATTGTATGAGGCATTGAGTATTGACAGTAGGCACCATGCTTCTTTATAGTGCAAACTGATATATCCGATTTGCCGCTGCTTAGTATGCTGCGGCCTGTATATTGGTAATTTGCAGCGGTTCTTAAACACCCGCCGCATAACAATTTAGATGAGGGAATAAAATGACCAAACAGCTGAAATTAAGCGCATTGTTCGTTGCATTGGTTGCTTCCGGCACCGCAATGGCAAGCGAACCGCATACCAAACACGGCTACACCGTAAGCAGCCAATCTCAAGAAGTTGTCCGCAACAACTATGGCGAATGCTGGAAAAACAGCTATTTCGACAAAGAGACCCAAGGTCGTGTCGAATGTGGTGACCGCGAAGCAGTAGCCGCAGTCCAACAAGCTCCCGAATATGTTGACGAAACCGTATCTCTGTCTTCTAAAACACTGTTCGGCTTCGATAAAGACAACCTCCGCCCTGAAGCTCAAGAGAATCTGAACGCATTAGCCCAACGCCTAAGCAATGAAAACGTTCAAACTGTACGTATTGAAGGCCATACCGACTTTATGGGTTCAGAAGAGTACAACCAAGCTCTGTCCGAACGCCGTGCAAACGTAGTTGCCAACTACTTGGTTGGTCGTGGTGTTCCTTCAAGCAAAGTTTCCGCTGCAGGTCTTGGCGAGTCTCAAGCTCAAATGACTGCTACTTGTGAAGCAGAAGTAGCAAAACTGGGCAAAAAAGTATCCAAAGCCAAAAAACGTGCTGCTCTGATTGCATGTATCGAACCCGACCGCCGTGTTGACGTAAAAATCCGCAGCACTGTTACAAAACAAGTTGCCCCGGGCCAAACAATTGAAGGTCAAGGTGAACGTCCTGCAGTAGATGAAGGTTGGATTCCTTCTCCCTACAATGGTGTACACGGTTACGCCAAGCCTTAACTAAATTCAATTTTAATTCAAAACCCCGCATTTGCGGGGTTTTCTCATATCTGTAATTCCCACTCTACAGATGTCTTTTTATCCATTCCACCCCATCTCCATAATAATTAAACAAACCAGGAAAATATATCATTTCGATGAAAACAGGATAGAAAAAAGGTATCCTTAACTTATTCAGGACACCTTCATCAAAGGTAGCATCATCAAGTAGAATTACTTAATCTCTATCTTCCCTACTCCGCCCATGTAAGGCTGCAAAGCAGCGGGAATATTGATGCTGCCGTCGGCGTTTTGATGGTTTTCCAAAACGGCGACCAAAGTACGACCAACCGCCAAGCCGGAGCCGTTTAAGGTATGTACTAAGCGGTTTTTGCCGTGTTCGTCTTTGAAGCGTGCTTTCATGCGGCGGGCTTGAAAATCTTCGCAGTTGGAGCAGCTTGAAATTTCGCGGTAGGTATTTTGCGCGGGAACCCAAACTTCCAAGTCATACGTTTTGGTCGCGCCGAAGCCCATGTCGCCGGTACACAGGGTAATCACGCGGTAGGGCAGCTCCAAAGCCTTCAAAATATTTTCGGCGTGGCCGACCATTTCTTCCAGCGCTTCGTATGATTTTTCGGGATGAACGATTTGTACCATTTCCACTTTGTCGAACTGGTGTTGGCGAATCAGACCGCGCACGTCTTTGCCGTATGCGCCCGCTTCGGAGCGGAAACATGGGGAATGGGCGGTCAGCTTCAGCGGCAAATCGCTGCCTGCTACGATGCTGTCGGCAACGGTATTCGTCAGTGTTACTTCGGCGGTCGGAATCAGATATTGCGTTTTTTTGCTCTCGTCGCCGCCGCGGGTAACATGGAACAAATCTTCTGCAAATTTAGGCAGTTGGCCCGTACCTTGCAGGGTCGTGTCGTCCACGATGTAGGGCGTGTAATGCTCGGTGTAGCCGTGTTTCAGCGTGTGCGTATCGAGCATGAATTGCGCCAGCGCGCGGTGCAGGCGGGCGATTTGACCTTTCATGACGGTAAAGCGCGCGCCGGACAGTTTTGCGCCGCCTTCGAAATCCAAGCCCAAAGGTTCGCCCAAATCGACATGGTCTTTGATTTCAAAATCGAATTCGCGCGGCGTGCCGACTTTGCGGACTTCGACGTTTTCGGTTTCGTCTTTACCGGCGGGTACGCTTTCGTGAGGCAGGTTGGGAATGCTCAACAACCATGCGTCCAATTCTTTCTGAACGGCATCCAAATCGGCGGCTGCCTGCTCCAAATCGGTTTTGATTTGGGCGACTTGATCCATCGCTGCCTGCGCCTCTTCGTGTTTGCCCTGTCCTTTCAATGCGCCGATCTGTTTGGAAATGCTGTTACGCGAGGCTTGCAGTTCTTCGGTTTTCACTTGGACGGCTTTGCGCTGCTCTTCCAAGGCATTGAAACGTGCGGTATCAAACTCGTAACCGCGCTGCGCCAAACGTTCGGCGACGGCTGCGGTGTGGCTGCGGAGCTGTTGGATGTCTAACATTTTGTTATTCTCTCGATAGAATTCAGAAATGGCATTATTGTAAACCAAATCACCAATCTTTTCATGACAACACTTTTATTCAAAAAACCCTTTCTTACATATCATGCATTGCAGAAAAAGCAAGAATGAGATAGAATCTACCGTCTTGTTAAACCTTGCCTTTTGCTTTCGCATGGCAAAAGGCTGTATTTAATCATCCATAAGGAGATAACATGCGTCATTATGAGATCGTGTTTATCGTTCATCCTGATCAAAGCGAGCAAGTGCCTGCTATGGTTGAACGTTACAAAACCATGATTGCCGAAGCCGGCGGCAAAATCCACCGCTTGGAAGACTGGGGCCGCCGTCAACTGGCTTACCCGATTAACAAAATCCACAAAGCACACTATGTTTTGATGAATATCGAAACTACTCCTGAAGTAGTTGAAGAGATGGAAACCGCTTTCCGCTTTAACGATGCCGTACTGCGCCATCTGACCATCAAAACAAAACATGCTGTAACCGAAGCTTCTCCTATGCTGGGCGGCGAAAAAGCAAAAAACTTGCTGAACGGTGCGGCTGAAGAAGTTGCAGCAGCCGAATAAGATTGGATAATCTTACAACGCTTACCGCCCTGATTTACAAGGTTGAACCCTTGAGATACACGCCGGCAGGAATCCCTGTTTTAGATATTATGTTAAAGCATGAGTCTTGGCAGGAAGAAAACGGGCAAAAATGCCTGGTCAGTTTTGAAATACCCGCGCGTATTTTAGGTAAGCAGGCTGAAGAATGGCAGTATCGGCAAGATACGATGGTTGAAGCAGAAGGCTTTCTCGCACAGCGCAGCAAACGCTTCCCAAGGCCGATACTCCGCATACAGAACATTAAAGAATATAAAGGTTAAACGACAATGGCTCGTCAATCATTCAAACGTAGAAAATTCTGCCGCTTTACGGCTGAAAAAATCCAAGAAGTCGATTACAAACAAGTTGATTTGCTGAAAGACTTCATTTCTGAAAACGGCAAAATCATCCCTGCCCGCATCACCGGCACCAAAGCGCATTACCAACGGCAATTGGCTACTGCAGTCAAACGCGCGCGCTTCCTGGCTCTGTTGCCTTACACCGATCAACACAAATAATTTTGGAGTTTAAATCATGCAAATTATTCTGTTAGAGAAAATCGGCGGTTTGGGCAACTTGGGCGACATCGTTACCGTAAAAAACGGTTATGCCCGTAACTTCCTGATTCCTGCCGGCAAAGCCAAACGCGCTACTGAAGCCAACATGAAAGAATTCGAAGCACGTCGTGCCGAATTGGAAGCCAAACAAGCTGAAATCTTGGCTGATGCTAAAGCACGTCAAGAAAAACTGGACGGTCAAACCATCACTATCGCTCAAAAAGCCGGTGTGGACGGTCGTCTGTTCGGTTCCGTTACCAATGCCGACATCGCTGCTGCGATTGTTGCATCAGGCGTTGAAGCTGCAAAATCCGACGTCCGCCTGCCTAACGGTCCTCTGAAAGCCGTAGGCGAGTACGAAGTTGAAGTGGCTCTGCACACTGACGCTGTTTCTGCGATTACCGTTGCTGTTGTTGCGGCTACTGAGTAATAGACAGTCTTAAAAGGTCGTCTGAAAGGGAATGGAATGTATATTCCTGCCGTCTTTCAGACGACCTTTTTGCATAATTAAGACTACTTCCTTAGTGATTATAAATTCAGATATGAAAAAACTTATCCATTTCATCGGAATATCAACCGCGTTGCTGCTTTCCGCTTGTAGTACAACCAAAACAAAAGTTGAATCTGCTAAAACGGTTGAGCCGATTAATCAAAGCAAAAACCAGCGTCCTGCTTTTGATTCTGCTGCGGAATCCGTTGCCAGTAGCGGCTTTAATGCCAACACCAATGTCCGCCAGTTTATCCGTTACGAGGCGGCGAAAAAGCAGTTTACGGAAGCTGAATTGCAAAACTTTTTCAATGGCGTGGTTTACAAGGGCAATATCATCAATATCATGTACCGCCCGTCCACTTCGCGCCCTTGGTATGAATTCCGTACAGGCAACTCTGGTGCGTCAAAATTCAACGGCGGCAAACAGTTTTACGCTGCCAACCGTGCCGTTATCGATGATGTGGCACGCAAATATGGTGTACCTGCCGAGCTGATTGTGGCGATTATCGGCATTGAAACCAACTACGGCAAAAATACCGGCAGCTTCCGTGTTGCCGATGCTTTGAGTACCTTGGGTTTTGATTATCCGCGTCGCGCCGAGTTTTTCCAAAACGAGCTGATTGAGCTTTTGCTGATGGCGAAAGAAGAAAAAGAGAACGTTTTTGATTTCAAAGGCAGCTATGCGGGCGCGATGGGTATGCCGCAATTCATGCCTTCGAGCTATCGCAAATGGGCGGTCGATTATGATGGCGACGGACACCGCGACATTTGGAACAATATTGGCGACGTTGCCGCTTCTGTTGCCAATTATATGAAGCAGCACGGTTGGAAAACAGGCGGCAAAATGATTGTTCCCGTCAATCTGACGATTACACCTGACTTGAAAGCCATCATTGACGAGAAAACGGCTTTGAACCGTACCGTTGCCGATTTCAAAGCGATGGGCGTGGTTCCGCAAAAAGCGGTTGCAGACAATGAAAAAGCCGTTTTATTCAGCCTGGAAACCAGTCCGGGCGTATTTGAATATTATCTCGGTCTGAATAATTTCTATACGGTTTGGCAGTATAACAACAGCCGAATGTATGTTACCGCCGTGCGCGACATCGCCAATGCAGTCAACAACAACGGTTTGTAATGTTCAAAAACCACCTTTTTCAAGGTGGTTTTTTATTTGAGAACTCGAGTTCACGATACTAAAAAATAGAGCTGCTCAAATCGCCCGTGGATTTGAGAAAATCACTATAAACCCAGCAAAACTCAAGCAATCAAAGGGATTTTCATGCCGTAATGCTTTTTGCCATGCCCCGACACAAACTGTCCGCCGCGCGCAGGCGATAAAAATGCGTTGCCTTCGGCGGTAGGCTCGGCGCAGGTGTATTGTCCGTTGCGGTCGCTCCAAAGCGCGTAAACGGGCAGGTTTTGCGTTCGGATGTCGAGTTTTAGTCCGTCAAACGCAACATGTGTATCTGACGGCGAGGCGACAAATTCCGTGTGCGCGATATAGTCGGCATCGTAGGGCGCGCCGTTGAAATCGAATTGGGTACCGACGGCAGGGAAATAGGGATGAAAACCGGGCGAAGTGCGCACGGGCGCATCACCGTAATTGCAAACGGTCAGTGTGGCGACCGCTTCGTTTTCGTTCGGCAGGCTGTAATCCAGCAGCCATTCGACTTTTTCGTAGCCCTTTGCCGTGCTGATCAATCTCAAGCCGACATCCGATTCGTTTTGATAACGGATTTGCCAAGTAGAGGTTCTGCCGAAACCGTGTTGCGCCAAATGATTTTTACCGTCCGGTCCGAACTGCGGCAGGCAGACGTGCATTCCGCCGCGTAATTTTGTATCAGTACCGACTTGGACGCTGGTTTTCGGGAATAACACTTCCCGACTGTGTAAAACCAAAGCATCTACATATGCGCCCATGGTGTTTATCTGCATGGATGCGGAATGATTGCGTAAGATGATTTCAGACATGGCGACTTGTCCTTAAGGTTGTTTTAAATTTTGTAACATTCTAACATTTGTATACGTACCGTTACCGGTATGCAGACAGAAAATCCTTAATAAAAATCAAAAAAATGCTAAAATACCGGCCATCTTTCAAGGTCGTCTGAAAGGCGTTCAACCACTTTTCAGACGACCTTCCGATTTATTTCCAGCAGAGAAAACCTTATGGCTTATCAAGTTCTTGCCCGCAAATGGCGTCCGAAAACCTTTGCCGATTTAGTCGGTCAGGAACACGTCGTCAAGGCCTTGCGCAACGCGCTGGACGAAGGCCGCCTGCACCATGCCTACCTGCTGACCGGCACGCGCGGGGTCGGGAAAACCACCATCGCCCGTATTCTGGCGAAAAGCCTCAACTGCGAAAACGCGCAACACGGCGAACCTTGCGGCGTGTGCCAAAGCTGTACGCAAATCGACACCGGTCGCTACGTCGACCTGCTGGAAATCGACGCCGCCTCCAATACCGGCATCGACAACATCCGCGAAGTATTGGAAAACGCCCAATACGCGCCGACCGCCGGCAAATACAAAGTCTATATCATCGACGAAGTGCATATGCTCTCCAAAAGCGCGTTTAACGCCATGCTGAAAACGCTGGAAGAGCCGCCCGAGCACGTCAAATTCATCCTCGCCACCACTGATCCGCACAAAGTCCCCATCACCGTTTTGAGCCGCTGCCTGCAATTTGTCTTGCGCAACATGACTTCGCAGCAGGTTGCAGACCACCTTGCCCACGTTTTAAACAACGAAAACATCGCCTACGAACCCGCCGCCCTGCAGCTTTTAGGCCGTGCCGCCGCAGGCTCTATGCGCGATGCTTTGAGCCTGCTTGATCAGGCTATCGCCATGGGTTCGGGCAGCGTTGCCGAACAAGACGTCCGCCAAATGATTGGCGCGGTCGACAAACAATACCTGTACGAACTGCTGGCGGGCATCGTCAACCAAGACGGCGAAGCCCTGCTGGCGAAAGCGCAGGAAATGGCGGCGCGCGCCATCGGCTTTGACAGCGCGTTGAGCGAACTTGCTATGCTGTTGCAACGCCTCGCCTTGATACAGGCAGTGCCTTCCGCCTTGGCGAACGACGACCCTGAGCGCGAAACCCTGTTGCAACTGAGCCAGGCACTCAGCGGCGAACAAATCCAGCTTTATTATCAATGCGCTATTCACGGCAAACAGGATTTGAGCCTTGCGCCCGACGAATACGCCGGCTTCGTCATGACCCTGTTGCGTATGCTGGCGTTCGCCCCGTTGGCGGCGGATGCGCACGACGTTGGCGGACATATCGAAAATACCGAGCTGCATTCTGCCGAAACGGGTGTCCATACCGCAAAAAAGCCCTTGCAACTTCCCCAGTCTGAAGCCGCCAAACCGCCCGTTCAGACGACCCCTGCGCCTACCACGTCGTCTGAAAACAAGGTTGCCGAACCGGTTCCGACTCAAGAAAACAACGACGTTCCACCTTGGGAAGACGCGCCGAGCGAAGCAGAAACCGTAACGGACACGCCTGTACAAGCGGAGGCGGAGAGCATTCAGACGACCTCCGAAGCAGTAGAGACAGACATACAGTCCGCAAACGAAGCAGAAGCGGCATTTCAGACGACCTCTCAAGCCGAAACGTCGTCTGAAAACCAAGTTTACGATAACGAGGCAGCAAACAACGAAACCGATGTTTCCTTGAATGATACGTCGTCTGAAAACCCTGGCAACACAAACCCAATTCAGACGACCCCAGTCGCTGAAGCCGCGGAAGCAGAAGCGTTTCCGCATGACGATACCGCAGAACCTTTCTACGATTACGGTTCGCCCGAGCATGATTACCCCGTAGAAGACAGCGCGGAAATGCCCCCGCCGCCGGATTGGGAACACGCCGTCTCTGCCGATATGGCAGAAGTAGAATCGGAAGCCGAAGAAGACAGCGACGACGAAGACGGCACGCAGTTCGCACCGTTGCCCGAGTTCTCTACTGAAAACTGGGCGGCAATCGTCCGACATTTCGCCCGCAAGCTCGGCGCCGCGCAAATGCTGGCGCAACACGCATCATGGACGAACTACGACGCAGACAGCCATCTGATGATGCTGTCGATGACCGACGAAGCCCGCGCTACCGCCAACAAAGAGCGGCTCGACAAAATCAAAAACACGCTTGCCGAAGCCTACGGTATCCCATTGAAATTGCAAACCGAACCTTGGCGCGACGATGCAGGCTGGGAAACCCCGACCATGCGCCGCCAGCGTCTCCAACTTGAAGGCAGACAGCAGGCACAGGATTTGCTCGAAGCCGACGAAACCGCGCGTCAGGTTTTAAAAGTTTTCGAAGCCCAATGGCAGCCCGATTCTTTGGAACTGGCGGAGCAGGCGGAATAACGGTAATCGAGAATTTCCGTTTACATTCGGATACATAAACATTCAGGTCGTCTGAAAACCATCAAACCGCTTTCAGACGACCCTTCACACCAAACGCTATAAACCCTTAACCTTAACGATTCAACCACAGGAGTTTTAAAAATATGTTCGGAAAAGCCGGATTAGGCGGCCTGATGAAACAGGCGCAGCAAATGCAGGAAAACATGAAAAAAGCACAAGCGAAACTTGCCGAGACCGAAGTAGAAGGCGAAGCAGGCAACGGCTTGGTTAAAGTCGTGATGACCTGTTCCCACGTCGTCCGCAAACTCGAAATCAGCCCCGACCTGATTCAAGAAGCCGCAGACGACAAAGAAATGCTCGAAGATTTGGTACTAGCCGCCATCAACGCCGCTTCTGAAAAAGCCGAAGAAACCACCAACAAAACCATGGGTGCATTCACCCAAGGCCTGCCCGCAGGCATGGGCGATTTCTTCCGTTAAACCTGCGCCGTAAAAGCAAATATAGTGGATTAACAAAAATCAGGACAAGGCGACGAAGCCGCAGACAGTACAGATAGTACGGAACCGATTCACTTGGTGCTTCAGCACCTTAGAGAATCGTTCTCTTTGAGCTAAGGTGAGGCAACGCCGTACTGGTTTAAAGTTAATCCACTACAAATGTCGTCTGAAACGCCAAAAAGCAGTTTCAGACGACCTTCGGATTATCGGTTTGACAAATCGACACCCGTCCAATATTTTCAGACGACCCCTGCCCGCTTTGGTAAAATACAACCATACAATCAACCGCCCTTTTCCACCATTCCCCAGCAACGCCAACCGCCCATGACTAACCAGCGCATCAACCACGAACCCGTCTTCCTGCTTGCTTCCGCCCCTTGGCGCGAGAGCAGTTTGTGGGTGGAAGTGTTCAGCCGCCGTTACGGGCGCGTGGCGTTATTGGCGAGAAGCGCGCGCAAGCGGCAGAGTGAGCTGCGCGGCGTGTTGGTGCCGTTTGTACCGGTCAGCGCCTCTTGGTACGGTTCGCAAGAGTTGAAAACGCTGCATCGTGCAGAGTGGATAGGCGGCTGGCCGCAACCGCAAGGCAGGGCTTTGTTCAGCGGCTTATATATCAACGAACTAATGCTCAAACTGACGGCTCGCGAAGACCCGATACCCGAGCTTTACGATGCGCTGGGAGCAGTGATGCAGGCGGTATGCGGTGAAAACAGTCATACCGCTGCGCTGCGCCGATTTGAATGGGCTTTACTCACCCGCTTAGGCTTCGCGCCCGATTTGTTCCACGATGGCAACGGCGAAGCAATCCGCGCCGAAGAAACCTACTGGCTGACGCCTGAAAATGCGGTTGTCCCCATCGAAGAAGCCGAACGCTTCAATCCGCGCAACCATGGTGTTGCAGTCGGCGGCAACATCTTGATCCATCTGCGCGAAGGCGATTTCACCCACCCCGAAAGCCTCGGACAGTCGCTAAAAATCACGCGCCTGCTGATTGACAACCTCCTGCCCGAAGGCATTAAATCCAGACAGGTTTTGCAACAGCTCCAGCAATTCAGTTTCGGCGTTTAATCCTTTTCAGACGACCTTTTCATTTCGATTTTTTATCTTAGTTTCATTCTGATGCGGAAAATCAAAAGCATACCGCGCACATCAATCCGCAATTTCCGCAAACTTCTCCCAATTTGCCAATACATACGCCACAGCCGCCGCCATATCGTCGTCAGCGATTTCGTAATATTCGCCGTCCAATTCCTCAAAATTGGGAAACTCGGCACGAATCGCGTCCAAAAATGCGCCGCCATCTGCCATTTCCTCGATTTTTGCGCCGTCCCGCTCATATAAAGCCTTCGCCTTATCCAAAATCTTAGGCGTCGGTTTAATCCGCCAGCGGCGCAGGCTGTCGGCAACGGGATTATGGAACACATATTCGCCGTAACCCGCCGCGATCAGCTGCACAAAGCCGCCCTCCTGCACTTGGCTGTCCAAATAGCAGTAAGCCGTCAGCGTGTGCTGCTCGTCGTTCAAACACCGCATTTCCTCATCGCCTGCCGCATCCGTGTAATCTAAATACGCCGCGCTCAATGTGTAGAGAAATTCTGCCGCATCTTGAGGGTTCAAATCATCCTGCCGGAAAAGTGTCGTCATGTTAAAGCCCGTCTGAAATAAAGTTGATTTAAAGCTGATTTATAAAAACCGCATTATAACCAAAGCATTATCAAATCAAAACTTCTTTTCAGACGACCTTTTGCGCTGCACAAGAAGGCGATATATCGTGGATTAAATTTAAATCAGGACAAGGCGACGAAGCCGCAGACAGTACAGATAGTACGGCAAGGCGAGGCAACGCCGTACTGGTTTAAAGTTAATCCACTATATCGTACAATAAGGCCGGACTTACCAAGGAAAAATCATGAACGCAAACACCGAAACCGTCATTATCCAGCCCAAAGACCTGCCGCTGCACTGCTCCGGCCCCAATCACGAAACTTGGAACGGTCATCCGCGCGTCTTCCTTCCAATTCAGTCCGACAGCGACATCGAATGCCCCTACTGCGGAACGCGTTACCATCTAGAAGGCCACATTCCCCACCACCATTATTGAGACGCTATGAAGAGATCCGCCCTCCTGCTGTTGCTCGGACTGTGTACCGCCTGCGGTTCGTATAAAGCCGTCCGCCCCGATGCCCCTCTTGCCGTCGTCGCCGAGGCTCAAAACAACGCCATCCGCTACCAGGCCGCCGACGGCAGCCGCATCTCCGCCATCTACGTCAACAGCAACAGCCCGATGACGGTCGAACTGCGTCAGGGAAGTACGATTGAAAAACTGACGCAGACCCATTCGATGACCAAAACCACGGAATACCGCAACGCAAGCACAAGATGGCAGCTTCAAGACGGTTTCGCCACGCTTACCCGCGGCGGTAAAACCATCGTTTTCACCGAAATCATTGAATAATCCTGCTTGAAATGTTTGTAAAAAGGTCGTCTGAAAAACCTTACACAATGGTTTTTCAGACGACCTTTTTACAAGTTCGGTATCGTAAGTCCACATCGGAAATATCTGTTCAGTTATTCCCGCCTGCGCGGAGACGGTAAACCCAGAGGTCGGGCTTGCGGCAATCTTTAAGCACCTCTAAAAAACCGAAGGCTGGATTCCCGCCTGCGCGGGAATGACGGCGATTTAGGCAGCTTCGATAAATTGTTATCTGCCTTTTAAAAACAGCCACATCTTCAAATCAAAGGTCGTCTGAAAACTGCAAGATGCGGTTTTCAGACGACCTTTTGTGTTGCCAAGCTCAAAACAGGGCTGACCTGATTCGGGCAAGTCAATGATCGACGGTGATGCCTTTGCTTTCCTGCTGTTTCTGTTCGTCCAGTTTCTTTTGCAGGGTGTCGCACGGGGTGTCGCAATCGCAGACTTTTTTCATGCCCAGCGAGGAAATGCCGCCGCAACTGCCTTTGATGGTGCGCTTGGAGAAAATGTAGCCGACCGCCATGCCGAGGATGACAAGGAGGAAGAGGCCGAAGGTGAGGAGTAGGGTTTTCATGATGGTGTTCCTGTGGGATGGATATTAATGGAGTAGTTTTTTAAACGCGCCGGACATTTCGGTGCGGTAGCCGTTTTGGTCGCGGATAATCAGGAAAACGGCGAGGTTTTGCTGTTCGGCGAGTTTGAGGGCTTCGGTTTCGCCGAGTACGAAAAGTCCGGTGGACAGGCCGTCGGCGGTGGTGGCGTTATCGGCGACGACGCTGATGGAGGCAAGGCGGTGCGACAGCGGACGGCGGGTTTTGGGGTCGATGATGTGGGACAGCCGCCTGCCTTGCGGGTCAACGTGGAAAATGCGGTAGTCGCCGGAAGTGGCGAGGGAGCGGTTGTCGAGGGGGACGACGATTTGGGTGTTGCCGCCTTGGACGATGTTGGGCTGTTCGATGCCGATGCGCCAAGGTTCGCCTTGGGCGTTGCGGCCTTTGCCGTGCAACTCGCCGCCGATTTCGACAAGGTAGTTTTGGATGCCGAGTTTTTCAAGTTCGCCTGCCACTTTGTCCACGCCGAAACCTTTGGCGATGGAGGAAAGGTCGAGGTAGATTTCGGGCTGGGTTTTGGCGAGCGCGGCTTGTTTGCCGTCTCGCGTGAGGATGATTTTGTCGGTGCCGGTTTGGGCGGCGGCTTTGTCGATTTCGGCTTGGGTGGGTTCGCGGGTTATTTCTTTGTTTGGTCCGAAGCCCCAAAGGTTGACGAGCGGACCGACGGTTACGTCGAGCGCGCCTTGTGTAAGGCGGTTGAGGCGTAGGGCTTCGGCGGTTACGGCGGCGAAATTGGCGGAAACGGGCATGGGCTTGCGGGTTTCGCGCATTTGGTTGAAGCGGCTGATTTCGGAGTCTTCGCGGTAGGTGGACATTTGGCGGTTGACTTCTTCGAGCGCACCGTCAATCTGCTTTTTCACGGCTTCGGATGCGGGCGGATTGTGAAGGTCGTCTGAAAGGTATTTGACGGTATAGGTCGTACCCATCGTTTCGCCCTGAAGCACGGTTTGTTCGGATGTTTTTTTGCCGCACGCGCCCAAGGGCAGGGTAAGGATGAGGGCGGCGGCAAGGGCGGGAATGGCGGAGGGCAGGTGCATGATAGGGTGTTCGGGTGTTTTCAGACGACGTATTGTAACGTAAAACGCAGGGGCGCGCGGCTTGCGGGGGTGGGGCTTTTCTGCTAACATCCGCGCTGCATTAAGAGTTGGGAATTCCATGCCAACCTGCTTTTCAGACGGAAAGGTAAGGTGGACGGCTGCAAAGCCGATGTGGTCCGAGAGGGCAATTCAAATCCCCCCCCCCGCTTGATGCGGGAATTTTTTTGCCCGTATGTTCTGTACGGGCAGGATTCCGAACCGTTTTATCCAAGTGGGAATATTTATCATTTGGATGGAGCGCAGGTGGAAATTTTGTTATGATTTCCGTTGTGGGATATATGATGAAACAACAGGTCGTCTGAAAGCGGACGGCTTGTTTTTGAAGGAAAATATTAAAATGAGCGAATATCTGTTTACTTCCGAATCGGTTTCCGAAGGCCATCCGGACAAAGTAGCTGACCAAGTATCCGATGCGATTCTGGATGCCATTTTGGCGCAAGACCCTAAAGCGCGCGTCGCGGCGGAAACCCTGGTAAACACCGGTTTGTGCGTGTTGGCGGGCGAAATCACCACCACTGCCCATGTGGACTACATCAAAGTCGCACGCGAAACCATCAAACGCATCGGCTACAACTCGTCCGAGTTGGGCTTTGATGCCAACGGCTGCGCGGTCGGCGTGTACTACGACCAACAATCCCCCGACATCGCCCAAGGCGTGAACGAAGGCGAAGGCATCGACCTGAACCAAGGCGCGGGCGACCAAGGTTTGATGTTCGGCTACGCCTGCGACGAAACCCCGACCCTGATGCCGTTTGCCATCTATTACAGCCACCGCCTGATGCAGCGTCAAAGCGAATTGCGCAAAGACGGCCGCCTGCCTTGGCTACGTCCCGACGCAAAAGCGCAGCTGACCGTGGTTTACGACAGCGAAACCGGCAAAGTAAAACGCATCGACACCGTCGTCCTGTCCACCCAGCACGACCCTGCCATCAGCCATGAAGAACTGAGCAACGCCGTTATTGAGCAGATTATCAAGCCTGTTCTGCCGCCCGAAATGCTGACTGCTGAAACCAAATACCTGATCAACCCGACCGGACGCTTCGTTATCGGCGGCCCGCAAGGCGACTGCGGTCTGACCGGTCGCAAAATCATCGTCGATACCTACGGCGGTGCGGCTCCGCACGGCGGCGGCGCGTTCTCCGGCAAAGACCCGTCCAAAGTGGACCGTTCCGCTGCCTACGCCTGCCGTTATGTTGCGAAAAACATCGTTGCCGCAGGTTTGGCGACCCAATGTCAGATTCAGGTTTCCTACGCCATCGGCGTTGCCGAACCGACTTCGATTTCCATCGATACTTTCGGCACCGGCAAAATCAGCGAAGAAAAACTGATTGCCTTAGTTCGCGAACATTTCGACCTGCGCCCCAAAGGCATTGTCCAAATGCTCGACCTCTTGCGCCCGATTTACGGCAAATCCGCCGCATACGGCCATTTCGGCCGCGAAGAGCCCGAATTTACTTGGGAGCGTACCGACAAAGCCGCCGCATTGAAAGCAGCCGCAGGCGTATAAAAAGCATGAAGGTCGTCTGAAAGGGAGTTTCAGACGACTTTCCATCTTTATGGCAACTGCAATTATTCCCAATCAGCAAGGCAGCATGCGTCGGTATGCTGCCTTTTTCGACCAGAAAGATTACAATTAGCGGGTCGTCTGAAAATCCAAAGAAAGGACACATCATGCTCTTAGGTGTAAACATCGACCACATCGCCACCGTCCGCAACGCCCGCGGTACGACCTATCCCAGCCCCGTGGAAGCGGCATTGGTCGCGGAAACGCACGGTGCGGATTTGATTACCATGCACCTGCGCGAAGACCGCCGCCACATCAAAGACGCGGACGTGTTCGCCGTCAAAAACGCCATCCGCACACGCCTGAACCTTGAAATGGCGCTGACTGAAGAAATGCTGGAAAACGCGCTCAAAGTCATGCCGCAAGACGTGTGCATCGTGCCTGAAAAACGTCAGGAAATCACGACCGAAGGCGGTTTGGACGTATTGGCGCAACAAGAAAAAATCGCCGGATTCACCAAAATCCTGACCGATGCAGGCATCCGCGTCTCTCTCTTCATTGATGCCGACAACGATCAAATCCAAGCCGCCTATGACATCGGCGCGCCCGTTATCGAGCTGCACACCGGCGCATACGCCGACGCACACAGCCACGCCGAACAAATCAAGCAATTCGAACGTCTGCAAAACGGCGCGCATTTTGCCAGCGATTTAGGCTTGGTCGTCAACGCCGGACATGGACTGACCATACACAACGTTACCCCCATCGCCCAAATCCTCGCCATCCGCGAGTTGAACATCGGGCATTCGCTGATTGCCCAAGCCCTCTTCCTCGGCCTGCCCGAAGCCGTCCGCCAGATGAAGGAAACCATGTTCAGGGCAAGACTGCTGCCTTGATACGGCAACACCCACCTTTTCAGACGACCTTCTCTCAACAAGGAGACCACCGCATGATTTACGGCATAGGCACAGACATCGTTTCCCTCAAACGCATCATCCGCCTGAGCAAAAAGTTCGGACAAGCGTTTGCCGAGCGCATCCTTACCCCCGAAGAGCTGCTCGAATTTCCGCAGGCAGGCAAGCCCGTCAACTACCTCGCCAAACGCTTTGCCGCCAAAGAAGCCTTCGCCAAAGCCGTCGGTACGGGCATACGCGGCGCGGTTTCCTTCCGCAACATCGGTGTCGGGCATGACACATTGGGCAAACCCGAATTCTTCTACGCCCCTGCCCTGTCCAAATGGCTGGAAGAACGAGGCATCAGCCACGTCAGCCTCAGCATGAGCGACGAAGAAGACACCGTGTTGGCATTTGTTGTTGCCGAAAAA
>NZ_AEPF01000015.1 GCF_000193735.1 Neisseria sicca 4320
AGACCTTTGCAAAAAAGCCCTTCCTTCGACAGCTGAAACCCAAACACAGGTTTTCGGCTGTTTCCTTCCCCCAACATCTCCTAATTTTACCCAAATACCCCCTTAATCCTCCCCGGATACCCCATAATCGGGCATCCGGGCTGCCTTTTAGGCGGCAGCGGGCGCACTTAGCCTGTTGGCGGCTTTCAACAGGTTCAAACACATCGCCTTCAGATGGCTTTGCGCACTCACTTTGAGCAGACCAAAATAGGTTGCCCGGGTGCAGCGGAATTTACGGTGCAGCGTCCCGAAGCTCTGTTCGATCACATAACGGGTTTTCGATAAATACCGGTTACGCTTCGTTTGGGCTTCCGTCAGCGGACGGTTGCGGTGGGCTTTGCGCATAATGCCGTCCAACAACTGGTGTTCTTTCAGATATTGCCGGTTTTCCTTACTGTCATAGCCTTTATCGGCATAGACGGTCGTATCTTCGGCTATCCCTTCCAGCAAAGGCGACAGGTGGTTGCACTCATGGGTATTGGCGGGAGTAATGTGCAGTTTCTCGATATAGCCTTCCTCATCGGTGCGGGTATGTTGTTTGTAACCGAGTTTGTAGAGGCCGTTTTTCTTTGTCCAACGGGCATCTTTATCTTTGCTCGGTGTGGTTTGGCCGCTGACTTGTCCTTCGTCATCGACTTCTATGGCCTGACGCTGTTTGCTGCCGGCGGTCTGAATAATGGTGGCGTCAATGACGGCGGCCGATGCTTTCTCTACTTTTAGGTC
>NZ_AEPF01000014.1 GCF_000193735.1 Neisseria sicca 4320
CTATTTTGTTCAGTTTATTAAATTACACACCCCATAGATTGCCTTCGGCGACCCTTCGGGGACGTTCGCCACGTGGCAGGCGGGCAGGAAATAAAACCCTTCCTGCCCACCTACTACAAGCGTGTTTCTTGAACTTTTGGGAATCAAGGGGGTATTCATAAAGATTGGGCAAAAAGCACGCCCAATCTTTACAAACCTTCCCCCTTGACACCCAAAATTTCAATTCCTTAAAAACAAAGGCCGTCTTAATTTCAGACGACCTTTTATGTTAACGAAAATTCAGCCGGGCACGATTCAAGTTACTGAATATGATTCAAAAAATATCATTCAATTCAAATCAATTACTTGAACCAACCACACCGCCACGCGCTGCAAACTGTTGCCCCGCTTCAACATAGCCATCATACATCAAATTTTGAGGACTTTTGCCGCCAAGACTAACCACCTGAGTGGAGTTATCATTCATTGGCTGAACACTTCCATCTTGAACAACATCCCTATTAGGTTCTTTATATGGATTGAACGGCATGCCGTTTTTTGCATAATCGTTACAGGTTTTTTTATCTATTTCTTTTATAACCGTGCCTTGAGAAGAATAACACGAACAACCCGATTTCCCGCCCGATATACACGCAACAGGATATTCAAGCTGCTTTACCTGCCTAACCTGATCATATAACGGCTTTGATTCAACTAAACCATCAATCTTAGGCTTTAACATCTCTTCAGTCAGATTTTTATTTTGACTAGGTGCTATCTGTCCGCCTATTTCCTGACCGGCAACAACAGATTTTTCTTTCACGCTTTTTTTTAAATCATCAGACTTAACATCAACGACAGACGATACAGATGAATTTTCAGAAGCGGCTTTTTCAGACGACCCCAAACCCGACAAAAGAGAATACCCCATATAAGCAGTTAAACCAAATACGATCAAGGCAACCGGAATAACCAATAGAACACGGCTTTTAGGCGTTTTTACTTTGGTATGTATTTCAGCAGACTTATAAAGACCGAACGCTTTTTTATCGAACTTATAGACTTCAGGACGAGCATTTTTCATCCCTGATTTTGGACTGTTTTCGCAATAGTCCCAAAAATAACGCATACGCACACCCAAAGGCGTTTTATGAATATGATAATGCGCGCCAACTAAATCACGAACCTGCTTATCGATACGACCCGGCATTTGCGTGATCAGAATAATATCGACACCCGAATGTCTATGAACATGGAGCCATTCGACAAGCTCAGGCGTTTTAGAACCCGAAGAACGCGGCGGGAAAATGTTTTGCGCTTCGTCAATAATGACGACAGAGCCATTATTTTCGGGGTACTGAAGCCAAACATTCATGTCATTTATGGTATGACCTTCAGGAATTTTTTCAGTAGTAATCGTCAATTCTGGAATGCCATGTGTAAAAACCTTACGACCCGCCCATTCTTTTTTGACCTTTTTTGCCAAATCTGAAACGACAGACAAAGTTTTTCCCGAACCCGGAACACCTGTAATCAAAGTAATCATAACTAATCCTTATTTTATAAATTTAAAAGCACGATACGACGACCAAATGCCAAACGAAAAAGCAAAACCGCCGAAAATAATATTCATGGATTCTGGTATGCCAGCCAATCCGAGCAAGCCAATCAAATCGGCGGGCATTCTGAAATAGTTATCCGCGACGTAGTTCAAAATGCCTTCAGTAGCTACCGAAAGACCTTCATACGAGACGAGCGTAACCCCCAGCCCCAAAAGAAGCTGAAAAAATAGGTTTTTCAGGCTTGGCAGAAACGCCAAAAATAGGCGTCCCAAATACTGAAAAAGCACCCTAAACAAACCACCCAAAAAAGCTGCAAGAGCGGGCATTTTTAACCTTTCATCGAATTAACCGTCTTATAAACCATCATAGCCGCCATGAAATAAGCCAATGTTATAAAAACATATCTCAACCTTTGGGCAGCTTCACAAATAGGCGACCACGAGAATGAATGACGACCAAACTGCCCAAAATCAAGCAAAATATCTTGAGGACACTGACCGCCAGTAGCAAAAGCAGAAGAGGGGGAAAACGTCCCAAAATTACCATCAGACTTAATCCCACCCCAATCAGGCTCACCACCACCATCAGGCACATCAGGAACGTCAGGAAGACCATATTGTTCACTTCCTGAACCATCACCATTACCATCAGCACTACCACCTGAATTTCCATCAGAATCAGCCTTTTTCGAACCTTTAGATCCACGCGATGGAGAATCTGACTTCTTATCCTTCGAATTACCCTGACCGGAATTTGGCGAATCACCTTT
>NZ_AEPF01000013.1 GCF_000193735.1 Neisseria sicca 4320
TAACTTTCTATACCCAAAAAAAGGCCGGTATGCGGGGCAGCATACGGCCTTTCCTGAAAGAAAGTTTGTCATGGGCCGCATACAACTGACCCAAGACGAACGATACCCTATCCAATCCCTGTCACGCCACTGCATCATCACTGAAATCGCCAAACAGCTTAACCGACACTGAAGCCCCATCAGCTGCGAAATTATGCGGCACAGTCGTCGACCAAAAAGCCCGCATCGACGATTGGGTGGCCTACACCATCATCTGCAAAGATAATAAAAGCGCGTTATTGGCCTTGGTCGAACGCGTTACCCGTTACACCATCATCTGCAAATTGAAGAACTTAAAAGCCGAAGACACTACCCTGGCGGCCATTAGGGTATTAAAGGCACATAAAGCCGGGGTGCACACCATAACCATGGACAACGGCAAAGAATTTTACCAACACACCAAAATAGCCAAAGCATTGAAAGCGGGGACTTATTTTTGCCGCCCCTACCATTCTTGGGAGAAAGGGCTGAATGAGAACACCAACGGACTCATCCGGCAATATTTCCCCAAGCAAACCGATTTCCGAAACATCAGTAATCGGGTGATACGCAGGGTTCAAGATGAGTTAACCACCAGTTAAGAAAACATAAGAAAAACAATTGGCTGCGAAATGCCAAGTGTTTTATTCTTTAATCTTTTCCGACCACCTTAACTCAAGTTTGGCACTTGAAATCCAAATTCAAGGGTCTTTTTATTTGGATTCGCGATATTTATTGGGTGACGGTTATGCGTTTGATAATAATGGGTTTGACTGGGACGTTTTGATGGAAGCCGCGTGTTTCAGTCGGGGTTTTGCTGATTTGGCGTACGACATCCATGCCCGAGGTTACTTTGCCGAAGACGGCATAGCCGTAGCCTTGCGGGGTTTTGTTTTTGAAGTTGAGGAATGTATTGTCGGCAGTGTTGATGAAGAACTGGCTGGTGGCGGAATTAGGATCGCCGGTACGCGCCATGGCGATGGTGCCGACAGTGTTTTTTAAGCCGTTGTCCGCTTCGTTGATAACAGCTTTATCTGTGGCTTTTTGGGCAAGATCCGGGGTAAAGCCGCCGCCTTGGATCATAAAGCCGTCGATAACGCGGTGGAAAACGGTGTTGTCGTAAAAGCCTTTGCGTGCGTAGCTGACGAAGTTGGCGACGGTTTTTGGCGCTTTGGTTTCGTCAAGCGACAGGCTGATATTGCCCATATTGGTTTCGATGACGGCGCGTGTCTCGGCTTGGGCGTTGAAGGCTGCGGCAAGCGAGAGGGCGGCGAAAGTGAGTTTAAGGGTTTTGTTCATTGGAGTGTTTCTCGTAGTGTGAAAATTAAACGTTATTATCGCGGATTTTATGTGAAATCTCTAAAAGGCGTTGTGAAATATTTTAAGGTCGTCTGAAAACGGATACAGCAAGCTTCGTTTCAGACGACCTTTTGTGTTGCGCAGCGGCTTATTGTTTGGCGGCTTCGAGTTGGATGTCGATGCGGACGGTTTTGGTCATGCCTGCATCAACCAGATAGTTCACGCCCCATTTGGTGCGGTCAATGGTGGTGCTGAAGTCGCCGCCGCAGACTTCGGTTTTCGCCATCGGGCTTTGGTAGCAGTTGAATTTTTCGGCTTTGAGTTTGACGGGGGCGGTTTTGCCGTGCATGGTCAGGTTGCCGTCAACGGAGAGCAGTTTTTTGCCGTTGAAGTTGAACTTGGTGGAAACGAAGCGGATGTTCGGGTATTTGGCGGCATCGAAGATATCGGCGGATTTCAGGTGGTCGGTGAAGTGTTGCGAACCGCTTTGCAGGTTGGCAACGGGAATGGTGATGTCGATTTTGCCTTGGCGCTTGGCTTGGTCGAAATCGACGGAACCGGTCAGTCCGTAGAAACCGCCGACGTTGGTGCTGGTGTTGAAGTGGTCGATGGCGAAACGGGCGTTGGCGTGGTGTTCGTCCACTTTGTAGGTGGCGGCAGAGGCAGTACCGATGGCTGCTGCGAGTGCGGCGAAGATGATTTTTTTCATGATTCTTTTCCTTTGTATGAGGTTGTAAAGGCGTTTATCTTAACATAGGAAAGGATGAGAATCATTTCTTACGGGTGAACGGTAGGTTTACTTATGTTTGATAAAAAGGTCGTCTGAAAACCAATATTTTGGTTTTCAGACGACCTGTGACTTTTATCAGGATTACAACTGGTCTTTTTGCGCCAGAATCCTGCGGCTGCCGTTGATGTCGGCGGGGGAAACGACACCGGCGTTTTCGAGCGCTTCCATCAGGTTGGCGGCGCGGTTGTAGCCGATGCGCAACTGGCGTTGCAGGGAGGAGATGGAAGTTTTTTTGCTTTCCAAAATGTAGGCGACGGCTTGGTCGAACAGTTCGTCGCTGCCCGCATTCGGATTGACGATATTGGTGGTTTCCAGTGCGGCTTCACCACCGAGCAGACCTTCGATATAGTCGGCAGGAGCTTGCGATTTGACGTAATTGACGACTTGATGCACTTCGTCGTCTGAAACAAACGCGCCTTGCAGGCGGGTCGGCTCGGCGCTGCCCGGTTGCAGGAACAGGGAGTCGCCGTATTTCAGCAGTTCATCCGCACCCATTTGATCGAGAATGGTGCGGCTGTCGATTTTACTTTGTACGGTAAACGCCATACGCGTCGGAATGTTCGCTTTAATCAAGCCGGTGACGACATCGACGCTCGGACGTTGGGTCGCGACAATCATATGGATACCGGCGGCGCGCGCTTTTTGGGCGAGGCGGGCGATTTGTTGCTCGACGGCTTTGCGTTCGGTCATCATCAGGTCTGCCAACTCGTCGATAACGACCACAATCATCGGCAGTTTTTCCAGTGGCTCGGGATCGTCCAGATTCAGGCTGAACGGGTTGGGCATGGGTTTGCCCGATGCTTTGGCGGCTTCGACTTTTTGGTTGAAGCCTTCCAGATTACGCACACCGGCGTGGGAAAGCAGACGGTAGCGTTTTTCCATTTCGGCGACACACCAGTTCAACGCCTGCCCCGCTTCGCGCATATCGGTAACAACCGGGCAAAGTAAATGCGGAATGCCGTCGTAAATGCTCAATTCGAGCATTTTCGGGTCAATCATAATAAAGCGGACTTCTTCGGGCGTGGCTTTGAAAAGCATGGACATAATCATGCCGTTCACGCCGACGGATTTACCCGAACCGGTCATACCGGCGACCAAAAGGTGCGGCATTTTTGCCAAATCGCCGACGACGGGCGTACCGGCGATGTCTTTGCCCAGCGCGACGGTCAGCTTGGATTTGGCTTCGGTAAACACGGGCGAAGACAAGATTTCGCTCAACATCACGTCTTGGCGTTTTTCGTTGGGCAACTCGATGCCCATGGTGTTTTTGCCCGCGATGGTTTCAACGATGCGCACTGCTTGCAGCGACATGGAACGCGCCAAATCTTTAGATAAAGCAACGATTTGGCTGCCTTTTATGCCTTGCGCGGGTTCGATTTCATAACGCGTAATCACAGGGCCGGAAGTGGCGGACACAACTTGCACGCCGATGCCGAATTCTGCCAGCTTGGACTCAATCAGTTCGGCAGTGCGCTCCAATTCGGCAGGATTGATGCTGACAGGTTCGCCGTTGGGCAGGCGCAGCAGGCTCATGCCGGGTTTGTGGTATTCGCCTGTCTGTTGCGGCTCGTTGTCTTCAAACAAAGAAGCCTGAATTTTGGGCGGCGGCGCAACGGAGACCGCAACGGATTTGCGGTTGCTGGTACTGCCTGCAAGCGGGGCAACCGGCGTGGCGGTGATGTTTTTGGCTTCTTTCACCATGCGGCGGGTGTTTTCCGTTTCCAGTGCTTCGGCGGTCGAGCCGTCGTCCTTGCGCCTGCCCAATGACTTTTTCAGACGACCCCAAATGCCTGAAAACAGGCTTTCGGTATTGCGTCCTGTTTTCGCCATCACTTCCAGCCAAGACACTTGCGCAAGCAAGGAAACAGAAAGCAGCAGCATGACGCACATAATCAGCAGGCTGCCGGATTTGCCTAACAGCCAAGCCAAGCCCGAACCTGCCAAAGCACCGACCAAACCGCCCGCACCGACGGGCAGGGTTTCGTCCAAGGTATTTTGAAGGGTGAAGTATTCGAGAATCGGGCTGCACACCAAAAGCAGGAACAAAGCCAGCGCGGCAACGACGTGGTTGTAGGATTTGTAGTTTTCACGCTTTTGCAGCGGGCGGAAATTTTTATAGAGGAAAACGCACGAAGCGGCGATCCACCACCAAAACGACAGTCCGAAGAGATAATAGCCGACATCGGAAACATACGCGCCAAAAAGCCCGCCGAAGTTGGCGATGCCGTCCGGTTTCGGCACACTGCGCGACCATGCCGGGTCGGTCATTTTGAAGCTGGCAAGGGAAATGGCGATGAAAACCGTCACCATCAGCCCGAAAAGCCACAGCGCGTCGTTAATCAGATTGACGACGTGTTCGGGGCGCGCTTTTTTTTCTTCATTTTTTTGCAGTGCTTTGGCAGCCTTCAAACGCTCGGAAACCTTGTTCGGCTCGGTCTGCGCCTTGGTTTGGCTTTGACGGCGCGTAGTCGGTTTGGCGTTTGTTTTGGCTTTCGGTTTGGATGCGGTTTTAGAGGATTTTGCGGTCATAGATGGATTTTTGATATTCGGTATAGGTCGTCTGAAAAGGGAAAACCGACGGGGAATCCATCCGTCGGGTGTAATGTGTGTTGGGTTCAAATTATACCGTATTTACCGTTTCTTATAAAACAAGGTCGTCTGAAAACCTTTTCAGACGACCTTGTTGTCCTAATTAGACTTTAGAACAGGTTACTGACAAAAATCAGCAAAATCACCAACGGCATGAGGTATTTCACATAGGCAAACCAAATATTGACCGTCGTATGGTTGCCTTTATAAAGCAATTCGTCCTTCGCTTCGTCCTTCATCACAAAACCGACAAACAGCGCGGAGCCGAGCGCGGTCAGCATAAACAAGATGTTGCCGCTGATATAGTCAAAGGCATCGAAAATGTTTTTACCGAACACGGAAACGTCTTTCCACGGACCATAGCTTAAAATGGACGGAATGTTGCCGAAGATGAAGATAGCAACCAATACAATCGTAATCGCGGCGGTACGGCGGATTTTGGTTTTTTCCTGAATCGTCGTAATCAATACTTCATAAATCGTCAGCGAAGTCGTCAGCGCGGCAATCAGGAGCAGCGAGAAGAAAATCACAGCGAATACAGGTCCCGCCCACATATTCGAGAACACAATCGGCAGGCTTTGGAACACCAAAGTCGGACCGGAATTGGGCGCAACGCCGAAGCTGAAGAGCGACGGGAAAATCATAAAGCCCGCAAGTACGGCGATGATGGTATTGGTAATTGCCGTAATGACTGCCGTTTGAACCAAATTTTCGTTTTTATCCAAATAGCTGGACAAGGTAATCATCACGCCGAACCCTAAGCTCAGGGCGAAAAATACTTGTCCCAAAACAAAGACGAAAAGTTTGGCGGTAATCTTGTTGAAATCAGGCTTCAGATAGAAAGTAATCCCTTCCATCGCGCCCGGTAGGGTAACGTTGCGCACGACCATGGCAATCAGGAACAAAAACAGCAGCGGCATCAGGTATTTCGCCGCTTTTTCAATGCCGCCGATGACGCCTTTGACCAAAATCCATTGGTTTACCGCCACAAACAGCAGCGTATAAAACGCGATTTCCCAAGGGCTGTTTTCGATGTGTTCGGTAAAGAAGCTTTTCGTTATTTCGCCGCTGACAGGGCTGGAAATATCCAGATTTCCGCCAATAATATTAACGATATAGCTGATGACCCAGCCGCCGAGTACCATGTAATAAGCCATAATGCCGAACGCGCCGAGCAAGCCCATCCAGCCGACCAGTTTCCAAATTTTGGCGAAGGGCTTGCCGTTCATCGAGCCGCCGAACGCATCCAGCGCGTTCACACCTTTGCGCCGACCGATGACGTTTTCCACCAAAATCATCGGAATACCGATAACAAACATGGCGATACAGAATAAAAACACATACGCGCCGCCGCCGTTTTCACCGACCAAATACGGGAAACGCCACGTTGCGCCGAAACCGACAGTCGCGCCGGCAACGGTAAGGATATAAGTCAAACGGTTGGACCAAGTTTGACGGGGTTGGTTGGAAGACATAAAACACCAGCTGCCTTGTTGGGAAAACTATAAATTATACGCGAACAGATTAACGGTTCTTAACTAAATATCAAAAAGCAGTATAGTGGATATATCTAGTCAATTCGTATTTTTCAGAGGATAACCATAAATATAAAGGTAGTCTGAAAATAAAACAGGGGATATAGCTGGATACATCAGTAAATCACTGTCATTTTCTGCCCTATAAAAATGGCAGTGTTCATACTCGAAACCACGATATGAAAAAACCTGCTTTGATCATGAAATCAAAGCAGGTTTTGATATTTGGTCGGAATGAGAGGATTCGAACCTCCGACCCCTTCGTCCCGAACGAAGTGCGCTACCGGGCTGCGCTACATTCCGAATGAGCAGGCATTATAGAGGAATTTTCGGAGGGATGCACGGATTTTGTCGGGCAAACAGCCGGGATTAGGATAAACATTTGGATAATAAACATCTTATCGATATATCTATAGGCTTAAGTTTGAAAAGGTGGGAAATACTTACCGTTTTTCACATTTTTCTTGCTTGAAAGCAGGGATTTTATCTTTATGTTAGTATCCGCTATGGCTTCGAATATAAATACGGATTGGTCAGAATCGCTTCGGCTTAGAGATTAAGGAACAGTAATTATGCAATTTTTCGGTATCGGTTTTTTGGTTTTGATTTTTTTGGAAATCATGTCGATTGTCTGGGTTGCCGACTGGCTTGGCGGCAGCGTGGCGTTGCTGTTGATGGTCTTAAGCTTTGTATGTGGTTTGCTGATGCTGCGCAATACCGGACTATCCGGCATTTTGCTGGCAGGGGCGACGATACGCAGCGGAGGAAAAGTTTCGCTCTATCAGATGCTGTGGCCGATGCGTTATGCTGTGGCAGCAGTGTGTCTGATGAGTCCGGGCTTTATTTCGACAGGATTGGCATTATTGCTGTTCGTGCCGTTTAAAGGCCGCACGGTCGTGCAAGTTGATATGGATGGGAATATGTTCGGGCAGCGGCCGTTTTCAACTAAGGCACAAGATAATGATGTGATTGAGGGCGAATATACGGTAACGAGTGAAGATTCGGATACGAAGCATCAGGCTTACATCGAACATAAAAAAGATTGAGATACGGAATCTGTCAGCCGGAATGGTTGCTTTTAAAAAAGGTCGTCTGAAAATGTTTCAGACGACCTTTTACCATATTTAACCTGATTAACGGCGACGACCGAAGCCCCGACCCATCGGGCGGCGGTAGTTTGACGGACGTTGGGTGCTTTGGCGGTAGCGTTTCTGTTGTTGTGCTTGTTGAGCCGGAATGCTGCGGGTATTCAATTGCTGGCTGGTACGGCCGTTTGGACGGGCAGTTTGGTAGTAATGGGAACGTGCGCGCTGTGCAATCGGGCTGTTTTGATTGTTCGCACGGGTGAATTTGTTTGCCAGCGCGTTACCGATAAACGCGCCTGCGGCTGTACCGATCAGGCTTTGAAGCAGCCAGCTTCCTGTGGATTGGTCGTAAATATATTGTTGTCCGTCTGTACCGGTAACGGGTTGGCCGTTGTTGCCGTTGGCTTGCGCTTCGGCAGGGATGGTGTCTTGTACGGCTTCAGGGGTAAGTTGGTAAACGGTATTGTCCTGCCGGCCGTTTTGCTGTGCCAATTGTTGTTGCAGGGCTTCGATTTGTTTTTGCTGCTGTTCAAGCTGTACTTGCGTATTGTCTTTGCAAGCGGCAAGGGCGAAAGCGGAGAGCGCGGCTAAGGCGATGATTTTTTTCATTGGTGTGTGATTCCTTGGTCGGTTGTCATTGATGCCGTCTAATGCAAGTCGGCGTTGTGGTTCTAAGCGCGTGGCCTGTCTGCAATATGGTGTTTTTCAGGGATTTATCAAGCAAGGTTGCTCTTTTTTACAATGGGAGTTTCGGGAGTTTGGCTGCAAAACCAAGACTGTCGGCAACAATATTTCCTTGAGATTTTACTTCGTGTTCGGTTTCCATAATAAGCAGTTTGTCGGGGCGGCGGGCGTGCAGGCTCATGTGCATTTCAGCGGGGGAGAAGGGGAGATGATGGTGTTTGGCAAATGATTGTGCGCGCTGATTGGCGGTTTTGAGCATGGGCATCAGGGTGATGTCGAGATGGAAGCGGCGAACACCCAAAATCAGGATGCGTGCGGCGAAGAAGTCGGCTTCTTCCGTAAACACGGCGGGACTGTTGCAATTGAAGTCGTGGCGTTCGGCCGCAATCAATGTGGCGAGAGAGCGGATTTGCGGAATCAAGGCCTCGCTGATAAGGCCAGAAGTTTGGGGAACGGGGTCGTCTGAAAATACGTTGTGGCTGTTGCCGTCAACAATCATATGGCAGCGGTGGAGGGTTTGTGGACGTCTTTGGATATTTGCAGAGAGGTTCATGGCTTTTCCTATATTTTATTTGCAACTGTTCGCATCTATTGGGATTGGCGGCCACGAAGGGTATAAAAAAAGCCGCTCAATCAGGGCGGCTCTTGTTTTGCTGTTCATTTCCGTCTGTTTCAGACAAGCGCAAAAAAGTACCGCACGTTTGTGTGGTACCAATAGAAGAATGCGTTTGAATGCTTAGCGGTTTGCATGACGGTATTTCGCTGGATATTGAATATATATGCGTCGAAGTTTAAAGCAGAAAGTCGAATAATTTCAATACTTGATGGATAAATTTGATTAATAATTCTTCAACTTGTTGTAATTAATAGAATTTATTTTTAAGCTGTGTATGGGGAGACGCATGGTATGCGGATGTTGGGGGGTGAAG
>NZ_AEPF01000012.1 GCF_000193735.1 Neisseria sicca 4320
TGTGTCCAACTTTTGGGGTGCAGTTCAAAGCGTTTCAGACGACCTTTTGATGAGTTTAAACAGATTGGCCGGTCAGTTTTAGCCGGTAAGTTGTTTGGTAATCAGTTTTTTCAGTGGCGGGAAGTTGTTGCTGGCACGCAGTACCAAGCCGCGCAGGATTTTGGCGGGAGCGGTTTCATTGGTAAAGAGTTTCAGCAGCATATTGGTGCCGAGGTAAATCGGCTGGGCATGGAGCATATGCTTGGTGCTGTATTTTTCCAGCAGGCTGGCGGCGCCGATGTCTTGGCCGCGTTGTTCCGCTTCGAGAATCAGTTTTGCCAAGATGTCCGCGCTGGATAGACCTAAGTTGAAACCATGTGCGGTAACAGGGTGCATGCCTACGGCAGCGTCGCCGATTAAGGCGCTGCGTTTGCCATAAAAGCGTTGGGCAATCATGCCGACTAAGGGGTAATTGTGAATGGTGCTTACCAATTCCATATCGCCCAAACGGCCTTTGAGCTGCTCTTTGACGCTGGCTGCCAATTCTTCGGGAGACATTTTTTTGATGGTGTCTGCCTTGTCGCTATCGACAGTGATGACTGTGTTGGTCAGGTGTTCTTCCAAGGGCAGCAGGGCGATGGTGCGGCCGTAGTGAAAGCATTCGTAAGCGGTATGCTGGTTGGACAGGGTATGCTTCATGCGGCAGACGAACATGGTGCGGCTGTAATCGTGCATATCGGAGGAAATACCCAGTTGTCGGCGGGTTTGGGAGAAGCGGCTGTCTGCTGCCAAGAGTAGGCGCCCTCTCAAAACTTCGCCGTTTTCCAAGATGACTTGTGCTTCGTCTTCGGAAGTTTTGACTTCTTTGACGCCCGTACCGGTCAGGATGGTGACGTTTTCCAGTTTGGATACGACTTCATAAGCGGCTTTGCGGATATTGTGGTTTGAAATCAGATAACCTAAGCAGTCGGCAGGTTCGCCGCGCGCTTGGGTCGGTTGCGGGAAGTGGAGTTGGTAATCGGACTGTCCGTTCAAGACTTTTGCATCGCGCAAGGGGTAAATTTCGTCTTTCGGAATCAAATCCCACATGCCCAAGCGTTGCATAATTTCGCGGGACAGGTGGGTCAGGGCGATTTCCCTGCCGTCGTAAGGCGGATTTTGCAAAACCTCAAGCGGACTTTTTTCAATCAGAGTAACTTTTAAACCGCTCCCGGCCAGTTCGGCTGCAAAGCTGAGTCCTGCCGGTCCCGCACCTACGACGAGAATATCGCTGTGTAAGCTCATAAGGCATCCTTTGTATTTAATGGAATGGAGGTTTCAGGGAATCTTGGGATAAGGTCGTCTGAAAAAGAGAACTGGGTGTGATTATAGCAAAATAGATGGAGAAAAAAGAAGGATGTAAATAACCAGAGAAAATTTTACTTTGGTCTTAATGTAAATCAAGAATTCGGTAATGCCGGATTACAGATGGTGGGTATTCAATGCGACATGTTTTGCAGTAATGGCCTCGCCAACAGGAATCGAACCTGTATTTTACGCTTAGGAGGCATACGTTCTATCCGTTGAACTATGGCGAGCGTGTTAAACTTTTCCTGCAATAAACGATAATAATCCTGCGGCAATCAGCGGGCCGACCGGAATGCCGCCCATAAACGCCACACCGATGACCGTACCGATCAAAAGACCTGTTACTAAAACAGGCTGTTCGCTCATCAGCGGTACGCCGCGTCCTGCCAACCAGGCAACAAGGATGCCGATTAATACGGCGGCAATCATTTTAAAATTGACGAACTCCGACAGCGGCGGAATTTGAACCTTTCCTGAAACCAGCGGGCTTAAGACCCCGATTGTCAGCAAAATAATCCCAAAATGCAAGCCGTGTTTTTCCACGAAAGGAATATATTGCGACAAAGCAGTCTGCTGCATTAAAAGCAAAATTGCTGCTGAAATCGTAATGGAGTTGTTGTTGCTGACGACACCAAGAAAAATCAGCGTTACCAGAAACATCGGGACGAAGCTGAAATTCATCGGATTTAAGAGACCCGTGCCAATGATTCCTCAGCCAACTGAATCATCGCCTGCTTGACTTCGCTGTCGGGCAATACCGCTAAAGAAGCCACTGCTTGCTCAACGGCTTTTCGTGCTTCGGAAATCGAATATGTCAGCGCATCGGAATGGACAACATAATCATGGATTTTTTGGAAACTGCTGCGGTCCGCATTTTCCAAAGCGTGGCGCACATCGTCCGCCACTTGTTTCGCCCCGTTGCGCATCAGATAAATCAGCGGCAAAGTCGGCTTGCCTTCTGCCAAATCGTCGCCGACGTTTTTACCGATTTCTTCGGTCTCACCCGAATAATCCAAAACATCATCAATAATTTGGAACGCCGTACCGACATACATGCCGTAATCTTTCAGCGCCTGCTCATGCTCAGGAGAGGCATTACCTAAAATCGCACCAACCTGCGCGGCCGCTTCAAACAGTTTGGCCGTTTTATATTGAATCACTTGAACATATTGTGCTTCGGTGATGTCAGTATTGCCGATGTTCATCAACTGCATGACCTCGCCTTCGGCAATAATATTGGTTGCATCCGCCATGACTTCCAAAATGCGCATACTGCCGGAATCAACCATCAACTGGAAAGCGCGCGTATATAAAAAGTCGCCGACCAACACCGCCGCCGCGTTGCCGAACAGATTATTCGCCGTTTCGCGTCCGCGGCGCAAATCGCTTTCGTCGACCACATCGTCGTGCAGCAAAGTCGAAGTGTGGATAAATTCCACCATTGCCGCCAAAGCATACAATTTATCCCCATCATAACCGACCGACTTGCCTGCCAAAATTGTCATAATCGGGCGCAGACGCTTACCGCCGGCGCTGATAATATAAGTACCGATTTGCGAAATCAGCGCGACATCAGACTGAACCGCTTGGTTGATCACCTCGTTGACCCGCGAAAGGTCTTCAGGCAAATGACGTTGGAAATAAGGCAGGTTTTCGAGCATAACACATTCTCAGTCAGCAAAACGAAGTAGGTTTGCCGTATAAATAATGGGTTGGGTATAAGGCGGAAATAATATTGCCGCATAAAAATATCGGCAATCCAGCGCGCGATTATAGCAGCAAAGCCCGTTTGACACATCTTTCAGACAACTTTACCCCTACAAATGAAATAAACTTTGACAAAACAGGTAAATAGCAATAGAATGCCGTGTTTCACACAATGGTGTGCGGAATATTAACCATAATTCTCATGGAGTTGAGTATGTACGCGGTCGTAAAAACCGGCGGCAAACAATATAAAGTTGCCGTTGGCGAAAAATTGAAAGTAGAACAGATACCAGCCGAACTCGACAGCCAAATCGAACTGACCGAAGTTTTGATGATTGCTGACGGCGAATCTGTAAAAGTTGGCGCTCCTTTTATCGAAGGCGCAAAAGTAACAGCTAAAGTAGTAGCCCATGGTCGCGGCGAGAAAGTACGCATTTTCAAAATGCGCCGCCGTAAACACTACCAAAAACGCCAAGGCCATCGCCAAAATTTCACCCAAATCGAAATCGTGGCAATCGCCTAATTTTTGAAACTTAGGAGTATTACAAATGGCAAGTAAAAAAGCAGGCGGCAGCACCCGCAACGGTCGCGATTCAGAAGCCAAACGCCTGGGCGTAAAAGCCTACGGCAGCGAGCTGATTCCGGCAGGTTCCATCATCGTCCGCCAACGCGGTACCAAATTCCACGCCGGCGACAACGTAGGCATGGGCAAAGACCACACTTTGTTCGCCAAAGTTGACGGTTATGTTGAATTCAAAACCAAAGGCGCGCTGAACCGCAAAACTGTCAGCATCCGTCCTTACACCGGTTCTGAAGAATAATCCGAGTTTATCGTGATATTGAAAAAGCTGTATTTCTTAAGGAATACAGCTTTTTTGTTTGTGTCAGCTTGAGTGGTTTTAAAGGTCGGCTTAGCCGGTTCATTTGGTTTTTCATACCATACCTGTCATCAGTCGGCATTTCAGTCTTTGCCTGCGTAAGGACAGATTGTGGCGGGAATTTATTTTTGAATTTCGGAAGCCTTTTTCAAATACCTGTTTCTTGGAATTTTTGATGAATTTCCACCTGTCTTAGAATAGCTGCGGAGGATAGGAGCTCCGTCAAAAATGGAGCAGATTGGTTTATATAGTGGATTAACTTTAAATCAGGACAAGGCGACGAAGCCGCAGACAGTACAGATAGTACGGAACCGATTCACTTGGTGCTTCAGCACCTTAGAGAATCGTTCTCTTTGAGCTAAGGCGAGGTAACGCCGTACTGGTTTAAAGTTAATCCACTATATGCCCAAAATTTCAGGTTTCCAATAAAACCCAAAGGTCGTCTGAAAACTTTTCAGACGACCTTTCTATCAACTGTAAATCTTAGCCCCTTTCTTCACAAACTCTACCGCTTTTTCTTCCATACCCCGCTGCTGGGCTTTTTGCTTGTCGGCGTAGTCGCGTACTTCCTGCGTGATTTTCATCGAGCAGAATTTGGGACCGCACATTGAGCAGAAGTGGGCGATTTTCGCGCCTTCGGCGGGCAGGGTTTCGTCGTGAAAGCTCTCGGCGCGTTCGGGGTCGAGGCTGAGGCGGAATTGGTCGCGCCAGCGGAACTCGAAACGCGCTTTGCTCAGAGCGTTGTCGCGCAACTGCGCGCCCGGCCAGCCTTTGGCGAGATCGGCGGCGTGGGCGGCGAGTTTGTAGGTGATGATGCCGGTGCGCACGTCTTCTTTGTCGGGTAGTCCCAAATGCTCTTTTGGGGTAACGTAGCAGAGCATGGCGGTGCCGTACCAGCCGATATTGGTCGCGCCTATGCCCGAAGTGATGTGGTCGTAGCCGGGGGCGATGTCGGTAACGAGCGGGCCGAGGGTGTAGAAAGGCGCTTCAAAGCAGTGTTGCAGCTCTTCGGTCATGTTTTCTTTGACGCGTTGCAGCGGCACATGGCCGGGGCCTTCGATCATCACTTGTACGTCGTGTTTCCACGCTTTGGCGGTCAATTCGCCCAAGGTGTGCAATTCGGCGAATTGGGATTCGTCGTTGGCATCAGCAATGCAGCCGGGGCGCAGGCCGTCGCCGAGGCTGAACGAGACGTCGTAGGCTTTCATGATTTCGCAGATTTCGTCGAAATGCGTGTAGAGGAAGTTTTCCTTGTGATGGGCGAGGCACCATTTCGCCATGATGGAGCCGCCGCGCGATACGATGCCGGTGAGGCGGTTGGCGGTCATCGGCACATAACGAAGCAACACGCCTGCGTGTATGGTGAAATAGTCCACGCCTTGTTCCGCCTGTTCGATTAAGGTGTCGCGGAACAAATCCCAAGTCAAATCTTCGGCAATGCCGCCGGTTTTTTCCAAAGCCTGATAGATGGGCACCGTGCCGATGGGGACGGGGGCGTTGCGGATAATCCATTCGCGCGTTTCGTGGATGTGCGCGCCGGTGGACAAATCCATAATCGTATCCGCGCCCCAACGCAGCGACCACACCATTTTTTCGACTTCTTCGGTCAGGCTGGAGGTGACGGCGGAATTGCCCAAGTTGCCGTTGATTTTGACGCGGAAGTTGCGGCCGATAATCATCGGTTCGAGTTCGGGGTGGTTGATGTTGGCGGGGATGATCGCGCGTCCGGCGGCGATTTCTTGGCGCACGAATTCGGGTGTGATTTGGTCGGGATGGGTCGGGATGTTCGCGCCGAAACTTTGCCCTGCGTGTTGTTTCAAGAGCTTGGCGTATTCGGGTCGTTTTAAAAGCTCGTCCAGCTTCATGCGTTCGCGTATGGCGACGAATTCCATTTCGGGCGTGATGATGCCTTGGCGGGCGTAATGGAGCTGGGTTACGTTACGTCCTGCTTTGGCGCGGCGCGGGCAGGTGATTTGGTTGAAACGTAGATGGGCGGTTTGCGGATCGTGTGCGCGTTCGATGCCATATTCGCTGGAGAGCTTGGGCAGGATTTCGGTATCGCCGCGTTCGTCCAGCCATGCGGTGCGGACGTGCGGCAGACCTTGTTTCAGATCGATGTGTGCCGCCGGATCGCCGTACACGCCGCTGGTGTCATAGACGGGAATCGGCGGATTGGCTTCCGTGCCTTGCGCCGTGTAGGTGTCGTCCTGACGGATTTCGCGCAAAGGCACGCGGATGTCGTCGCGGCTGCCTTGCAGATACACGCGCTCCGAGTTCGGATATTTGAAGCGGATGCCGATGTCTTCGCTCAAGTCGGCAAGCTCGCGCGCTTCGTTGCCGGAGGTTTTGGCGGTTTTCTTTGGCGTAGTCATAAAAAATGCTCCTGTTTTCTCGTTTGAAAATAAGAAACAGGAGCGTTTTGCTTTTTCAGACGACCCCATATCAAAAAAGGTCGTCTGAAAGACAGAATCCGTGAAAACTCCCCACGCAGGTATTATCCCGATCGGGTGTAAAGGGTATTTCTCAGCCGCCTGAACATCAGGCAGCACCCCTGTTTCGTAAGAGAAGGATTATAAACCACGATAGGGGTTTATTGGAAATCTTAACAGGGCTGACATCGGTATTTTAAGGAATGATGGCTTGAATATCTAAGGGATAGCTATATTGCGTTTCCATAAATCGAAACGTCGTCTGAAAAGCAGGACAACTTTATTCAGACGACGTTTGGTATGGCACAAATTTAGGATAACGGGTTCCGCTACCCTAAATCGACCGCTTATTTGTTGTTCGGATGGGA
Source organism: Neisseria sicca 4320 (assembly GCF_000193735.1). Classification (GTDB taxonomy): domain Bacteria; phylum Pseudomonadota; class Gammaproteobacteria; order Burkholderiales; family Neisseriaceae; genus Neisseria; species Neisseria sicca_E. The sequence goes on from NZ_AEPF01000012.1 coordinate 6,709, forward strand.
TTCCATCGGAGCAGACAAAGGCAGTTCGGGTACGGTGCGGGCAGATTCTGAAACGCTGCCGGACAGTGTTTTCAGGAAGGTAACGATGTTTTCGGTTTCTTCCGGAGTCAGGTCTTTACCCAGCTGCGCTTTACCCATGATGGTAACGGCTTTATCCAATTCCCAAACGCTGCCGTTGTGGAAATACGGATAAGTTTTGGCGACGTTGCGCAAGCCTGGTACGCGGAAGAAGAATTCGTCTTCAGCTTTTTTGGTTACGTCGGCACGACCTTTGTCTTGTTTCGGATCTTCAATGAATTTCCAGTAAGGACCTTGAACCAAACCGAATTTTTGGAAAGTTGTGCCGCCGAGGTTGACGCCGCTGTGGCAGGCGATACAGCCACTGTCCATAAAGGCGCGCACGCCTTTGCGCTCTTGTTCGGTCAGGGCGTTGACGTTGCCTTTGAGGTAGTCATCCCATTTGGTCGGCGTCAGCAGGGTGCGTTCGAATGCGCCCAGTGCGGTGGTGATGTTTTTAAAGGAAACTGCGCCGTCTTCAGGGAAGGCGGTTTTAAACAGTTCTTGATATTCGGGGATTTTGGCAATTTTGGCAGTGGCTGCTTCTTGCGAGTCGTTTGCCATTTCCACTGGGTTCACCAACGGTCCGCCGGCTTGTTCTTCAACGTCAGCCGCACGGCCATCCCAGAACTGCATGCCGAGCAGGGCGGCGTTTAACGCGGTCGGGGAGTTGCGTCCGCCGAACTGTCCTTTATGACCTTGGCTGGTCGGCAGGTTGTCCACGCCTGCGGTGGCGAGGTTGTGGCAGGAGTTGCAGCTTACGGTGTTGCCTTTGGAGAGGCGGGGCTCATACCATAATTGATGGCCGAGTTTGACCTGTTCTTCGGTAAACGGGCGCAGTTTCTGCATTTCTTCGGCGCTTGGCAGCGGTTTGAAGATGCCTTGCGCGCGTTTGAGCAATTCTTGATCTTCAGGAGAGGCATTGCTGTCAACGGCAGCTTGGGACGCTGCTGAGGCAGCTGAAGCTGCGTCAGGGGTCGTTTGAACGGCAGAGGCCTCGGTCGGTGCGGAAGCAGGTTTTTGTTCCTTGCTTTCTTGTCCGCCACAGGCGGCCAATGCGGATAAAACGGCAAGCGACAGGAGTAGTCGGGTGTTGCGGTAGTTCATGGCGTGTTCCTTTTTGTAGTGGATATTATTATGAATAAGTACCGTTTCCGTTAATTGCCGTGATGGATGGCGGACGAACATAGGGAGTGGTATTTTGTTTTATTTGCGTCCGTTTAATATGTCCGGCTTTTTTATCCGTGGAGTATAGACGGTAAGTACGGTTCGACCTTTGCGGTAAATCAACATCAATTTTTCAATAGCGATAGGCAATATATGTGATAGCCGCCTGCGCCTTCATGCGTTTTTCATGTTGAATAGGTCTCTATCGCTTGCACTGCCAAGCCGATTGGTTTAAATTAAACGACAATTTACCGTTGGAAGACATACAATGAAAATCACCGTCATCGGCGCAGGTTCTTGGGGTACAGCCCTTGCCCTGCACTTTGCCAGCCACGGCAACGAAGTCGCCCTTTGGACACGCAATCCCGAACAAGTCCGTACATTGCAGGCAGAACGTGAAAACAAACGCGGCCTGCCCGGTTTCCCTTTCCCTGAATCCTTAACCGTTTACGCCGATTTGGGTGATGCGCTCAAAGACAGCGAACTCGTCCTTGTCGTAACTTCTGTCGCGGGTTTGAGAAGCAGCGCGGAACTTCTCAAACAATACAATGCCGACCACGTTCCCGTTCTCGCTGCCTGCAAAGGCTTTGAACAAGATACAGGGCTGTTGACCTTCCAAGTATTGAAAGAAGTATTGCCTGAGAACAAAAAAATCGGCGTGTTGTCAGGTCCGAGCTTTGCCCAAGAACTCGCCAAACAACTGCCTTGCGCCGTGGTCATCGCCTCGGAAAATCAGGAGTGGATTGAGGAATTGGTGCCGCAGCTCAACACCAACGTAATGCGCCTTTACGGCAGTACGGACGTGATCGGCGTGGCTGTCGGCGGGGCTGTCAAGAATGTGATGGCAATTGCTACCGGCCTTTCCGACGGCCTCGAATACGGACTCAATGCGCGTGCGGCACTGGTTACGCGCGGTCTCGCCGAGATTACCCGCCTTGCCATGGCTATGGGTGCGCAGCCCAAAACCATGATGGGGCTTGCCGGCATCGGCGACCTTATCCTGACCTGTACCGGCGCGCTTTCGCGCAACCGCCGTGTCGGTTTGGGTTTGGCAGAAGGCAAAGAACTGCATCAAGTGTTGGTGGAAATCGGCCATGTTTCCGAAGGTGTCAGCACCATCGAAGAAGTGTTTAACACTGCTGTGAAATACCAAATCGACATGCCCATCACCCAAACCCTGTTGCAACTCATCCGCAAGGAAATGACCCCGCAACAAGTTGCAGAAAGACTCATGGAGCGCAGCGCGCGCTTTGAGTAAGACCGAACGGTAAAGGTCGTCTGAAAACATCAAGCCAAAAGGTTTCAGACGACCTCAAGATTCGGCAGCGATTGACATCCCTGCATCATCATCCTAATATCCTGACCGCCTGCCACCATGCAGCAATACGGAAGCCTATACATGAATCAATCACTCGACACCTTGGAAGTCAGCGTTTACCAGCTGGTCCAAAAATTTGAAACCCTTGTTGGTGAAAACCGCCGCCTTAATGAAGAAATCGACCGCCTCAAGCTCGAGCATGAACAACAAAAGCGCGAACACGAAGCCGCCGTTGACGAATTGAGCGAAGCACTGCTCGTGCAAGTCGGCAAACTCAAAGAAGACCTTCAAGGCAAAATCGACAATCTTAATGCCGAAAAAGAACAATACCGCAGCGCATTGGAGCGGACTGCAGAAAAAATCCGCCAGCTCATTTCCCGCCTGCCGCAAGAAACGCAATCATAAGGACACGCCATGAGTATCGAACAAGTCAGCCTCGACATCATGAATGTCAATTTTACCATCAACACCCCAAGTGAAGAAAAAGATACCCTGCTCCAAGCCGTTGATATGCTCAACAAAAAAAGTGCCGCCATCAAAGAGAGCGGACGCATTGTCGGCAGCGATAAAATTGCCATTATGACCGCGCTCAATGTTGTCCACGATCTCCTTAAAATTACACTCAAAGACGATTTGGCAATAGGCGAATTTGAGCGTAAAATAACTGACATGAACAACGCCTGCCAAAAAGCTTTGGCGCGGTTGGAACAAAACTGATTTTTCTTTTTCCCTGCGGTGTCCGCGAAGGCATATATTCCTTTGAACCAATAAGTTCGCTTAAGGTTGCCGGGAGTTGCAGTGGGCGCGAGTGTCTATTCTTAGATGCACCCGAAGCTGCCCGAGGTGACCGCCTTGTCAACAAGGTTCAAGCGGATTCAGCCAAAACGGCTCTCGCGGGGATTCCCCATATCAAGCCATGCCCGTGAGGCATGGCTTTCATTTATCATCGGCTCCGACGTCGTCTGAAAATCAAGCATAAAATTGAAAACACATCCCGATATTTTGAATCATCAGTAATGTTTTCCAGCTTAAAAACAACATCTCCCTATGCATAAAACCGCCATCATAGAAAAAACACTTTCAGACGCCCCCAATCCGATTGACAAAAGCCAATCCCATCTTTAAAATTCACAACTTTCTATATCTATCTGGATTTCCACTATGAAAACCTTTTCAGCGAAACCCCACGAGGTGAAGCGCGAATGGTTCGTTATCGACGCCCAAGACAAAGTTCTGGGTCGCGTTGCAGCCGAAGTCGCACACCGTCTGCGTGGCAAGCACAAACCTGAATACACCCCCCACGTTGACACCGGCGACTACATCATCGTCATCAACGCGGACAAACTGCGTGTAACCGGCGCCAAATTCGAAGACAAAAAATACTTCCGTCACTCCGGTTTCCCCGGCGGTATCTACGAGCGTACTTTCCGCGAAATGCAAGAGCAATTCCCGGGCCGCGCTTTGGAACAAGCTGTAAAAGGCATGTTGCCTAAAGGTCCATTGGGTTACGCAATGATCAAAAAACTGAAAGTGTACGCTGGTGCGGAACACGCCCATGCTGCACAACAACCCAAAGTTTTGGAATTGAAATAAGGACACGACATGAACGGTAAATACTACTACGGCACAGGCCGCCGCAAAAGTTCAGTGGCTCGTGTATTCCTGACTAAAGGTACCGGCCAAATCATCGTAAACGGTCGTCCCGTTGACGAATTCTTCGCTCGCGAAACCAGCCGCATGGTTGTTCGCCAACCTTTGGTTCTGACTGAAAACGCTGAAGCGTTCGACATCAAAGTCAACGTTATCGGCGGCGGTGAAACCGGTCAATCCGGCGCGATCCGTCACGGCATTACCCGCGCCCTGATCGACTTCGACGCCGCGCTGAAACCTGCCTTGTCTCAAGCCGGTTTCGTTACTCGCGACGCTCGTGAAGTTGAACGTAAAAAACCAGGTCTGCGCAAAGCACGCCGCGCAAAACAATTCTCCAAACGTTAATTTGCTTTGGAATCTCAAAAAAGCCCTGCAATGCAGGGCTTTTTTGTTGTGAAGCTCGTGACATCTAAGTATTGAAACTATTAAAAGAATAATGAAACCCTCTCCAGAAAATGGATTTCAATAAGTAGGAGATGCCTTTTTTTAAGATGCAGGTATGTAATACGAATGTTTGGGATGCTGCTGTGAATTTTAATTTCATGAAGCTACATTTAATGAAGTGTTGTAAATTAACCAATATGAATAATAGAAAATATACCGTTTATCCAAATAAACTAACGCCTATCTTATATTCTGAGCAATTTATTCAAAAAATTTCACTTCTTAACAGCATTTAATACTAAGGCTTATATAATGCAAAGTGCTGACACACACCGCTCTTTTATCCCTTTTGGGCGGTGCAGCAAGTAAGACGTTTTCCCGCAATGTATTGGCCATTCATACTTCTCCCTTGGTATGAATGGTTTTTTTATCTAAGTTTTTATGTTGCCTTATGAAGATGAAAAGGTCATCTGAAATATATTTTTCAGACGACCTTTGTGATTTTGTATCCTGCCTTATTTGAAAAATTGTCCGCAGCATGCCTTGAATTTTTTTCCTGAACCGCAGATGCAGGCTTGCTTCATTGTCGGGAGCGGAACGGTTGGATCAATAAAGTACCAGTATCCGTCAATATTGACGAATGTAGATAGTTCATGATGACATGCCGTTTCAGCTCCATGTTGAAAATGGGCATTGAATTCAACTTGGGTGTGGCGTTTGCCGATGAGGATATGGTGGATTACTTCTAATCCCAGCCAAAGGATTCCTTGGCTCCATTGCTGCATTTCTTCTTGATTCAGCAGATTTTGCTGGGAGGGAACTGTGGTGGCAACGATATAACCAATATTATGTAACACATAGGCACTGTATCTTGAGCGCATAAGTTTTTCGGCAGTTTGCGGATGAGTTTGATGAGTATGGAAGGGGTGGCAGCATTCAGAGTAGGGGAGAGAAGGGGAACATGGACAAAGGGTAGGGGGCATAGAGGATGTCCTATTAATGTTTATTTTATTGAGAGAATAAAAGTTTATTTGGTAAGTCGTCTGAAACAGAAATATCCGAAATGTTCATTTATTCGGTATTATTTATCGCGTAGGAACATTATTTTACAGGGTTTTTTGATACAATATCTCTGCTCCGTCCCGACAATGCCGGAATGTTATTCCGCGTCCGCTCGGACGGCCTGTTATAAATAAAACAGTCATTTCCCAACAAACATCAAGGCCGCCCGCTCTATGCACGAAACTTTTTCCCTCGCCCCCATCGTTATCGTCCTTCTCGTTTCCGTCATTACGGTGATTTATTGCCGTAAATTCAATATCCCTTCCATGCTCGGTTATCTTTTGGTCGGCTTTATCGCCGGTCCGGGTATGTTGAAGCTGATTCCGCAAGGCCATGCCACTGATTATTTAGGTGAAATCGGTATCGTATTCCTGATGTTCAGTATCGGTCTCGAATTTTCCCTGCCCAAGCTCAAAGCCATGCGCCGTTTGGTGTTCGGACTGGGCGGCTTGCAGGTCATTGTGACCATGTTGTCGATTATCGGCATTTTGATGCTGATGGGCGTCAACTTTAATTGGGCGTTTGCCGCAGCCGGGGCAATGACCATGTCGTCCACGGCAATTGTCAGCCGCATTCTGTCCGAAAAAACCGAGTTGGGACAGCCGCACGGTCAAATGGCGATGGGCGTCTTATTGATGCAAGATATTGCCGTTGTACCGTTGATGATCCTGATTCCTGCGTTGTCGGGCAATGGCGAAGAAGGCAGTCTGTGGGTCGCGCTGGGTCTTGCCGGATTGAAAATGCTGGTCACGCTGGGTGTGTTGTTCGTTATCGGCAGCAAGATAATGTCGCGCTGGTTCAGAATGGTCGCCAAACGCAAGTCGTCTGAATTGTTTATGATCAACGTCCTGCTGGTAACCTTGGGCGTAGCTTATCTGACTGAACTGGAAGGCTTGTCGATGGCATTGGGTGCATTCGTCGCCGGTATGCTGCTTTCGGAAACGGAATACCGTTTTCAGGTGGAAGACGACATCCGCCCGTTTCGCGATATTTTGCTCGGCTTCTTCTTTATTACAGTCGGCATGAAACTGGATATACAGGCACTAATCGGCGGCTGGCAGCAGATTCTGATTTTGCTGGCAATTCTGCTGGTATTGAAAGCATTGGTTGTCTTTTTCATCGCTTTGCATATGAAGCATCCGATTGCGGATAGCTTGAAAACAGCCCTCTATTTGGCACAAGGTGGCGAATTTGGCTTTGTGATGTTGAACATCTCCAGCAAAATCAATATGGTGTCGCCTGAGCTGGAGCAGGCAGCTACGGCAGCAATTCTGTTGTCCATGATTATTGCACCATTTATTTTAGGCAGCAGCGATGCCATTGTCAGCCGTTTTGTCAAATCAAGCTGGGACATGAAGGCATTGGATTTGCACAGCATGTTGGTGGAAACCATGAGCAAATCCGACCACGTCCTGATTATCGGTTTCGGACGCGGCGGTCAAACCGTCGGACGCGTCTTATCTCAGGAAAACATCCCCTTCTTCGCCCTCGACCTTGATATCGCTAGGGTTCAGGTGGCACGCAATGCCGGCGAACCGGTCTCATTCGGCGATGCCAAACGGCGCGAAGTCTTGGAGGCGGCAGGTTTGGAACGCGCCAAAATGGTGGTCATTACCCTGAACAATATGCACGAAACCCAGCATGTTCTTGATAACATCATGTCTCTGCATCCGAGCATGCCTGTGTATGTTCGCGCGACCAATGACGATTACGTCAAAACCTTCACGGATATGGGCGCGGAAGAAGCTGTATCCGATACCAAAGAAACCAGCTTGGTACTGGCAAGCTACGCCATGCTGGGTAATGGTGCGACCTTCAACCATGTTTATCAAACCATTGCCAACATCCGACACAGCCGCTACGCCTCTCTGGAAGGCTTGTTTGTCGGCAGCGATGATGAAAACGGTTTTGACGAAGAAGGTAAATCGATATGCCGCCACGCCTTCCCTCTGACAGGCGAAGCCCACGCCATCGGCAAGACCATCCGTGATTTGCCTTTGGACCACGCAGGTATCAAACTGCTATTCATCCGCCGAAATACAAGCAGAATAGAAAACCCAGACTTGGATTTGCAGCTGCAACCGAATGATATTTTAGTCGTTGCAGGTAGGCAGGAGAGAATTATTTCTTTTGAAAACTGGAGTTTACAAGGAAATATCTGATCTACTGAAAAATAAAGCTTGCGCAGCGGATGCTTTTTTGATTTAATAGCGTCTTCGCAAACGCAGCGACAAGGGTGATTAGCTCAGTTGGTAGAGCGTCTGCCTTACAAGCAGAATGTCGGCGGTTCGACTCCGTCATCACCCACCAAGTTTCCTTTCATTGTTG
>NZ_AEPF01000011.1 GCF_000193735.1 Neisseria sicca 4320
TATTGGTTTTCAGACGACCTTTTTGAGTCTGTCAATCTTTCGCCATTATCTTGGAAGCCGCCAGAAGCTTTAACAACAAACGGCTGCGGAATACATGGCACAAAAGGCGTACGTCGCGGCGGCGGTTGAATTTGCTGGGATAGCCCGCCATTCGGAAATCGTAGCCGTTTTCTTCCAGCCTGCGGAACAGTTCGTCCGTAGAAACACCGCTTTTAAGCATCGAAACCAAATGGATGAATTGGAAGGAATCCCGTATTTCCAATAACCTGCGGACAACTTTGGGCGGCTGTCCCGGTGTAGCGAGCAGGCGCGTATATTCCCTTACTGCCAAACCGATGTCGTCGAGGTATTTCTTCGTCTGCTCGGGCGTACGCTTGCTGCGCATGGCGGATTCGGGGTTGTCGACATAATCATAAACAACGGTATTGCTGGCAATGACGGTTTGGCATTGCAAAAAATACTCGGTCAAAAATACGCCGTCTTCCAAATATTTCATGCCTTCGATAAATTTCAGCCCCGCTTTTTCCAACAGGCTGCGTTTGTAGATATACGACCAAACGCACGACCAAAACAGATAGCGGTCCATATAATCCGCCAAACCGATAACCTCGTCTTCATTGGCGGGATAGCGCGCATCGACATTGAATTGGAGCATATCCGCATCGGAATGCTTCATTTTTTCAACCAAACCTGTCAAAAGTGGCGGATCAATATTGTCGTCGTGATCCATAAACATCACATACTCCCCGCGCACTTTAGACAAACCGATATTGCGCGCCCTGCTGACTCCGCCGTTGGGCGTATCAATCAACTGCGCCCGTAATTCGGGATGTTCATTAAAAAACTGCCTGAACTGAGCCGATGTATCATCGGTAGAGCCGTCGTTTACAACAATAAATTCCATCCCTTCGACAGCCTTATGCAGACCTGCAAAATGACGGCACAAACCTGCCGCGAACTTTCCGCCATTATAGACGGGGACAATTAATGAAACAGTTATCGACATAAATCTGCATCCTGCTGAGTAGGTAAACGACTAAAAATAGACATTTACGGCGTCTTTAAGTTTCAAGTTTAATATTAAAGACACTAATAATTTTTTTATAACATACCATCTGGGAAATAAGGGACAAGCTTTCCAACCTATGCATCCGGTTTTCAGACGACCTTTCCATGCTTCCGATTCAGTGCGTTTCCACCCGCTTGAAATCTCTCGGTCTAAAACCCAACGCAGCCAGCGAAACGAAATACAAACCGCCGCCTATCGCAATCAGGATGCACAACTGCCCTGCTTTACGCAAACCGCCGACATGCACCCACTCAAACGGCAGATAAGCCTGCGCCGCCCACAATCCGCCGCCCATCACGACAAGCGACAGCAGCATTTTACCCAGAAAACTCCCCCACCCTTTACCGGGTCGGTAAATACCATGTTTGCGCAACAGGTAAAACAACAATCCCGCATTGATACACGCGCCTAAACCAATGGCAAGCGAAAGCCCGACGTGTTTCAAAGGACCGATAAATGCAAGGTTCATCAACTGCGTGCAAACAAGCGTAAAGATGGCAATTTTGACGGGCGTTTTGATGTTTTGCCGCGCATAGAAACCGGGTGCCAACACTTTAATCATGATTAAGCCGATTAAACCAAAAGAATAGGCAATCAACGCATGTTGCGTCATCTGCGCGTCAAACAGCGTAAATTCTCGGTACATAAACAGCGTCGCCACCAACGGGAACGACAACACCGCCAGCCCGACCGCCGCCGGCAGGGTCAGCAGCATACACAGGCGCAAACCCCAGTCGAGCAGTCCGGAAAACTGCTCCCTATTCCGATTGGCCGCATGTTTGGACAAAGTCGGCAGCAAAATCGTACCGAGCGCAGCACCCAAAACACCACTGGGCAGCTCCATCAGTCGGTCGGCGTAATACATCCACGAAACGCTGCCCGATTGCAGATAAGAAGCGAAAATCGTGTTGATAACCAAAGAAATCTGCGCCACGCTCACACCCAAAATCGCAGGCGCCATCTGTTTCATCACGCGGTTGACCGCCGCATCTTTAAAATTCAATTTGGGCAGTTTCAAAAAGCCCAGTTTCGCCAACCAAGGGAGTTGGAAGCCAAGCTGCAAAAGCCCGCCGACAAAGACCGCCCAAGCCAGCGCGGTAACGGGCGGATCAAAATACGGCACGAAAAACAGTGCGAATACGATAAAAGAAATATTCAAAAACGTCGGCGTAAACGCAGGAATGCTGAACTCATGATAAGAATTCAGTATCGAACCGACAAAGGAAGACAAAGAAATCAATAAGATATAAGGAAACGTAATCCGCAGCAAATCGATGGAAAGCTGGAATTTGTCCGCCTCCTTGGCAAAAACCGGGCGCGGAAATCCAAATTACCCAAGGCGCGGCAAGAATGCCCAGCGCGGTAACGATCACCAGGACAAACGACAGCATCCCCGCCACATGGCGGATAAACGCCTCCGTCGCCTCTTTCGAACGCGTTTCCTTATATTCCGCCAAAATCGGCACGAAAGCCTGTGCAAACGCCCCTTCCGCAAATACGCGGCGCAGCAGGTTCGGCAGTTTGAACGCCACAAAAAAGGCGTCGGTCGCCATGCCTGCACCAAACGCCCGGGCAATTACCGTATCACGCACAAATCCAAGTATGCGCGACACCATCGTCAAGCTGCCGACCTTGGCCAAAGCCCCTAACAAATTCATCCGTTTTATTCCTTCAAAAGTCCAGACATCGTCTGAAAGCGCGTATTGTACGACAGAATTGAACAGAACACTTTTTTCAGACGACCTCTTTCAACATCGTCTGAAACCATCATTTCCCTACATGAAACCGTCTTTTTCGCATCAAACCATATATCAAACCGCCAAAATGCAATAAAATCCCCCATTTAACCAAACTATCACGGAGTAAACATGAAACTGAAAGCCTTGGCGCTTACCGCCGCCCTGCTTGCCCTGACCGCCTGCGACAACAAAGCCCAAACCAGCGTCCCTGCCGACAGCGCGCCCGCAGCATCAGCAGCTTCCGCTGCACCTGTCGCTTTAGTTGAGGGGCTTAACTACACCACACTCAGCACACCTATTCCCCAACAGCAGGCAGGCAAAGTCGAAGTCCTCGAATTTTTCGGCTACTTCTGTCCACACTGCGCCCACCTCGAGCCCGTTTTGAGCAAACACGCCAAAACCTTCAAAGACGACACCTACCTTCGTACCGAACACGTCGTCTGGGGTGATGAGATGAAACCATTGGCACGCCTTGCTGCCGCTGTCGATATGGCGGCCGCCGACACCAAAGATATTGCAAACAGCCATATTTTTGACGCCATGGTCAACCGGCAAATCAAACTGCAAGACCCGGAAGTCCTCAAAAAATGGTTGAACGAGCAAACCGCTTTTGACGGCAAAAAAGTCCTCGCTGCCTACGAATCTCCCGAAAGCCAAACCCGCGCAGACAAAATGGCGGAGCTGACCAATACCTACAAAATCGACGGCACCCCCACCGTTATCGTCGGCGGCAAATACAAAGTCGAATTTGCAGACTGGGAAACAGGTATGAAAACCATAGACCTGCTTGCAGACAGAGTACGCGAAGAACAAAAAACTGCCAAATAATCCCCAAAAAGCAGACAGCCGTCCGAAACCGCGATTTCAGGACGGCTGTTTTCACAAAAAATCAGGCAAAAAATCAAGTCGGACAGAGAAACGGGCGCACATCCCCCATATCCCTTATAATATCCCCCATTCCCATTTTTCAGACGACCTCAGACGCAAAAGGTCGTCTGAAACTCAAAATACAAGAGAACACCATGAAATTCATCGACGAAGCAAAAATCGAAGTCGCCGCAGGCAAAGGCGGTAATGGCGCAACCAGTTTCCGCCGCGAAAAATTCGTGCCCCGCGGCGGCCCTGACGGCGGCGACGGCGGCAAAGGCGGCAGCGTATGGGCGGAAGCCGACGAAAACACCAACACCCTCGTCGAATACCGCTTCGTCAAACGCTACCAAGCCAAAAACGGCGAAAAAGGCCACGGCTCCGACCGCTACGGCGCAGGTGCGGACGACATCGTCCTCAAAATGCCCGTCGGCACCCTTATCCGCGACCTCGATACAGACGAAATCGTTGCCGACCTCACCCACCACGGCCAGCGCGTCTGCCTCGCCAAAGGCGGCAAAGGCGGCTTAGGCAATATCCACTTCAAATCGTCCATCAACCGCGCCCCTAAACAATCCACGCCCGGCGAAGAAGGCGAAACCCGCTCCCTGCAACTCGAGCTTAAAGTCCTCGCCGATGTCGGCTTGTTAGGCATGCCCAACGCCGGTAAATCCACCCTGATTACCGCCGTATCCGCCGCACGTCCCAAAATCGCCAACTACCCCTTCACCACCCTGCATCCGAACTTAGGCGTCGTGCGCATCGACGAAAACCACAGCTTCGTCATGGCCGACATTCCCGGCCTGATTGAAGGCGCGGCAGAAGGCGCAGGCCTAGGCCACCGTTTCCTCAAACACTTATCGCGCACCGGCCTGCTGTTGCACGTCGTCGATTTGGCGCCCTTCGACGAAGCCGTCAATCCCGCCGAAGAGGCCCTCGCTATCATCAACGAATTGCGCAAATACGACGAAGAACTCTACGGCAAACCGCGCTGGCTGGTGCTGAACAAACTCGACATGCTCGACGAAGAAGAAGCCCAAGCACGCACCGCCGCCTTCCTCGAAGCCATCGGCTGGGACTACCCCAAACCCGACGACCGCTTCCAATTCGACATGGAAACCCCGCGTCTCTTCCAAATCAGTGCGCTGACACACCAAGGCACTCAGGAATTGGTACACCAAATCAACCAATACCTGACCGAGAAAAAACGCATCGAAGCTGAAAAAGCAGAAGCGGAGCAGGCAGCGGTAAATACCGAGATTGCCGAGCAGCAGCCTAAAACGGATACAGGCGTATTTAAGCCGGAGTAAAAAGTTTCAGACGACCTTTGTTTGATAAAGAGGTCGTCTGAAAAATATGCAACGAAACAAACACAGCAATGACTTTCCACAAACTTATTTTAGAATCTAAGTGAACTCGATTTCATTTGTAGACGTCGTCTAAGCGGTTTCCAGACGACCTCATATACTAATGCTCCTCTTAGTGAATGCCTATGACCACCATCTACAACACCCTTACCCGCCAAAAAGAACCCTTCTCCTCCATCGATCCTAAAAACGTGCGTATGTACGTTTGCGGCATGACCGTTTACGACTATTGCCACTTGGGTCACGCCCGCGTGATGGTTGTGTTCGACATGATTGCCCGCTGGCTGCGCGAGTGCGGTTATCCGCTCACTTATGTGCGCAACATCACCGACATCGACGACAAAATTATTGCCCGCGCTGCTGAAAACGGCGAGACCATTGGCGAACTGACCGCGCGTTTCATCCAAGCCATGCACGAAGATGCCGATGCTTTGGGCGTATTGCGTCCCGACATCGAGCCGAAGGCGACAGAAAACATTCCGCAAATGATTGCCATGATTGAAACCCTGATTCAAAACGGCAAGGCATATCCTGCCGCAAACGGCGACGTTTACTATGCCGTGCGCGAGTTTGCTGCTTACGGACAATTATCGGGCAAATCGCTGGACGACCTGCGTGCGGGCGAGCGTGTGGAAGTGGATGGTTTCAAACGCGATCCGCTTGATTTTGTGTTGTGGAAAGCGGCCAAAGCAGGCGAGCCGGCATGGGAAAGCCCGTGGGGCAACGGCCGTCCGGGCTGGCACATCGAATGCTCTGCCATGAGTGAAAACCTGTTCGGCGACACTTTCGACATTCACGGCGGTGGTGCAGATTTACAGTTCCCGCACCACGAAAACGAAATCGCCCAAAGCGTCGGCGCCAGCGGCCACACCTGCGGCCACGACCACGCGCAAACCCATCATGGTCAAAGCATTGCCAGCCACGTCAAATACTGGCTGCACAACGGCTTCATCCGCGTGGACGGCGAAAAAATGTCCAAATCGCTGGGCAACTTCTTCACCATCCGCGAAGTGTTGAAACAATACGACCCCGAAGTCGTGCGCTTCTTCATCCTGCGCGCCCACTACCGCAGCCCGCTGAACTACTCCGACGCGCATCTGGACGACGCAAAAGGCGCACTGACCCGCCTGTACACTACCTTGAAAAACACGCCTGCCGCCGCGTTCGAATTGTCCGAAAATGCCAACGACTACACCCGCCGCTTCTACGCCGCCATGAACGACGATTTCGGTACGGTCGAAGCAGTTGCCGTGTTGTTTGAACTGGCAGGTGAAGTGAACAAAACCAACGACGCGCACCTCGCCGGCTGCCTGAAAGCCTTGGGCGGCATCATCGGCCTGCTGCAACGCGATCCGACCGAGTTCTTGCAAGGCGGCGCGGTTTCAGACGGCCTCTCCAATGAAGAAATCGACGACTTAATCGCCCGACGCAAACAGGCGCGCGCGGATAAAAATTGGGCGGAGTCCGACCGCATCCGCGACCTTCTGAACGAACACAAAATCATTCTGGAAGACAACGCCGGCGGCACGACTTGGCGTCGCGGCTAATTTACTTTGATACGAAAAAAGGTCGTCTAGAAAATTATTTTCAGACGACCTTTTTTCGTATCTGGTTGAAAGTTGAAAACCGTGATGTGTATACTCAATCTTCCAATAGGCTCTTCTTGATGACCGCAGGATTCCCAGCGGCGACGCAGTACGGCGGCACATCTTTGGTTACCACAGCCCCAGCGCCGATGACCGCTCCTTTGCCTACCCGTACTCCGCCCATAATAATCGCGCGTCGTCCGATCCAAACATCATCCTCAATCACAATCGGATTGACTTCCGTATAGCCCTCATACTTCAAAGTCTCACGATTAAACTTGTGATTGTTAGAATAAAACAAACATTCCGGCCCCATCATGACATTATTGCCTATCGTCAAGCCGTAGCATATTTCGCAATTAACGCCGATGCCCGAGTTATCACCGATCACCGTATCCGGCATGACGTACGCGCCCTTTTCAATATTGACGTTTGTACCGATATGAGGCGACACTCTTTTTGCTAAAAAAACACGGACTCTTTTAGCAGGCGTGCCTAAAACACGACAATAAGACGGCGGCAGCAAACCGCTGACCACACGCAGAATCAAACCATTTACTTTTGCCTTCATTCCTATACGGTCCCTCATGTGATAAATATATGTCATCAGACCCATATTTTGCATAAAGTTCAAGAATAAAGCAAAAATTCTTAAAAAATTACTCAAATAAACAATACGATAAATAATTCAGCACCTTATTATCCCAATCATCATTTCAAGAACACAAAAGCAACGCCGACCAGCCTCTCTCGGGCAATATCCTCTTGACGGAACAGAAAAAAACAGCGAAAATCCGAATCTTGCCTGAAGCATAGGTACATCCCCTATGCCCGCTTAACCGAAAGGAAACAAAATGAAACAAGATATCCATCCTAATTACCACGAAATCAACGTTACCTGCTCTTGCGGCAACAAATTCGTCACCAAATCCGCGCTGGAAAAAGACAGCTTCAATATCGAGGTTTGCTCTTTGTGCCACCCGTTCTACACCGGCACCCAAAAAATCGTCGATACAACCGGTCGCGTGGACAAATTCAACAACAAATTCGGCAATCTGTTCAAACGCTAATCGCCGCTTTGCTGAAATAAAAAAGACTGCATTTTATGCAGTCTTTTTTGCTTTATATGTCGTCTGAAAATGCATTTTCACCAGTTCAAAACCCAAATCCTTCCTTTCAGACGACCTCCCGCCGAATCTTTGCTAAACTACACGAAAATACGTTCAACATCTCTCAAACCTATGCTCACCTACACCCCGCCCGATCCGCGCCAACCTGCCAAAACCCATGAAAAGCCTTGGCTCTTGCTGCTGATGGCATTTGCCTGGCTGTGGCCGGGCGTGTTTTCGCACGACTTGTGGAATCCCGCCGAACCCGCCGTCTTTACCGCCGTCGAAGCCTTAGACGCAGGCTCGACGCCGTTGGTTGCCCATGTGTTGGGACAGCCGGATTTTCAGATTCCGCCCGTCTATTTGTGGGTGGCGGCGGCGTTCAAACACCTATTGTCGCCTTGGGCGGCGGACGCTTATGATGCCGCGCGTTTTGCGGGCGTTTTCTTCACGATTATCGGGCTGACCGCCTGCGGTTTTGCCGGATTCAACTTTTTGGGCAGGCACCACGGGCGCAGCGTCGTCCTCATCCTGATCGGCAGCATCGGACTGCTCTCGGTCGCGCACTTCCTCAACCCCGCTTCCGCCGCTTTTGCCGCATTGGGCATGATATTGTGCGGCTTTTCATTGGCGCAACGCCGCGTCATCACTGCCTCACTGCTGCTGGGCGGTGGCTGGGCGTTACTGTCGCTTTCATCGGGCTATCTGATGACCGCCGCGCTGATGTTTTTAGCACCCGCCCTGTTGCTCGATGAGAAATGGCGCGTCAAACGTTATTACCTGACGCTGGTCGGCGCATTTGCCATCGGGCTGCCGCTGCTGACGGTTTATCCGCTCATCTTCTCCAGAACGCAGCCCGAACTGTTTTCCATCTGGCTGCAACATCACTCGCTCGGCGCATTCGGCGGCTTTGGTGATTTTCAGACGACCTTCAGCCTGTTCTATTACCTGAAAAACCTGCTCTGGTTTACCCTGCCCGCGTGGCCGCTCGCCGCATGGACGTTGAGCCGCCCCCGCATACGCGAAAAAAACTGGAGCGTATTGTGCATTTCATGGTTCTTTATCGTCCTCAGTATTCTTGCCGTCAGCCCGCAACGCCTGCAAGACAACCTCGTTTGGCTGCTGCCCCCGCTTGCCCTGCTCGGCGCGGCGCAACTGGACGGACTGCGGCGCGGCGCGGCGGCGTTTATCAACTGGTTCGGCGTCATGGCGTTCGGACTTTTCGCCATTTTCCTGTGGACGGGCTTCTTCGCCATGAACTACGGCTGGCCTGCCAAACTCGCCGAACGCGCCGCCTATTTCAGCCCGTATTACACGCCCGACATCGACCCGATACCGATGGCGGTCGCCCTGTTGTTTACCCCGCTGTGGCTGTGGGCGATTACCCGCAAAAACATCCGCGGCAGACAAGCCGTCACCAACTGGGCGGCAGGCGTTACGCTGGCGTGGGCATTGCTGATGACCTTGTTCCTGCCGTGGCTTGACGCCGCCAAAAGCCATGCGCCCGTCGTCCTCCAAATGGAAGCCTCCCTCTCCCCCGAACTGAAAGAACGGCTTTCGGACGACCTCGAATGTATCAGCATCGCCGCCGAAGACCGCCGCGCCCGTATCGCTTGCGCGCAATACAGCGAATTGAAACCCCATATCGACGACGCTGCCTGCCGCTACCGTCTGGTGCAGCAACCTAAAAACACCGACGCGCCGCAAGGCTGGACGAAAATCTGGCAGGGCGCGCGCCCGAGAAACAAAATGGAAGGCTTTGCCTTGCTGGAGAAAGCGGAATGAATCCGCTAGGGGCGTGAATGGCAAACGTCGTCTGAAAATCGGTTTCAGACGACGTTTTTTCATGGGGATTTGAGTATCGGAAACATCGTTTGCAAAAATGCGTCTGACAAGCGTTTGATAAACACAAAGGTCGTCTGAAAACCAATATTTAGATTTTCAGACGACCTTTTAAATCATCTAAGGTGGTGCAGAAAGGCATAAAAAAACAATATTGCCGAAACTGCTGTCATTTCCGCATCAATCAGCATTTGTGCAAAAATGAATCAACGCGTTATCCCAATAAATACATAAGGGCGCATCATTGCGCCCTTTTTTGATTGCTATTTCGCCAATTCTTTGTCGATTTCCTGATAAAGCGCGGCGAAGTCCGGCTCGCCGACAAAGGTTTTCAGGATTTCCCCTTTTTTATTAATCAGAAAAGAAGTCGGGTAAACCTGCGTGCCGAATGCTTGGGCGGCGGCTTTATCGGCATCAAACATGACGGTAAAGGGCAAGCCGTATTTTTGGACGTATTGGGTGACGCTTTCGAGCGGGTCTATCGGTTGGGCAATGCCGAGGACTTGAAAATCTTTTCCTTGATAGTCTTTGGACATTTTGATGACTTTGGGCATTTCGCTGACACAGCCCGGACAGGAGGGAAACCAGAAATTGATGAAGCTGACTTTGCCTTGCAAATTGGTGTTGGACACCGGTTTGCCTTGCAGGTCGGACAAAGAGAATGTGGGAGTAGGTTTGTTATCCGGAATAAGGACGATGGCGAGCAGCACGCCGATAATGGCGACTGCGGCAATGGTAATGAGTTTTTTCATGCTTCGGCGTATTGTTTTAAAAGGGTAAATAGAGGTTCGGGAATGCTGATGCTCCGCCCGCTTTCTGCGCTGACGACCATCAAAGTGCTTTCGGCTTCGACGGCATTTTTGCCGCTGGGCAAAACGATATTTTGGGTAAGGATAATATGACGCGAGGTCAGCTCTTTCAGACGACCTTCAAAGCGTAATATGTCGCCCTCGACGGCGGCGCGGCGATAACGGATGTCGGTGCGGACAACCACCAGCATCAAGCCGTCGATTTCGGACAAGAAACCGTGTTCCTCAAAAAATGTCCAGCGCGCTTCTTCGAGAAATTCGAGATAGCGCGCGTTGTTGACATGACCGTAGCCGTCAAGATGGTAATTGCGGACGCGGACGTTCATCAGTTCAGATTAAAGGGTTGAAAGGCTTCACGGGCGAGCGGTTCGTGTTCGAGGTCGGTAATGACGGTAGAAAGTTGGATGTCAAACCATTCGTTGAAAATATCGGCGTCCAAATCAGGCCACTCGCTCTCATCTTCGCACCAGTCGGCAAGTTCGGCAGCGAAAATGTCTTCAAACCGCGCTTCGATTTCGTCCCATACTTCGTCGGCGGTTTCACACGGACGGACGAGGTAAGAATTGGCATCGGCTTGAATGTCTTCAAGCGTCAAACCGTCAAGATGATTACCGGGCAGGGTTTGCAGCCAGTTCCAAAAAGGATCGAGCGGGATGAGCAGGAAGACGCTGCGGTTGACTTCGTACATGATGTTTTCCTTAGTTTCAGATAAGGGAATGATATAGCAAAGGCCGTGCAAACGCCATCTTTACAGACTGCCGCATTCTTTGCAGCCTTAAGCGTCCCGCCTTATTCATGAGCGTATAAAAGATAAAAGGTCGTCTGAAAACCAATATCAGGGGGTTCAGACGACCTTTGTTCTGTTTTCTGACCGGGATTAGAAACTGTAATTCACCCGCGCCGTATAAGTGCGCGGCGCGCCGGGCATGGCGTCGGAACGCCAGTATTTTTGATTGAACAGATTGCCGACGGCGAAAGTGAGGTTCAGATTTTTGCGGTTCCAGCCGAGCATGGCGTCGGTGCGGACGAAGCCGGGAAGCGTGGTGGTTGCTTTTTGGCTGGAGTTGTAGCCGTAGCGTTTGCCCGTACCGGTTACGCCGATTTCGCCGTAGAGGTTTTCGGTCGGCGTGTAACGGAAAAACAGGTTGCCGGTAACGTTGCTGGTGTTATTCAAATGGATGCCCACGCGGTTGGGATTTTCCTTGTCTTCAGCCACTTTCGCCTGCATTACGCCCAACGATCCGCGCAGGTAGAGTTTTTTGGGGATGATTTGTCCGATGGCGGACAACTCCACGCCGCGCGAACGGTGTTTGCCGCTGACTGCCCAAGTGTAGGGATCATTTTGCGCATCAGGGCGGTAGCGGATATTGAAGCGTTCGATTTGGTAAACCGACAGGGTGGTGTCCAAACGATTGTCCAGCCAACTGCTTTTGACGCCGGTTTCGTATTGGCGGGTGTACTCGGGGGCGGCGTTGAACACGGCGGCAGACGAAGTGTCGATACTCAAATAGCCGCGTCCGCCGTAAGGCGCGAAGCCTTTGTTATATGAGGCGTAAAGCGTGTGGGCGGGCGTTACGTTCCACACTGCGCCGATGTTGGGGCTGAACGAATGGCCGCTGTATTGGCGGCTGCTGCCGGTGAGTTTGCTTTCGGAATTAAAGGTGTATTTGTCGTAACGGCCGCCGAGGACGAATTTCAAGTCGGGCGTGGCTGAGAAGATGTTTTGCACGAAAATGCCGTAGGCGTCGGCTTTGTGGCGGTTTTGGGTGAGGACGGGTTACAGCCTGCCCGAAGCCGGCCAGCTTGCGCGGTCGTAGGGGTTTATGGAGGCGGAAAAGTCGCGGTTGTAACCTACTGTCGGGTTGCGGTGTTCGCGACTGTAATCCATGCCTACGGTCAGGTGGTTTTCAAAACGGCCGATGTTGTAGTCGCCGTTGAGCGTGAAATTGGACGACAGGGTTTTGTTGTCGGTTTGCTGCCAAGCGTAGTTGCGTTTGATTCGGCTGCCGTTTTCGCTGCCTGCATGAAAATGGTCGAAATCCTGCGCCGCCGTGCGGTGGGCAAGCTGCCATTGGGCGCGCCATTTGTCGTTGAAGGCGTATTCGAGGTCGGAACGCCAAACTTGCAGCTTGTCTTTGACAAAATCGTTCGGGTGGGCAAAACCCATGCGGTAAGGCAGTCCGAAGCGGTCGTACACGGACTTGGTCGGGCTGCGGTCGGGCGTGCGCTCCACATTGTCGTAGGTGTATTGCCCCGTCCATTTCAAGCCGTTGTCGAGTTTGACGGTAATGCTGGGCGAAACCATGACGTTTTTGCTGTCTATGCCGCTGCGGAACGAATTGGCGCGCCCGACTTCGCCGGTGAAGCGGATGGCGACGTTTTTGTTCAGCACTTCGTTGATGTCCATATTCAGGCTGCGGTTTGCCCACGAGCCGTAAACCGCACCGATGTTGCGGCTTTGTTTGAAGTTGGCGTATTTGCTGACCATGTTGATGACACCGCCGCCGTTGGTGCGGCCGTAAAGGACGGAAGACGGGCCTTTCAGGATTTCCACGCGCTCGATGTTGGCGGTGCTGCGGCGCACCTGCCCGCTTTCGCGTACGCCGTCGCGGTAAATATCGGATGCGTCAGCTTGAAAACCGCGCAGGAAAATGCTTTCGCCACGCATATCGTAGGCAGCGTCGATGCCGGCGTTGCCTTCGAGGATGGAACTCAAATCGTTCGTACCGTAATTTTTGTTTTTCTGGATGTTGAGCGTATCGACGGTTTGCGGCGTTTCTTTAATGAGCTGGCCGTTGCGGGTAACGGCGGCTTCGTCGTAGTTGATGTAGCCTTTGAGTACGCTGGTGTCGGACTGTCCGACCACGGTAACGGTGGGCAGCGTGGCGGTGTAGTGTTCACCATCGGCTGTATCGGCAGCATACAGCGGGAAGGCGGAGGCAATCAGTGCGGGAAGCAGGGAAAGACGGGTGGAATATTGCATGTTCAACTCCGAAGGTGAAAGGATGCGGCATTATAGGAAATATTTTTGTTTAATTGAAATAATTGATAACAATTATCTTTATTTATGAAAAATCGTGTTTATATTCTGCAACGAAGCAGCTACCAAGAAAAATACATTTAAAATGAATACTATTATCTGATTATTAAATATATAGTGGATTAAATTTAAATCAGGACAAGGCGAGGAAGCCGCAGACAGTACAGATAGTACGGCAAGGCAAGGCAACGCCGTGCAGGTTTAAAGTTAATCCACTATAAATTTAGAATTACACAAACACCGCCATAAATCGAAAGGTCGTCTGAAAACCTGCGTTTCAAGCTTTCAGACGACCTTCTCGTTAACAACATTTAAGTTTCATAATCCTGCACGATTTTTTTGTACACGGCTTCGGGCAGGTAGCGGCGTATTATGTCGTGCCAGCCATCCGGGCCGACCAGGCCTTTGACCATAGTGGAAGACACTTCGGCGATTTCGCGCGGCGGCATCAGGAAAACCGTCGAAATTTCGGGTGCAAGGTCGCTGTTGATATAGCGCATGGAGCGTTCGTATTCGTAGTCGGCGGCGGAGCGGATACCGCGAACGATAAAACCCGCGCCGATTTCGCGCGCGTAGCGGACCAGGAAGCGGTTTTCAAATACGCTGATGCGGACATTAGGAAAGTCGCCCGTAATCGCTTCGAGCATGGCGCGGCGTTCGTCTATGGTGTAGGTATTGCGTTTTTCAGGATTGATGCCGATGGCGACGACGAGTTCGTCAAAAAGAACCTGAGCTTCTTGTATCATCCAAAGATGGCCGAGGGTCGGCGGGTCGAAGCTGCCTGCGTAAACGGCGCGGCGCGGGGGGATAGTGTTCATGGGTAGTAGGATGAGTGATGGCAGCCGTCAGGATAGCGGGCGGGGAATGGAATGTCAAAAAGGTCGTCTGAAAACCTGTTTGCAGTTTTCAGACGACCTTTGAATGCTTTCGTCAGATGTGTAAACGGTTAATCGTCGCCGCTGAACGCCAGCAGAATCCGCAGCAGGCTGCTGAAGATATTGTAGATGGAGATGAAGATGGTCAGAGCCGCGCTAATATGGCTGTCTTCGCCACCGTCAATCACCGCACGCACCTGCCACATAATCATCAGCGAGCTGAATAGGACAAACGCTGCCGAAACGGCAAGGCTCAATGCCGGGATTTGCAGAAAGAAGTTGGCAATCATCGCGATCATCAACACCACCGCGCCAACGGTCAGGAAGCGGCCTAGCGAATTCATATTGACATTGGTGCGGCGCGCCATTGCAGACATGGTGAAGAACACCCCGGCAGTCATGGCGGCAGCGATGCCGACGATTTGCGTACCGTTTGGAATAGCGAGCGTATATTGCAGAAGCGGGCTGATCAGCACACCCATGCCGAAAGTGAAGATCATCAGGAGGGTTGCGCCGACATTGCTGTAACGGTTTTTCTCAATGAGGAAAGTCATGCCGTAGAAGAACACCAGCACAGCAACCAGCCCCATCCAGCCCTGACCGAACAGAGAGAATAGATTCAGTCCTAACCGGCCGCTGAAATATGCGCCGGCAACGGCGGGAATGAAAGACAGGCCGAGCAGGCGGTAAGTTTTTTGCAGGACGGTATTTTTAGCAACCTGTCCCGTGGCGGTATAGTCGTAAACGTCGTTTCGCATGGCGTTTGCTCCTGAAAAATGTTTTGAAAACAAATAAATTCGGATTCTAACAGTAAATCATCGGCTTGGGCATATTATTAAGTATGCAGCCGTCGCCGCTTACCGATAGATAATGGCTAATGGCGTATTTTAAAGGGCTTGAATGAAACAGGTCGTCTGAAACCAAAAAACCTAATTTCAGACGACCTTTATTTGCAATAACCGTTTACCGGAAGATTATTTCTTCGAGCCAACGAATGCGCCTACTGTATTGCCGCTAGAGAATCCGCCTGCAACTTCCGCTGCATTTTTGCCAAAGAAACCGCCTTTGACTTCGGTCGCACCGGATTGGTCAAACTTGTTGCCGCTAATTTGGGCATTAACAGGAATGTTGCCGCCAAATTCAGCATTACGGGAGATAGTACCTGTTAATTTTTTACTGTCAAAATTGGCAGTCAACTCTGTGCGGGAAATATTGTAATTTGCGCCACTATGCATAGAGGCAACGCTGGTGCTGTAATGAACTTGTCCTTTAGGCAGCTCGGCTGCGGGCGTAAAGTGTCCGCTGAAGAAAGCTTGTTTTTTGCCGTTAACTTCTAACACGCCGGCAGTAGCGTTTGCTGAAGCAGTATTGACTAAGAATTTCTGTACGGATTTCGGCTCGCCGGATGCAATTCCTGAAATAAAACCAGGGACTTTGCCTTTCCAATTATTCAAAGAAGTACCGCCGCTTTGGGTCAGATCGAAATCCACACCGTCAACGCGGATGTGTTTGATGTTGCTATTATCGATGGCAATGCTGTTACCGCCAACTGTTTGCTGTGCGGCGGTAGGAACTGCCGGAGTAGCAGGAGTTTTAGGAGTGGTAGGTGTTTTACCCGTCTCAGGTTTTGCAGGAGTTGTCGTTGATGGAGGAGTTGCAGGCTTCTGCGACGTTGGCGGGTTGCTTGGACCTGCGTTAGGCGTAGATTGTGAAGAAGGAGTGGAATTTCCACCGCCGCCCCCGCCTCCGCAGGCAGCCAAAGTTGCTGTACAAATCAATGCAAGTACTTTTTTCATGTCGTATCATCCTTTTGAAATCGGGTCTCGAAGTTTCTGTATTCAGGAACAAGTCTTGATTGTGCTTACGATGCACCTGAATCAATGACTTAGACATTTTATACTAAAAAGGTAAGCCGACCCATATGTAATAGTTAATTCAAGTAAATTTACAAACAAAATATAACTAAATTATAACCAAGTTAACAATTTATTGGCAGGAAACACATCAAATCAACTCACTTTTTCAGACGACCTGCATTTTCCTCATGAATCCTTTATAATCTCTTCCTTTATAAATCAATATAGTGGATTAACTTTAAACTGGTACGGCGTTACCTCACCTTGCCGTACTATCTGTACTGTCTGCGGCTTCGTCGCCTTGTCCTGATTTAAAGTTAATCCACTATATCTTTCGAAAGAAGCAAAATGTCCGATTTCCGTCAAGATTTCCTCAAGTTTGCGCTGGCGCAGAATGTATTGAAATTCGGTGAATTCACGACCAAGGCAGGCCGTCAGTCGCCTTATTTTTTCAACGCCGGACTGTTTAACGACGGCGCATCGACGCTGCAACTGGCGAAGTTTTATGCGCAGGCGATTATCGAGAGCGGCGTAAAATTCGACATGCTGTTCGGCCCTGCTTACAAAGGCATTATTTTGGCGGCGGCAACTGCGATGATGCTGGCTGAAAAAGGCGTGAACGTGCCGTTTGCCTACAACCGCAAAGAAGCGAAAGACCACGGAGAAGGCGGCGTATTGGTCGGTGCGCCGCTCAAAGGCCGAGTTTTGATTATCGACGACGTGATTTCTGCGGGAACATCTGTGCGCGAATCGGTCAAACTGATTAAAGCGGAAGGTGCGACCCCCGCCGCCGTCGCCATCGCACTCGACCGCATGGAAAAAGGTACGGGTGAATTGTCTGCCGTTCAGGAAGTGGAAAAACAATACGGCCTGCCCGTCGTTGCCATTGCCAATCTGAACGACTTGTTCACTCTCCTGCAAAACAACGCAGAATTCGGCGGCTTCCTCGAGCCGGTCAGAGCCTACCGCGAACGCTACGGCGTCGCCTAAAATACGATAAACAAAAGGTCGTCTGAAAACGGACAATCCCTTTTTCAGACGACCCACCCCAATCAAACACACATTAAAACAACACATTCCACACTTTACACGGAAAACCCCTATGCCCGCCTGTATATGCCCACACTGCAAAACCTCACTTTGGGTCAAAGACACCCAGCTCAACGTCGCACAAGGCTTTGTCGTCTGCAATAAATGCGAAGGTCTGTTCAAAGCCAAAGACAGCCTGGCGCCGTCTTCCGCTCCCGCCAATCCCGACACGCTGCCCAACGCCGTTACCGACGTCCGCCTCGTACACGACATGGGCGGCAACATCCGCAACCGCAAACAACTCTCCCGCCACGAAATCGCCAGCCTGCTCGACAGCGCCGAACGCGCCAAAAAAGCCAAAGAAGAGGCGGCACGGCGCACCGAAGAGGAAAAGCGACGGGCAGAAGAAGAAAAACGGCGGACTGAAGAGTTCCAAGCCCTGATGGCGGCTGCCGCTGCCAAACCCGCCAAATCCGAAGAAGGCTTCAACTGGACGCTGGCGGTACTGGTCGCGCTGACCGTCCTCATCATGCAGCTTTTCTATCTGGTCTTGCTATGAACACATCTCCGGGTTTTGTTGCCGATTTTCGCGAAGCCGCGCCCTATATCCACTACCTGCGCGGCAAAACACTGGTTATCGGCATCACCGACAGCCTGCTCGAAGGCGACACCCTGAACCGGCTCGCCGCCGATTTCCACCTGCTCGCCGGCTTGGGCGTGCGGCTCGTATTGGTACACGGCACGCGCCATTTCCTCAACCGCCTCGCCGCCGACAGACAATTCGTTCCGCAATACCATCGCAACCGCCGCATTACCGACGACGCCACCCTGCGCGACGCCAAGCAGGCGGTCGGCATGATACGCAGCGACATCGAAGCCGCCCTGTGCAGCAGCGCATCCGCCCCCTTGCGCAACAAACCGATTCCCACCGCTTCGGGCAATTTCCTCACCGCCCGTCCGCTCGGCGTCATTGACGGCATAGACATGGGCTACACCGGCATCGTCCGCAAAACCGACACCGACTCCATCAACCGCCGCCTTGACGACGACGCCATTGTCCTTATCAGTCCGCTCGGACACTCCTACGGCGGCAAAACCTTCAACCTCAGCATGAGCGAAGCCGCCGAAGCCGTCGCCGTCGCCCTTCAAGCCGAAAAACTCGTGTACCTGACCGAAGAAGCCGGCATTTGCAACGCCGACGGCGTCCTCATGTCCACCCTGTCCTCAGGCGAAGTCCGCAACCTGATAGAAACCGCACACAACGTCCCCGTGCGCCTGCTCCAAGCCGCCGTCAACGCCGTCGAAAACGGCGTCAGCCGCGTTCAAATCCTCAGCGGGCGCGAAGACGGCGGACTTTTACGCGAACTCTTTACCCGCGAAGGCTGCGGTACCGCCATCGCCCGCGATGCCTTCGTCTCCATCCGCCAGGCCCACAGCCGCGACATCCCGCACATCATCGCCCTGATACGCCCGCTTGAAGAACAAGGCATCCTGTTGCACCGCAGCCGCGAATATCTCGAAAACCACATCTCCGGTTTCTCCGTCCTCGAACACGACCGCAATATCTACGGCTGCGTCGCCCTCAAAACTTTCGACGATCCCGAAATCGGCGAACTAGCCTGCCTCGTCGTCTCCCCCGAAGCCCGTGACGGCGGCTACGGCGAAATGCTGCTCGACCACCTCTTCCAAAAAGCCCGCGCCATGGACATCCGCCGCCTGTTCGCCCTCTCCACCCGCACAGGCGAATGGTTTGCCGAACGCGGTTTTCAGACGACCTCTCTCGACGCATTGCCCGAAGAACGCCGCCGCGACTACCTTGCCAACGGCCGTAATTCGCAAGTGTTCGTCCGAAATATTGAATCTTGATGCAACACGTTTTGCGCCTCCCGTTCATCCGACCTCGCGGTCGAACCCATCATTCAGATTTAGCTTGTTCACTGTTAAATATTATATTCGGACAGAGGCTGACAACTTGCCGATTCCGGATAAACCTGCCCAACCCATTGCCGTTTCCGGGCGGGTGGAAGGAGTGGAAAGTCAAGAATCAAAATAATATCCCCATACAGTCTTTTTAAAAAAGGTCGTCTGAAAACACGGCATATATTTTCACCGAGCAACGACTTTATCGGGAAATACGAACTTGCTGATCATCCCGTTTATGTATATGATAACGAACACCGTGCCGGTGTAGCTCAGTCGGTAGAGCAGCGCATTCGTAACGCGAAGGTCGGGGGTTCGATTCCCTTCTCCGGCACCATATTGCTTAAAGAGAGGTCGTCTGAAAACTTGGTTTTTGTGTTTTCAGACGACCTTTTTTATTGCGGTGTTTGTTCAAGGCTGAGGACTTCGAAGGTTTCTTTTAGGATATAAAGAACGCTATCTATTCCTAGAGGAAAAATTTCTTCATTCTTAAAAAAATATTTATTTATAAGGTCTTCCCATGATTCTGGATTATGAAGGTTATCAGAGTTAAAATGTGTATCCATTTGGCTATTTAGAATGAGCATCATAGCAATTACATTTGTACTTGTATGAATACCACCTGAAATATTTTTCGGAATATTTGCTAAAGACTGAATATTAAACAATCGAGCAAAATCTTTGGCATCAGTACGATTTTTATTTATATTCTCCCTTAAACTCGGATAGAAGCAGAAAATAAATACCCCCGTAATACGCAGCAGTATATATTGCCACATTTCCCGACTATCTAATCCTCCTCTACTCAAAGAATGGTATATCTCTAAAAATCGGACTAATCGTTCCGTTTCCCTAAGTGATATATCGTTTCGTTCTATCATATCGCTGATAAAATTTATTGTTACATTGTGTTCTTCATCAATTAAGCCTCGTAGCTCACTAGCCATATGACTGGTTCGTATCAACTGTTTGAAATATTCAACTGAAACTAAAGCCCATCCTCCCCAAGAACGAACCGAAACCTTGTCAGGCAAGGCAAAGCTGTACTTCAAAAATTTATCTAAATATTTTTGTGCATCCACTTCCACCCCATACCGATGATTAATCGCCGCGCGCAGTTGTTTGGTGTTCGTCACCAGCACGACTTTGACGTTTTCGACATCAAAGATATGCTTGATAACCTCCAGCATATCGACGGCGTAATCGGGGCGGCAGCGGTCGAGTTCGTCGATAAACAGGATTATCGGTTTCTCCGCTGCCAATTCTTTCAAGCAGGCTTTGAGCGTTTCCAGATTTTTTTCTGCTTCGATTTGCTCTTTCAACAAGGCTTCGACGGTTGCATCGATGGTGTAGCTGGCGATTGTGGCAGCAGCATCGGTTACGGTTTCGGCCAAACTGTCTGCATCTTGGCCGTCATTTATTATCTGTTGTAATCCTTCTGCCAAATCGTCTGTATTTTGCTTTAGAACATGACCAACCGCTGCCTTAGCAACGGTTTTCATCACGAATCCTGCGGCTTTCGCGACTTTCCTCGTAATATTTTTGCGCTGTTCAGACGGCTGCTCTCCAATATCTTCAGGCGTACAGGTTTTGATGATTTCGGCAAGCAATGCCAGCAGAGACTCTCCGCTGTGGTCTGAACGGAAGGCGTCAATATAGACGGGCTGGTAATTGGGATGTTGCTGCTGCATAAGCCGAATCAGTTTTTGGCAAAATTCGGTTTTGCCCGTTCCCCAGCCACCGTCGATAACCATGGGGGAAAGGTCGATGGGCGAAGTAAGCAGCCTGATGATGTTTTCGGCTATCGGCTTACGCTTGAATTCGTCTTGTGTATCGAAAGTGGGTTTTTCT
This sequence comes from Neisseria sicca 4320, assembly GCF_000193735.1. Classification (GTDB taxonomy): domain Bacteria; phylum Pseudomonadota; class Gammaproteobacteria; order Burkholderiales; family Neisseriaceae; genus Neisseria; species Neisseria sicca_E. The sequence goes on from NZ_AEPF01000011.1 coordinate 20,960, forward strand.
AAAGTTTGGGTTTCCATGTCATCCCTTTGTTTAATCATAAATTCAAGTAAGAATACCTATGCTGTCATTCCCGCGCAGGCGGGAATCCAGACCTTAGCCATTCAGAAATGTTTAGAGATTACCGTAATTTTAAACTTCTGGATTCCCGCCTGCGCGGGAATGACAGCATAAGTATGTCTTGGTTTAATCATATGGATATGTTCTGATATTTAAAAGGCCGTCTGAAACCTGATTCTTGGTTTTCAGACGACCTTTCCACATTTTGCACCATCGGCAGACAAGCCTACTTCGCCCCCTTAAACCCGCGCTTCAAATGCACCATCAGCAATGCCACAGCCGCAGGGGTTACGCCGGAAATGCGGCTGGCCTGCCCCACGGTTTCGGGTTTGTGCTGGTTGAGCTTTTGCTGCACTTCGGCGGATAAGCCTTTGACTTTACTGTAATCGATGTCGTCGGGCAGCTTTAAGGTTTCGATGTCGCGGCGGCTGTCGATTTCTTCGTTTTGGCGGTCGATATAGCCTTGGTATTTGACTTGGATTTCGACTTGTTCGATGACTTCGGCGGAGAGGTTTTCAGACGACCTTGCGCCTTCGAGCGTCATCAGTGCGGCGTAGTCGAGGTTCGGGCGGCGCAGGAGGTCGTGCAGGTTGGCTTCGCGGCTGAGTTTTTGTCCGAACACGCGGATTTGTTCGTCTTCGGCGAGTTTTTGCGGCGTGTACCACGTTGTTTTCAAACGCTGGATTTCGCGTTCGATGGCTTCGCGTTTTTCGTTGAACATGCGCCATTGCGCTTCACCCACCAAGCCGATTTTGTGGCCGTCTTCGGTCAGGCGCATGTCGGCGTTGTCTTCGCGCAGTTGCAGGCGGTATTCGGCGCGGCTGGTGAACATGCGGTAGGGTTCATTCACACCTTTGGTGATGAGGTCGTCCACCAATACGCCGAGGTAGGCTTGTTCGCGGCGCAGCAGGAGCGGGTCTTGTTCGCGGACGTATTGCACGGCGTTTGCGCCTGCGAGCAGGCCTTGTGCGGCGGCTTCTTCGTAGCCGGTCGTGCCGTTGATTTGTCCGGCGAAGAAGAGGCCTTGGATGGTTTTGGTTTCGAGGCTGGCTTTGAGGTTGCGCGGGTCGAAGTAGTCGTATTCGATGGCGTAGCCGGGGCGCAGGATATGGGCGTTTTCAAGGCCTTTCATGCTGCGCACGAGCGCGATTTGGATGTCGAACGGCAGGCTGGTGGAGATGCCGTTGGGGTAGTATTCGTTGGTGGTCAGGCCTTCGGGTTCGAGGAAAATCTGGTGGCTGTCTTTGTCGGCGAAGCGGTTGATTTTGTCTTCGATGGACGGACAATAGCGCGGGCCGACGCCTTCGATTTTGCCTGTGAACATGGGGCTGCGGTCAAAACCGCTGCGGATAATGTCGTGGGTTTGCAGGTTGGTATGCGTAATCCAGCAGGACACTTGGCGCGGGTGCATTTCGGCGTTGCCGCGCACGGAGAAGACGGGCACGGGCGTGTCGCCGGGCTGTTCGGTGAGTTGGGAGAAATCAATCGTGCGGCCGTCGATGCGCGGCGGCGTGCCGGTTTTCAGACGATCTTGCGGCAGGTTTAACTCGCGCAAACGTCCGCCGAGCGATTTGGCGGCGGGATCGCCGGCGCGGCCGCCTTCGTAGTTTTCCAAACCGATGTGGATTTTGCCGGACAAAAACGTGCCTGCGGTCAGCACGACGGCGCGGGCTTTAAATTCCACGCCCATCGCGGTGATTACGCCTGAAATGCGGTCGCCGTCGAGCGTTACATCGTCAACCGACTGCTGGAAGAGGTCGAGGTTTTCTTGGTTTTCCAGCATTTCGCGGATGGCGGCTTTATACAGGATGCGGTCCGCCTGTGCGCGCGTGGCACGCACCGCCGCGCCTTTGCTGGCGTTCAGGCGGCGGAACTGGATGCCGGATTTGTCGGTCGCCAACGCCATCGCGCCGCCGAGCGCGTCGAGTTCGCGTACTAAATGTCCTTTGCCGATGCCGCCGATGGAGGGGTTGCACGACATTTGTCCGAGCGTTTCGATGTTGTGTGTGAGCAAAAGCGTCTGCGCGCCCATGCGTGCGGCGGCAAGCGCGGCTTCCGTGCCTGCGTGGCCGCCGCCGACGACGATGACGTCGTAGGTTTTGGGGTAAATCATGTGGGTCATGTGTTTCAACGTGCCTAATGGTTTCAGACGACCTCTTTTCTCTGACGGAGGTCGTCTGAAAATATAATGAATTCAAAAATAAACGTGGAATTGTACGCTTTTTCGGGGGGATTTGACAGGTGGAAAGGGGCTTGCGGGTACGGGATGGGAAAAAGGTCGTCTGAAAATCCGGCTTCACCGAAATGAAAACGGATAAAACGGGTTTGACCAAATCTCAAATCCACAGTTTTTTAGAAGAATTTAGATGAATTTTGCAGGCCACGAATGCGTTACGTTGCCGCATGCAATCTTTGGATTTCCGACCATCCGTTACCATACATAGGGGAGAGGATATTGAGAAAAAAGAAGGTCGTCTGAAAACCAAGTTTCGGTTTTTCAGACGACCTTTTGCTTGATCAAATCACTTCAATGCATTGCCCGATGTAAATCAGCAATGAACCAGCGTGCCTTCGTCTTCGCCAGTAACGACGCGTTTGAGCGAGCCTTGTTTGGCGATGCCGAAGACGACGATGTTGAGTTTGCGTTCGCGGCAGAGGGCGAAGGCGGTCGCGTCCATGACTTTGAGGTTTTTGTTCAAGGCTTCGTCAAAGGTGATGGTTTCGTAGCGCGTGGCGGACGGGTCTTTTTTCGGGTCTGCGGTATAAACGCCGTCCACGTTGGTGGCTTTGAGCATGACGTCGCAGTTCATTTCGGCTCCGCGCAGGGCGGCGGCGGTGTCGGTGGTGAAGAAGGGGTTGCCCGTACCGGCGGCGAAGATGACGACTTTGCCTTCTTCAAGGTATTGGATGGCTTTGGGGCGGGCGTAGGTTTCGGCGATTTGCTGCATGGAAAGCGCGGATTGTACGCGCGCTTTGATGCCGAGGGTTTCGAAGGCATCTTTGAGGGCGAGTGCGTTCATGACGGTCGCCATCATGCCCATGTAGTCGGCGGTGGCGCGGTCCATGCTGCCTGCTTGGGCGGATACGCCGCGGAAGATGTTGCCGCCGCCGACGACGATGCCGACTTGTACGCCCATTTTGACGACTTCGGCAATTTCACCGACGGTTTGGACGATGGTGTCGTGGTTGATGCCGAAAGGGTCGGAACCCATCAGGGATTCGCCGGAGAGTTTCAGTAATACGCGTTTGTATTTGATTTGCTGTGTCATGGGATACCTTGCTTTCTTTAGGTGGATAGCGCCGATTATTCAGAGCGAACTGACCATTCGTTCCAAATGTTCAGTTCATCCTGTGGCGCTGCTTCAATTTGGGGAAAGGGCGTTTGATTTTTCAGACGACCTTTCGGGATGTTTGGCTGACAGGGTAACGCGTTTTCCGTGGGTATATGGGTTTGGATAAATTATTATGTATTGATGATGAAATATAGTGGATTAACTTTAAATCAGGACAAGGCGACGAAGCCGCAGACAGTACAGATAGTACGGCAAGGCGAGGCAACGCCGTACTGGTTTAAAGTTAATCCACTATATTTTCTTTTCGACAGTATTTTAAACAGTGTAGCTCTCAAAAAAAAGCACCCTGATTCGTTTGGAATCCAGGTGCTTTCTTTTTCATCTCTGCCTTACACTTTGGCGGCAGCGGCTACTTCTGCTGCGTAATCGACAGCTTTTTTCTCTATGCCGTCGCCTACTTTGTAACGTACGAAGCTAACAACTTCGGTGCCGTTTTCTTTAGCGAATTGGGCAACGGTTTGGTCAGGGTTCATTACGAATGCTTGACCGTTCAGGGTAATTTCAGCCAAGAATTTGCGGATACGGCCTTCGACCATTTTAGCGGCGATGTCGGCAGGTTTGCCGGAAGCGATAGCTTGTTCGGTGTAGATGTGGCGTTCTTTTTCGATGGTTTCGGCATCTACTTCGGCTTCGGTGACGCATTGCGGTTTGGCGGCAACGATGTGCATACCGATTTTACGCGCTACGTCTTCAGAGCCTTTGAACTCAACCAATACGCCTTCGGTAGCCAATGCACCGTGGATGTAGGCAACCAGTTGGTTGGCGGTGTCGATGACTTGGAAGCGGCGGACAGACATGTTCTCGCCCAATTTGGCGATGATGGCTTTGCGTTCGGTCTCAACCAGTTCGCTCAATTCTTCAACGGTAGCCGGTTTTTTCTCGGCAGCGGTTTTCGCAACGAAGTTGGCGAATTCTACGAAGCCTGCGTCTTTGGCAACGAAGTCGGTTTCGCAGTTTACTTCAACCAATGCGCCGACATTGCCGTTGATGGCGTAAGCCAATACGCCTTCGGCAGCGGTACGGCCAGCCAGTTTGCCGGCTTTCGCGCCGGATTTGATGCGCAGGATTTCTTCGGCTTTTTCGAAGTTGCCTTCGGCTTCAACCAAGGCTTTTTTGCATTCCATCATGCCCAGGCCGGTAGCGGCGCGCAGGTCGGCAACCATTTTTGCAGTAATTTCTGCCATTTTGAATCTCCTAGATTTTGGGGAAACACAGGGTATCCGTGTTTGGGAATGGGGTCGTCTGAAAAGGTTTCAGAACGGGATTTGAGAAAAGGGGCATAACGCCCCTCTTCGGTTTGCCGGATTACTCGGCAGCAGCTTCTTGGGCAGCGGCTACGGTTTCTTGCAGCGCTTGGTTTTTGCCTTCCAAAACTGCGTCGGCGATGCCGCGGCAGTACAGGCGGATGGCTTTGGCGGAGTCGTCGTTACCGGGGATAACGTATTTCACGCCGTCAGGGCTGTTGTTGGTATCGACTACGGCGATAACAGGGATGCCCAGTTTTTCAGCCTCTACCAAAGTACCTTTTTGGTAGCCGGTGTCGATAACAAAAATCGCGTCAGGCAGACCTTTCATGTTTTTGATACCGCCCAAAGAACGTTCCAGTTTTTCAACGTCGCGTTGCATTTCCAGAATTTCTTTTTTGTTGAAACCGCCTTCGGCAGCGTTTTCCAAAGCAGCGGTTTTTTCTTCCAGGCGTTTGATGGATTGCTTAACGGTTTTGTAGTTGGTCAGCATGCCGCCCAACCAACGGTAATCGACGAAAGGCATACCGGCGCGGGTAGCTTCTTCGCGGATGATTTCACGCGCTTGACGTTTGGTGCCGACAAACAGCACGGTGCCTTTGTTGGCAACCAGACGGCGTACGGCTTCTTGCGCTTCTTGGAACATCGGCAGGGTTTTTTCCAGGTTGACGATGTGGATTTTGTTGCGCGCACCGAAAATGTATTGTGCCATTTTCGGGTTCCAGAAACGGGTTTGGTGGCCGAAGTGAACGCCGGCTTCAATCATCTGACGCATAGTAATTTGAGACATTTTATTTCCTTGAAAGGGTTAAGAGCACACATTCAATCGCATAGAACTTGATAGGCTGCGCCTATTGTCAAGCACCCTTCGGCGAAAGTGGGCATAAGTTTTAAAAAATAGTGTGTTTCCGAAATGGAAAACTGACGGATTATAGCGGATAAGGGGTCGTCTGAAAAGGGATTTTATGCACTGCCGTCGTGTTTACCGCCTTCTTGTCCGGCTGCGCGGCGGTTTTGTTCGAATGCTTCTTTTTCCTGCTGCTTCATCAGGCGGTTGCGGCGGCGGATGGTGACGGTGAAAACGGTAAACGCGACGGGCAGGACCGCCCAAAAAACCAAATAAATCAAAGCGCGCACGATGCTGGGCTGGGCGGCGGAATACATGACGGCGACGAAGAGGTAGCCGATAAGGACGATATGCCACATGGCGGAATCCTGTTTTGATGTTAACGGAGCGTTTATAATCGCCGTATTCTACAACAACACTCAAAAGGTCGTCTGAAATGAGGAATGAGGAAAAACACGCCCTGCGCCGAGAATTGCGCCGCGCCCGCGCGCAGATGGGGCATCAAGGACGGTTGACGGCGGGGCAAACGGTTAACCGCCTGCTCAAGCGTTATATCAAGAAGGGGCGGAAGATCGGCGTGTATTGGCCGATGGGCAGCGAGCTGCGGCTGGACGGCTTTGTGCGTGCGGCGCAAAAACGCGGCGCCAAACTCTATCTGCCTTATATCGAACCGCATTCGCGGCGGATGTGGTTCACACCCTATCCTGCCGACGGGGCGAAACAAGAACGCAAACGCGGCAGGGCGAAGCTGCATGTACCGCAGTTTACGGGACGCAAAATCCGCGTACACGGTTTATCGATATTGCTTGTCCCGATTGTCGGCATGGACCGCGAAGGCTACCGCTTGGGGCAGGCTGGCGGCTATTACGACGCGACGCTCGCGGCGATGAAATACCGTTTACAGGCAAAAACCATAGGCGTAGGCTTCGATTGCCAACTGGTTGACACGCTGCCGCGCGAACCGCACGACCTGCCGCTGGACGGGTTTGTATCGGAGTCGGGCGTGCTGGTGTTCAAACATCATTGACCAATAGTTTTCAGACGACCCCCGTTTAAGACACTATAAAAGGTCGTCTGAAAACTCAAACCATCAAATACAAAGGAAACCCCATGACTGATTTCTCATCCGCTCCCGTTTTGTCCTTCGACCGCGTCCGTCTCGAACCTTTGACGGCGGCACACGAAGCCGGTTTGCGCGAAGCAGTTTGCGACGGCGAAGTTTGGAAGCTGAACGTAACCAGCGCGCCCGAACCCCACCAAGTGGCGGACTACATCCGCACCGCTACGCAAACCCGCCTCGCCTTTGCCGTCATCGACGAAGACACGGGCAAAATCGTCGGCTCGACTTCGCTTTACCACATCGACCCCGCCATCCCACGCCTCTACATCGGTTTCACATGGTACGCCCTGTCGGCACGGCGCACGCGCATCAATACCGCCTGCAAAATCATGTTGCTCGACTACGTTTTCGACACTTTAAACTGCCGCTGCGCCTGCTGGCAGACTGACAACCTCAACACCGCCTCCCAACGCGCCATCGAACGCTTGGGCGCACACCAAGACGGCGTCTTGCGCTGCCACAAGCTGCGCAAAGACGGCAGCGTGCGCGATACGGTGGAATACAGCCTGCTGCGCGAAGAATGGCCGCAGGCAAGGTCAAAACTGCTCGAAAAAGCGGCAGCTTATGACGCATCCTGAAAAAACGTTTTCTTCTTCATTTTTTCATCAAAACACGTCCATCTTGCTGACAATCTGAAGTCTTTAAGAAGTGAATGAAATCAGGCATAACCTCGCCAAACACCTGATAAATAAAGGTCGTCTGAATGTTTCAGACGACCTTTTCAAACCGCGTTTATGTAAATCCAAACAGAAAATCTTTGCAATTCTCAGAAAAATCCACTAAATTCTCAATAACATATTATGAACGGTTTAACATCGGTTCAAAACGTAAAACCCGCGCGCAATCTTCCACGCCAAAAACACCGCGCCAGCAGGTTTTACCGCCGAAACAGGCGTTCGTAATACAACGGATAATCATAAAGGCAGGATATGCCTGTTTCTAGGAGTACAACCATGGCTGAAGCAACAGATGTTGTCTTGGTGGGTGGAGGCATTATGAGCGCGACTTTGGGCGTTTTGCTCAAAGAACTCGAACCGTCTTGGGAAATCACCCTTATCGAACGCTTGGAAGACGTAGCGTTGGAATCGTCAAACGCTTGGAACAACGCCGGCACAGGGCATTCCGCGTTATGCGAACTCAATTACGCCCCGCTCGGCGCAGACGGCACCATCGACCCGACCCGCGCCCTCAATATTGCCGAACAATTCCACATCAGCCGCCAGTTCTGGTCATCGCTTGTCGAAGAAGGCAAAATCACCGACAACTCCTTCATCCATACCGTCCCGCATATGTCGCTGGTCATGAACACCGACCATTGCGACTACCTGCAAAAACGTTTCGACGCCTTCAAATCCCAAAAACTCTTCGAAAGGATGGAATTCTCCACCGACCGCGCCAAAATCGCCGAATGGGCGCCGCTGGTCATCAACGGCCGTAAAGAAGGACAACCCGTCGCCGCCAACTACTCCGCCGAAGGCACAGACGTCGATTTCGGCAGCCTGACCCGCCAAATGGTGCAATACCTGCGCGAAAAAGGCGTCAAAACCGAGTTCAACCGCCACGTCGACGACATCAAACGCGAATCCGACGGCGCATGGGTACTCAAAACCAGCGACACCCGCAACCCCGACGGACAGCTCACCCTCCGCACCCGCTTCCTCTTCCTCGGCGCAGGCGGCGGCGCACTGACCCTGCTGCAAAAATCTGGCATCCCCGAAGGCAAAGGCTACGGCGGCTTCCCCGTTTCCGGACTGTTCTTCCGCAACAGCAACCCCGAAACCGCCGCGCAGCACAACGCCAAAGTGTACGGACAAGCCTCCGTCGGCGCGCCTCCGATGTCTGTTCCACACCTCGACACCCGCAACGTCGACGGCAAACGCCACCTCATGTTCGGTCCTTATGCAGGTTTCCGCTCCAACTTCCTCAAACAAGGTTCGCTCATGGATTTACCCCTGTCCATCCACTTGGACAACCTCTACCCCATGCTGCGCGCCGGCTGGGCAAATATGCCCCTGACCAAATACCTCTTGGGCGAATTGCGCAAAACCAAAGAAGAACGCTTCGCCTCCCTGCTGGAATACTACCCCGAAGCAAACCCTGACGACTGGGAACTGATCACCGCAGGTCAACGCGTTCAAATCATCAAAAAAGACTCCGAAAAAGGCGGCGTCCTCCAATTCGGCACCGAAATCGTCGCCCACGCCGACGGCTCGCTCGCCGCACTCTTGGGCGCATCTCCCGGCGCATCAACCGCCGTACCTTTGATGATCAAGCTCATCCACCAATGCTTCCCAAGCCGCATTTCCTCATGGGAAGGTCGTCTGAAAGAACTTGTTCCCGGCTTCGGCATCAAGCTCAACGACAACCCGCAGCTTGCCGAAGAAATCATCAGCCACAACGCCAAAGTATTGGGTATTCATCATCAATGATGGGAAAGTAATGATGAAAACAGCGTATCCTTGAGATACGCTGTTTTTATGTGTCAATAGAATGGAAATGCCCATCGTTGGCAGTGCAGCATAAAACCAATAAAGTCAGCTATACATGGCAAACCTGAACAAAAAGGCCCAGCCGTCATTCCCGCGTAGGCAGGAATCCAGAAGTTTGAAATTGCAGTAATCTCTAAGTATTTCTGAAAACCGAAAACCTGGATTCCCGCCTGAGCGGGAATGACGATATTGATGTTTTGATTGTTGTCGAGCCAAGCTTAAATTGGCACAGTGGACAAACCCGAATTCACATATTATAAAGAGGTCGTCTGAAAACCCATTTCAGGATTTTCAGACGACCTCTTTCGTTATCAAGAGTGGCACAAAGCCATCTGCCTTTTAAAACGTAAACCCGGTTTCCAATTCATCATCGCCGACCAGTTCGACCAACAGCGCGTAAAGCGGTGCAAGCTCGGTGTAGCGGCGAGAGGTGCGGCGCAGGTAGTTGAGGAAGCGCGGGATTTCGGGGCGGTATTTGTCTTTGCCGTCTCGGTAGTACAGGCGGGCGAAGATGCCGGCGACTTTCAGATGGCGTTGTACGCCCATCCATTCAAACCAGCGGTAAAACTCGTCAAACGCTGCGGGTACGGGCAATCCTGCGGCGCGGGCTTTTTCCCAGTAACGGATGACCAAGTCCAAGACGAATTCTTCTTCCCATTCGATGAAAGCATCGCGCAGGAGGGAAACCAAGTCGTAGGAAATCGGGCCGTAGAGTGCGTCTTGGAAGTCGAGTACGCCTGGTCGGCCGGTTGTGAGCATGAGGTTGCGGACGATGAAGTCGCGGTGGACGTACACCTGCGGCTGGGCAAGCAGCGGCGGCAACAGGGTGTCTACGGTTTGCTGCCAAAGCTGGCGTTGTTTGAAGTTGAGTTCGCGTCCGAGTTCTCTGGCGACGAACCATTCGGGGAAAAGGTTGATTTCGCGCAGCATGATGTCGCGGTCGTACTCGGGCAATTCGCCCGCGCGGCTGGCTTTTTGCAGCTCGACCAGTTCGTCTATGGCTTCAAGCAGCAGGACTTTGTGTGCATCCGCGCTTTGTTCTTGCTGCATGGCGGTCAGGAAAGTGGTGCTGCCCAAGTCGTTGAGCACCATAAATCCTTGCGTTTCGTCCACATGCAATACTTGGGGAACGTTAAGCATATTGAAAAGTTTTTGCACTTTTAGGTAAGGAGCGACGCTCATTTTATCGGGCGGCGCGTCCATGCAGATGACGGTCTTGCCGTCGGCAAAAGTAGCGCGGAAGTAGCGTCGGAAGTCGGCATCGGCGGCGGCGAAGCTCAATTCGAAGTTTTGTTCGGGATAGACGGCGTGAAGCCAATTTTGTAATTCGGTTTGTCGTTGCATAGCGGTGTCGCGGATTTTCAGGTTAAAATAACCGCTATTCTAACTGGCAAACCGATTTAAGGGGCGATTTTGGCTCGTTTATTTTCACTCAAACCATTGGTTTTGGCGTTAAGCGTCGGCTTCGGCGCGGGAGGGGCATATGCGCAAAATGCATCTTTGCCGCAACCTGCCGATTACGAGCCGGTAAAGACCACCCCGCCTGCGGTTCAAAGCGTGGAGAACCATCGTCCGGCCGATCAGGACAAATTGTCCTTGGGCGATACCTGCCTGTTTTGCCAGCATCAGGCTTCCGAAGCAAACAAGCAGCCTGAAATCAAACGCAGCGGCGAAGAAGCCCTGCCGCAGGATTACACCCGCGTGATTGCGGATAGGGTTGCCGGACAATCTAAAGTCGCCGTCCGCGCCGAAGGCGATGTCATCATCGAACGTAACCAGGAAGTGTTGAACGCCGATTGGGCGGATTACGACCAAATCAGCGATACCGTCAGGGCGGGCGACCGCTTTAAGCTGCATCAAGACGGTTCGACCGTCAGCGGCGATACTTTGGTGTACAACCTGAAAGACAATACCGGCTCGAGCGAATATGTCCGCGTTGATACCGAAAAAGATGGCCGCCGCCTCCAAAGCGTCAGTGAAAAGGCGGAAATGAAAGGCAAAGGGCTGTACAAGCTCATCAACACCAAATTCAATACCTGCTCGCCCGGCGATGCGAGTTGGTACATCAAAGCGAAAAGCATCGAAACCGATCAGGAAACGGGCATAGGCGTGGCAAAAGACGCGTCGCTGGTGTTCGGCGGCGTTCCCGTGCTTTATACGCCTTGGGCGGATTTCCCGCTCAACGGCCATCGCAAGAGCGGTCTGTTGGTTCCGACGCTGGCAACCGGTTCGGACGGTTTGGAACTCGCCCTTCCCTATTATTTCAACCTCGCCCCCAACTTGGACGCCACCTTCCGCCCCGGCATCATCAGCTCGCGCGGCGTGCAGCTTGGCGGACAGATTCGCTATCTCGAGCCGAAATTTAACGGCGTCATTGACGGCGATTGGATGCCGCACGATAAAAAACGAAAAGAAAACAACCGCTATCAAATCAAGTTTGACCACAACCACCAACTGACCGACAAACTCAGCGGCGGCATCAGCTTCAATCAGGTTTCAGACGACAATTACTACCGCGACTTCTACGGACGCGAGGACATTGCCAGCAACGTCAACCTCAACCGCCAACTGTGGCTGAACTACGGCGACAATATCTGGGGCGGCTCTTTTGACGGTGCGCTGAACGTACAGAAATACCAAACCCTTGCCAACCAAAACGGTTACAAAGACGAACCCTACGCCATCATGCCGCGCCTGACCGGACGTTGGCAGAAAACCATGGGCAAGGCGAATATCAACGTATTCAGCCAGTTCACCCGTTTCGTACACGACAGCAAACAAGACGGCAGCCGTACCGTGCTGTATCCCAGCGTCCGTTGGGATTTCAACAACCAATGGGGCTATATCCGTCCGAAGATCGGCGTACACGCGACTTATTACGACTTAGGCTCGTTCGGCAACCAATCCGGCCGCCGCGTCAGCCGCGTATTGCCGATATTCAACGTCGATACCGGCATGACCTTCGAGCGCAACGCCAATTTGTTCGGCAACGCCTATCTGCAAACCCTCGAACCGCGCCTGTTCTACAACTACATCCCGACCAAGTCCCAAAACGACTTACCCAATTTCGACACCTCGGAAAACAGCTTCTCTTACAACCAGCTTTTCCGTGAGAACTTATACGTCGGCAACGACCGTATCAACTCCGCCAACAGCCTGACCGCCGCCGCGCAAACCCGCTTCCTCGACCCGAACAACGGCACCGAGCTGTTCCGCGCCGGTATCGGACAGAAGTTTTATTTCAAAAACGACAACGTATTGCTGGACGGCAGCGTCGGCCGTTACGAACGCAGCCAATCCGACTGGGTCGGCTTTGCGCACAGCAAACTGAGCAACAGCATCCACGCCGGATTCGACATCCACTACAACCAAAACGAAAGCCGCGCCGAAAGCTACGCCGCGACCATCCGCTACAATCCCGAGCCGGGCAAAGTATTGAGCGCGCGTTACAAATACGGGCGCAACGAACGCATTTACCTGCAATCCGACGGCAACTATTTCTACGACAAAATCCGCCAAGTCGATTTGGCGGCGCAATGGCCTATCCGTAAAAACCTTTACGCCGTTGCACGTTACAACTACGAAATCCAAGCCAAGAAACCGCTCGAAATGCTGGTGGGGGCTGAATATAAAAGCAACTGCGGCTGCTGGAGCGCAAGCCTCGTCGGACAACGTTACGTGACCGGCGAAAACAGCCGCAAAAATGCCGTTTTCTTCAATCTCCAACTCAAAGACCTGAGCAATCTCGGCAACAACCCATTTGAAAAACTGCGCTTGGCCATTCCCGGCTACAGCAAAACCAACGAGGTAGTTACCCCATGAACGTCAAACCCCTGATTCTTGCCGCCGCACTCGGTCTGGCATTGAACGCACACGCAGCCCCTAAGGCCAAAACAGTAAAAAAATCCGTCAAACCCGTCGCTGTTCAGACGACCGGTACCGAAACCCGTTCTGACGGCGTACGTCTGAGCGACGGCATTGCCGCCATCGCCGACAACGAAGTGATTACCCGCCGCCAACTGGCGCAGGCAGTCGAACGGGCGCGCCGAGCCATCCCTAAAGGCACACAGATCGGCGATAACGAATTGCGCGAACAAGTTCTGGCGCAACTCATCAACCAATCCCTGATTGTCCAAGCGGGCAAACGCAAGAATATTCAGGCGGAAAATGCGGAAATCGAGGCGGTCATTGCCGCGAATCCTTCACTGAAAACTCCGTCTGCCTCTATCCGCCGTGAAATTGCGGACAGCATTATCGCGGAAAAAGTGCGCCAACAGGCAGTCATGCAGCACAGCCGCGTCAGCGATGCCGAAGTTGCACGCGCCATCGAACAGGCGAAACAGCAAGGCATCGCCCTGCCCGAAGGCGAGCCGCTGCGTCAATACAATGCGCAACACATTCTGATTAAGGCCGACAACGAAAACGCTGCGGCCGGCGCGGAAAGCACCATCCGCAAAATCTACGCACAAGCCCGCAGCGGCGCAGACTTCGCCGGTTTGGCGCGCCAATATTCGCAAGACGGTAGCGCGAGCAGCGGCGGTAATTTGGGCTGGTTCGCCGACGGCATGATGGTTGCGCCGTTTGAAGAAGCTGTCCACAAACTCAAACCCGGCCAAGTCAGCCCGCCCGTACGCACGCAATTTGGCTGGCACATCATCAAGCTGAACGACGTCCGTGAGGCCGGTACGCCCGAAGAGCGCCAACACAATACCGTACGTCAATATCTGTCGCGCAAAAAAGCCGAACAGGCGGAAATCAACCTGCTGCGCGAACTGCACGAAGGCGCGCACATCGACATACGCTAAAGCGGATGCAGACGTCGTCTGAAAGTTTTTCAGACGACGTTTTGTTTTGCAGCAAGCGGCATCCATCCGAAATCAAGCCGATTTTCAACATAGCGGATGAAAATTTAAAAAACCCGTTTCGTCGTTGCCGCCGCATCCAATCAAATATGAATGATGGTTGCCGATTAAAAAGGTCGTCTGAAACCTCGAAATTCAGATTTTCAGACGACATTGCCCTGAATCTATTCATTTTTCCGGAGTAGGCGACTGCTTGAATATGAGCCTTCCCAGAATCAATGTATTATTTTCACTCAACCGTTTTCTTTAGCAGGCAAGGGGAGGGAAACCGTAGTGCGGGTTCCGTCTGCGAAAAGGATAGGGCATTATCATTTCGGAGGGCGGGTGGCAGGTATAGGTTCGCTTTATTTCAAACAAACGTTAAATTAATATAGTGGATTAAATTTAAACCAGTACGGTGTTGCCTCGCCTTGCCGTACTATTTGTACTGTCTGCGGCTTCGTCGCCTTGTCCTGATTTAAATTTAATCCACTATAAAAAAGGTCGTCTGAAAAACATTTTGTTTTTCAGACGACCTTTTACGGGACGGCATACGGACGGATTACCAATCCGATCCGCTTGCCCACAGTATGCCGATGGCGGCGACGGATGCCAGGCCGACAGCCACAATCGCCTCTAAAAACAATACTGACACAGACATAATAACCTCCGAATGTTGAATAAAATTATTATCGGAACCATCCGCCTGCCCTGACGGGAAACGATACGGATGCCGTTTGGTTTGTATGGTCAGAATAACACTCTCTCGCGGTATCTTTATTCGGTTTACCTGATTTTCCAGAGAAAAAAAAGCAATAATTGTCAAAAATTAATGCCAAAGACTATCAGTTCGTCTTTCTTGATTGCGAACGCGGCTTGTTTGTCGGATATTTGATTCAAACTTAATTTTTTTCTCTGATCTATGCTTAATTTTTTTCTTTTTCCCGCCGTTTTGTACAAACTGACACTGTGGCATTTTTGTCTCTTTCTGTTTATATCGGCGTCCGTCTGGAAAATAGCGGGAGTTTTGCATTCGAACGTCCGTTGATGTTTGTCATTTACGGACAGACGGGACAATGGTTTTTTTCCGATTGCGCTGTTGCTTCATTATCTGGGTAAAACCGCCGTCGCCGTACCGCTGGCCTGTTTGGCGGCGAGGTGCCTGTAGCGGTTTGGCAAACTGCGGGCAGCGGTATTCGTGCCTTTGGCGGCATTGTTGCCGACTTGGAATATGCTTTGTATAAAGGCAATGGATACAGCGTCCGCCCCCGTTGCTTTGGTCTCGTGCCGTCGAAGAAGTCAATTTTTCGTTTCCGAGCGGGCATAGTACATTTTCCGCCGCAGTCGCAGTGATGCTGATTCTATTGTGTTATCGGACTGCATACCGCCGTACCGCTTTTGCCGTCGGCATCTTGTTTGCCTTGTTGACGGGGTTTTCACGGGTTTATTTAGGCGTACATTATCCGACGGATGTTCGGGCGGGATGGATCGATAGGCGCTGACAGCGTTGTTAGTTTATTATGTTGCTTTCAGGAAGGATTTCAAATAATGGAAACCTTATGTCCCAATACGCCCTTATGGCTGCGCAACGGTCATGCGGACACAATATTTGCCAAATTCATTCAACGCCCCGCACCTGCCTACCGCCGCGAGCTGTTGGGGGACAGTACGGGACGCACTTTGGTTGCCTGTGATTTTGTCGATGCCGCCGATCCCGATGCGCCTTTGGTGGTTTTGTTTCACGGATTGGAGGGCAGCAGCCTCAGCCATTACGCCGTCGAATTGATGCGCGCGGTCATTGAAAAAGGCTGGAACGGCGTGGTGGTTCATTTCCGCAGTTGCGGCAGCGTGGAGAATACCGCGCCTGTGTTTTATCATTTGGGCGATACGCGGGAAATCAGCTTTATGCTGGAAATGCTGTCTGAACGCTACCGCAGGATTTATGCTGCGGGCGTGTCTTTGGGCGGCAATGC
Organism: Neisseria sicca 4320; assembly: GCF_000193735.1. Lineage (GTDB taxonomy): Bacteria > Pseudomonadota > Gammaproteobacteria > Burkholderiales > Neisseriaceae > Neisseria > Neisseria sicca_E. The sequence goes on from NZ_AEPF01000011.1 coordinate 36,884, forward strand.
GCTGGCAAAATATTTGGGCGAATACGGCAGTCTGGGCATGGCTGCCGTACCTTACGCCGCTGCCGCCGTCTCTGCTCCGGTGGATGCGGCAGCGGCAGGCACGCGCTTTGATAAGGGAATGTCAAAACTGCTCTACACCCGCTATTTTTTAAAATCTTTATTACCCAAAGCCGCCGCAACAGGTTTTCAGACGACCTCGTTGAAAGAATGCAAAACGCTGGGGGATTTTGACGACAGGTTTACCGCGCCGCTGCACGGTTTCGCCGACCGGCATGATTATTACCGCCGCGCTTCGTGCAAGCCTTGGCTGAAAACCGTGCGTACGCCGCTTTTGCTGCTCAACGCCATCAACGACCCGTTTCTGCCGCCGAAAGCCTTGCCGACGGGAGAAGAGGTTTCTTCCGCCGTTACGCTGCTGCAACCCCAATACGGCGGACACGCCGCGTTCGTCAGCCGCGACGAGGGTCGTCTGAACCTGCAATGGCTGCCGCAAACCCTGTTAGCGTATTTTGAGGCATTCGAGTAAACGGAAGGTTTTTCAGCCGGAAGTTTCGTTATAAAATGCCCTAAACCTGATTTAGGATTTATTTAGAAACAAAGGAAAATTATGCAAGAAACCAACGGATACCCCGATAAACGTCCGGACAGCCCGGAAGGCCGCTGGGAACGGGACGTGTTGCGCGACGTACTGCTTGCCGCTTATAAAGAGCAGCGGCGCGCCCGTTTTTGGCGCAACTTCTGGCGGGTCATCGGCGTCCTGCTGTTTGCCGCGCTATGGTTCGGTTCGGACGACGGCACTGCCGGACAAGGCCTGTCAGCAGGCAAAGAACATACGGCAGTCATCACATTGGAAGGCGAAATCGGCGGCCGCATGGACGACCAGGTCAAAATGCTGCGCGACAGCATGGAGGCGGCTTACAGCAATCCGAATGCAAAAGGCATCGTCATCCGCGCCAACAGCCCCGGCGGTTCGCCCGTTGTCTCCAATACCGCTTTTAACGAGATACGTCGTCTGAAAGGCGAACATAAAGACATCCCCGTCTATGTCGTCGCCGAAGATATGTGCGCCTCCGGCTGCTACTACATCGCTGCCGCCGCGGACAAAATCTACGCCGACCCCTCCAGCATTGTCGGCAGTATCGGCGTGATCGGCGGCGGTTTCGACGTAACCGGCCTGATGGAGAAGCTGGGTATCAAACGTCGTCTGAAAACCGCAGGCAGCAACAAAGGCATGGGCGATCCGTTTACCCCCGAAACGCCCGAACAGGCGAAAATCTGGGAAACCATGCTGTCAGACACCCATCAAGAATTCATCAAAGCCGTCAAGCTCGGACGCGGTGAAAAATTGAAAGACAAAGAATACCCCGACGTATTCAGCGGCCGCGTCTATACCGGCCTTGAAGCCAAAAAAGTCGGACTGATTGATGACTTCGGCAACGTGTACAGCATCGCCCGCGATGTCGTCAAAGCCCCCGAACTGGTCAGCTACACGCCCGAAGATGATTTCAGAAAACTTCTGAGCCGCCGCTTTGGCGCGCAAGTCAAAGCTGAAGTGGAAAAAACATTGTCGAAAATGTGGTAAGTCAATACAAACAAAACGTCGTCTGAAAAGTTTTCAGACGACGTTTTGTTTTGGGGGATATTGATTCTGCGGAAAATGAAGAGAGGAATATCGTAATAGCGGTAAGTGGGTATTTATATCCATTTAGAACCGAATGATTTCCTTCATTCGTAGCGTAGGCTTTGCCTACGGAAAAGCTGCCCGAATATCGCGTAGCAGATCAATTTCAAACCGATAACATACTGCATCGTCGTAGTCAAAGAACCATTCCCGAGGTAGCTATGCATCAAGTGTATCGGTTGCAAACTATCCGTTATATAGTGGATTAAATTTAAATAAGGACAAGGCGACGAAGCCGCAGACAGTACAGACAGTACGGAACCGATTCACTTGGTGCTTCAGCACCTTAGAGAATCGTTCTCTTTGAGCTAAGGCGAGGCAACGCCGTACTGGTTTAAAGTTAATCCACTATATCTGCGGCTTTCTTTTAAACAGGTTGAAGAAAGGTCGTCTGAAAGCCGACGATATCAGCTTTCAGACGACCTTTTACTGTTTTCAAACCCGAATCAGTCAAACAGTTCGCCGACTTTGTCCCAGAACGATTTTTTGCGCGGTGTTTGGCTGCGGTCGAGGCCGGTGGAGATTTTTTCGAACTCTTCCAGCAACTCTTTCTGGCGGTCGGTCAGGTTGACCGGCGTTTCCACCACAACGTGGCAGTACAAATCGCCCGTCGCGCTGGAACGCAGGGATTTGATGCCTTTGCCTTTGACGCGCATACGGCGGCCGGTTTGCGTTTCTTTCGGAATGTTCAGTTTGACTTTGCCGTCCAAGGTCGGAACTTCGACTTCGCCCCCCAAGGCTGCGACGGCGAAACTGATGGGCAGCTCGCAATGTAAATCCAAGCCGTTGCGCTCGAAGATTTTGTGTTCTTTGACGCGGACGTTGACGTACAAATCGCCTGCGGGCGCGCCGTGCGTACCCGGTTCGCCTTCGCCGCTCAAGCGGATGCGTTGACCGTCGTCGATGCCGGCGGGAATGTTGACCTCAACGGTTTTGCTGGTTTTGGTGCGGCCTTCGCCACGACATTTGACACACGGGTCTTTGATTTCCTTGCCTGTACCGTGGCAGGTCGGACAAGTCTGCTGCATTTGGAAAATAGCTTGGCGGACGTGTACCGTGCCGGAACCGTGACAGGTCGAACAAGTTGATGCGGACGTACCGGGTTTTGCACCGCTGCCGTGGCAGACATCGCATTCTTCGTAAGTCGGGATGTTGATGCGTTTTTTGATGCCTTTGGCGGCATCTTCCAACGTGATTTCCACGCCGACCTGCAAATCCGCGCCTTGATAGTTTTGCTGACGGCCGCTGCCCCCGCCTCCGCCGAACATTTGGCTGAAGATGTCGGAAAAGTCGAAGCCCTGCGCGCCGCCGAACCCGCCAAAACCGCCGAATCCGCCCGCGCCGCCGCCCATGCCCTGCTCAAACGCGGCATGGCCGTATTGGTCGTACATGGCGCGTTTTTCTTTGTCGGACAAGGTGTCGTAGGCTTTTTGAACTTCTTTAAATTTTTCTTCCGCTTCTTTGTCGCCGGGATTGCGGTCGGGATGGTATTTCATCGCCAGCTTGCGGTAGGCTTTTTTGATTTCGTCGTCGCTCGCACCGCGCGCCACGCCGAGTGTTGCATAAAAATCTTGGTTGCTCATGATAGTGATGGTTGCTGATATGTGTAAAAACTAGACCGGATATATGGGTGGGGTGGGGAAAACTCAAGTGTCTGAATGTGAGGTCGTCTGAAAAATACCGTTCTGTTTTCAGACGACCTTTGTCAAACCGACCTAACGACAACCTGCTATAATCCCTCTTTTATTTTTCTCAGGGCGGACGGGCGATTCGAAACGGGCTGGATTTTGGCACAGAAATGCCGGATTCAAGGCAAAAAACGCAGCGAGATTGGACATCTTGCGAGTATTTTTAACGCAGAAGGCGGCAATTTATGGAACAAAATACCGCCGTTATCGAATCGTCAGCCCGCCCTCACATTTTCAAGCGAAAAACAGAATGACCATGCAAGAACATTACCAGCCCGCCGCCATCGAGCCTGCGGCGCAGAAAAAATGGGATGACGCCCGTATTTTCAACGTCTCCGAAGACGCTTCCAAACCCAAATACTACTGCCTCTCCATGTTCCCTTACCCCAGCGGCAAGCTGCACATGGGGCATGTGCGCAACTACACCATCGGCGACGTATTGAGCCGCTTCAAACGCTTAAACGGCTTCAACGTCATGCAGCCTATGGGTTGGGACGCGTTCGGCATGCCGGCGGAAAATGCGGCGATGAAAAACAACGTCGCCCCCGCCGCTTGGACCTACGACAACATCGAATACATGAAAACCCAGCTCAAAAGCCTGGGTTTTGCGATTGACTGGGAACGCGAAGTCGCCACCTGCAAACCCGAATACTACCGCTGGGAACAATGGCTGTTTACCAAGCTGTTTGAAAAAGGCATCGTCTATCGCAAAAACGGCACGGTAAACTGGGACCCGGTCGACCAAACCGTCCTGGCCAACGAGCAAGTCATCGACGGGCGCGGCTGGCGTTCGGGCGCGTTGATCGAAAAACGCGAAATCCCGATGTATTACTTCAAAATCACGGATTATGCCGAAGAGCTGCTCAACGACTTGGACAAGCTGGAACACTGGCCGGAACAAGTCAAAACCATGCAACGCAACTGGATCGGCAAATCACGCGGTATGACCGTGCGCTTTGCTATTTCAGACGACAGCAAACAAGGCTTGGAAGGCGATTACGCGAAATTCCTGCAAGTTTATACCACCCGTCCCGACACGTTGATGGGCGCGACTTATGTTGCCGTTGCCGCCGAGCATCCGCTGGCAACCGCCGCAGCCGCCGACAAACCCGAATTGCAGGCATTTATCGCCGAATGCAAAGCGGGTTCCGTTGCCGAAGCCGACATGGCGACGATGGAGAAAAAAGGCGTGCCGACCGGCCGCTACGTCATCAACCCGCTCAACGGCGACAAGCTGGAAGTGTGGATTGCCAACTATGTATTGTGGGGCTACGGCGACGGCGCGGTGATGGCTGTTCCGGCGCACGACGAACGCGATTTCGAGTTCGCCACCAAATACAATCTGCCGAAAAAACAAGTCATTGCCGTCGGCGACAACGCATTCGACGCAAACCAATGGCAAGAATGGTATGCCGACAAAGAAAACGGCGTATTGGTCAACAGCGGCGACTTGGACGGCATGAATTTTCAGACGGCATTCGACGCCATCGCCGCCAAGCTGCAAAGCCAAGACGCGGGCGAACCGAAAACCCAATACCGCCTGCGCGACTGGGGCATTTCGCGCCAACGCTACTGGGGCTGCCCGATTCCCATCGTCCATTGCGAAAAATGCGGCGACGTACCCGTCCCAGCCGACCAACTGCCCGTCGTTTTGCCTGAAAACGTCGTACCCGACGGTATGGGTTCGCCTTTGGCAAAAATGCCCGAGTTTTACGAAACCACCTGCCCATGCTGCGGCGGCGCGGCAAAACGCGAAACCGACACCATGGACACCTTCATGGAATCGAGCTGGTATTTCTTCCGCTACATGTCGCCCAAGTTCGCAGAAGGCATGGTATCGGCTGAAGCCGCGAAATACTGGGGCGCGGTCGACCAATACATCGGTGGTATCGAACACGCGATTCTGCACCTCTTGTACGCGCGTTTCTTCACCAAACTGATGCGCGACGAAGGCTTGGTCAGCGTGGACGAACCGTTCGAACGCCTGCTCACGCAAGGCATGGTACTGGCTGAAACTTTTTATAGTGAGAATGAAAAAGGCATCAAAACTTGGTACAACGCTGATGATGTACAAAAAGAAAAAGACGGTACTTATAGTTTAATGTGGGCAGATGACCACACCACTGTTCAATTCGGTGGCATGGAAAAAATGTCCAAGTCCAAAAACAATGGCGTCGATCCGCAAGAAATTATTGAAAGATACGGTTCGGATACCGCCCGCCTGTTCATGATGTTCGCCGCACCGCCCGAACAGTCCCTCGAATGGAGCGACAGCGGCGTCGAAGGCGCACACCGCTTCCTGCGCCGCCTGTGGCGCACCGTTTACGAATACCTGAAACAAGGCGGCGCGGTCAAAGCGTTTGCAGGCAGCCAAGACGGTTTGTCTAAAGAACTCAAAGACCTGCGCCACAAACTGCACGCCACCACCGCCAAAGTCAGCGACGACTACGGCCGCCGCCAGCAGTTCAACACCGCCATCGCCGCCGTGATGGAATTGCTCAACCAATACGACAAAACCGACACCGGCAGCGAACAAGGCCGCGCCGTCGCCCAAGAAGTATTGGAAACCGCCGTACGCCTGTTGTGGCCCATCGTGCCCCACATCTGCGAAACCCTGTGGAGCGAATTGAACGGCGCGAAACTGTGGGAAGCAGGCTGGCCGACAGTCGACGAAGCCGCCTTGGTCAAATCCGAAATCGAAGTCATGGTTCAAGTCAACGGCAAACTGCGCGGCAAAATCACCGTCGCCGCCGACGCCTCCAAAGCCGACCTCGAAGCCGCCGCACTCGCCACCGAAGGCGCGGTGAAATTCATGGAAGGCAAGCCCGCCAAGAAAATCATCGTCGTACCGGGCAGACTGGTGAATATCGTGGTGTAAAGCCGATTCGGCATTGATTGCTGTAATTAGGAAAGGTCGTCTGAAAACTTGGAAACAGGGTTTTCAGACGACCTTTTTAAGGTAGATTGAGTTGTCTACATTACAGACCTCAAATATAGTGGATTAACTTTAAACCAGTACGGCGTTGCCTCGCCTTGCCGTACTATCTGTACTGTCTGCGGCTTCGTCGCCTTGTCCTGATTTAAATTTAATCCACTATAACTTAATCTCAAAATCCAAAACATGAATTTATTTTTCGATACCGAATTGGGTAAGCAACAAAATAAAGCAACCCACAAAATCCGTGTAATGAGCGAGGCTTGGCTAGAAAAAAACGGCTACTGCCCCTGTTGCGGAAGCAAGCCGATGCAGAGATTTACCAATAACAAACCTGTTGCAGACCTCTTTTGTCCAAACTGTCACGAGCAATATGAATTAAAGAGTAAAAATCAAAAAACTATAGGCAACAGTGTGCCTGACGGTGCATATCACACCATGTTGGAGCGCATCCAGTCAGATACCAACCCCAACTTTTTCTTTCTTGCATATAAAAAAGCGGATTATTCCATACAGCAATTGGTGCTCGTACCTAAACATTTCATAACACCGGACATGATTATTCCCAGAAATAAAGGTATTAAAAACCGACCACACCACATCATGTGTTCCATTAATCTTGTACCTTTACCTGAAAGCGGCAAAATATTCTTAATAGACAATTCTCGCATTATCGAACCCGAAATCGTTCTGAAAAAATGGCAATCCAATCTATTTTTACGCAACCAAAATGCGGAACGCAAAGGCTGGCTTTTGGCTATTATGAAATGTATCGACCAGCTCCCCAAAGAATTCACATTGTCGCAAATGTATGAATTTGAAAACAAACTATCCATCCAATTTCCCCAAAACAACCATATCAAAGACAAAATCCGCCAACAGTTGCAAATTTTGCGTGATCAAAATATGATCGAATTCATTGGTCGCGGACTTTACAAAAAATCAATAAATTGCGCCCAACTCCCAAGGCGTTTTGATTCCAAATCATGATACTGAATTCACAAGGGATATCTATTCTTCTGCCATTCTGAAAACAGTTGAAGTACAAAGAAATATTGCCGCAAAGGGCAGCAGTCGTAAAAAAGTTGGAGAATTATTGGCAATTTATGCGTGATTTCGACAAACCGGCTGAAGAAGCCGCCATTTATCAAAGTCGTTTGGAAAAAATCGTTTCAGACGACCTTGTTCTCTACAACGAAAATTCCCTTAACGTCATGCGGAAGATATTGGGAAAACATCCAAACAGCTGTTTTGATATGATTTTCGCAGACCCTCCTTACTTTCTTTCCAACAACGGCTTCAGTTGTCAAAACGGACAAATGGTTTCCGTCAATAAGGGCAACTGGGATAAATCCAACGGAATGGCGGCAGATTTGGAATTGCTCCGACTGTGTTACGCCTTATTAAAACCAAACGGCACAATTTGGGTTTGCGGCACATTCCATAATATCTATTTAATCGGCTACCTGATGCAAACCATCGGATACCATATTTTGAACAATATTACTTGGGAAAACCCAATTCTCCCCCTAATTTGTCCTGCCGTTTCTTTACCCATTCAACAGAAACAATTTTATGGGCAAAGAAAAATAAAAAAGCCAAACACACGTTTCATTATGAAACTATGAAAACACAAAATGACGGCAAACAAATGAAATGTGTTTGGGCATTCGCACCTCCAAATAAAACCGAAAAAACATTCGGCAAACATCCGACACAAAAACCACTCGCCTTTCTTGAACGCTGCATACTCTCAGCTTCAAACATCGGAGATTTAATTTTTGACCCTTTCATGGGCAGCGGCACAACAGGAGCCGCCGCCTTAAAACATGATCGGAAATTTTGTGGTTGCGAACTAGAAGAAGATTTTTTTGAATTAGCAAAGAAAAGGTTAGAAAAATGATTATTGGTGGAATCGGCGGTGCAAAAATACAAACAGGACTCAGATTCGAAGAACGTACGGACTTACGACAGCTGTTTGAAGAAATTCCTGGATATGACTTAAGGAAAACGAATGATAATGCTGGTTACGAAGTTTTGTTCAATGGAGAATTGAAGGCTTATTGTTTCAAAAAATATGAGTTTTACCGATTTTTGGAAAGACCGGAATACAATATTAATTGGAAAGACCATCTATCTAAAAGATTACTACCCGACAATGGGTTATTTATCATCATCCGTGATACCTTATTTATTATTGAAATCAAATTCCAACAAACCCCTAGTTCAGTAGATGAGAAATTACAAACTTGCGACTTTAAGAGAAAACAATATACAAAATTGGTTCACTCTTTAGGTTGGCGGGTTGAGTATGTATATGTTTTGAATAATTGGTACAGTAAACCAGAGTATAAGGATGTTTTAGATTATATTATCAGTGTTAACTGTCATTACCAATTTAACACGATTCCCTTAAGGTGGTTTGGACTGCCTGATGATGAAATGAATGAATAAATACCATATTTAAAACACAGCCGTTCAAGGTCGTCTGAATATCATTTCAGACGACCTTTCACCAATTCCCGCCGTTTTCCGTCTTTCTGCCATTGTGATAAAGTAGCTCGACCTTTTGTTCAAAATACGCGGATTCCACCACACAGCTTATGGAAACATCCTGTCTTAACAGCCAACAGCTCGTCAACATGGTTCAACAGGGCGAAGGGGGCGACTATTTGGACGGCAGCTACCGTTTTGAAACCTTGTGCAGCGGCATTTCCCTGCACGGCGGCAGCCTGACCGCGCGCAAAACGTTTCAAAGCACGCGCCTGTCGGAGCCTTACATCGCGTTTGTCCTGCTGCTCGAAGGCAGTTTGGATTTCGGCATTAATCGCGAACGTTACCGTATTGAAGCTGAAGGCGGACATGTCCTATTGATTGCGTGCGACGAGGAAATCTTGTTCAGCCGTTATTTGTATGAAGGCGGGCATACGGCGAAACTGACGCTCAAGGGGTTAGACCGCTGGCTGGCGCGCCCGCAATATGCGGGTTTGCTGCAGGCGGTTTATCGGGAAAAAGTCAGACATTGGCCGCTGGACAGCGGTCTGCGCCGCCTTGCTTTAAGCAGCTTGAAGGGGGCGGAGCAAGGCGGATTGGCGGACGACTTACAGCGTGAAGCGGACGTGTTGCAACTTTTGGCAGGACTGTGGACGGATTTTCTCAAGCGCTATCCCTATACCGAAACCGCCGCCGAACCGCCTCATCCTTCGGAAAGTTTCATCCGTCTGCTCAACCAGGCATTCGATGCGGGCGCGCACCAAGTATCCGCGCTTGCCGACGCGCTGCATATCAGCGAGCGGACGCTGCAACGCCGCCTTAAAGAATCGTTCGGTACGACGGCAAGCGAGTGGCTGCGGCACAAGCATATGCAATATGCGCTGTATGCTTTGGGTACGGACAGCGTCAGCATAGGCGAAATAGCCTACCGTTGCGGCTACGCCCATGTTTCAAGCTTTACCAAGGCATTTCGCGAATATTTCGGCTGCACACCGGCGGAGTTGAGAAAACGAGGTGAGTGATAGGGCAAATAGTGAGGGGGTCGTCTGAAAAATATATTTCGTAGCGTGGGCTTTGCCCGCGAAATACAAAATTTTGCCGAGACTATTCTGTTTTGTCTGCTTCGTGGGCAAAACCCACGCTACGGCTGCTAAAAATAAGTGGGGCACAATATAAAAAACAGAGGTCGCCTGAAAACCGTATTTCTGGTTTTCAGACGACCTTTTCTTACGCCTTATTGTGTTTCGCGAACTTTATTCGCCGTAATAGGCTTTGGTCAGGATTTCCTCCATGTCGGCGACCAATGCGAGGCGCGGGTTGGCGGGGGTGCATTGGTCTTCGAAGGACAGCAGTGCCAGTTCTTTGCGGCCGTCGATGAAGGTTTTTTCGTCGATGCCCTGCTCTTTGAACGACATTTTGATGCCGACGTTGACCGCCAGTTCATGACAGGCGCGGGCGAAGGATTCTACGCCTTCGGCAGGGGTGGCGCACGGTAGGTCTAAGGTACGGGCGATTTCCTGATATTTCAGGTCGGCTTTGTAGTAGTTGTACTTCGGCCAGGTGGCGGTTTTCTGCGGGCGCGTGCCGTTGTAGCGGATGACGTGCGGCAGCAGGATGGCGTTGGCGCGGCCGTGTGGAACGTGGTATTTGCCGCCGATTTTGTGCGCCATCGAGTGGTTGATGCCGAGGAATGCGTTGGAGAACGCCATGCCTGCGATGGTGGAGGCGTTGTGCATGTGTTCGCGCGCTTCGGGGTCGGACGCGCCGTGTTTGTAGGAGCGTTCGAGGTATTGGAACACGAGCTTGATGGCTTGCAGGGCGAGGCCGTCGGTAAAGTCGTTGGCGAGCACGGAAACGTATGCTTCTACGGCGTGGGTCAGTACGTCCAGACCGGTGTCGGCGGTTACGCCGGCGGGAACGGTCATGGTAAACGCGGGATCGACGATGGCGATGGTCGGGGTCAGCGAGTAGTCGGCGATGGGGTATTTTTTGTCGCCGTCGCTGATGACGGTAAACGGCGTGACTTCGGAGCCGGTACCCGATGTGGTGGGGATGCCGATGAATTTGGCTTTGCGGCCCAACTCGGGGAAGCGGAAAGCGCGTTTGCGGATGTCCATGAATTTTTGGACGAGGTCTTCAAAGTCGACTTGGGGCTGTTCGTAGAAGAGCCACATGGCTTTTGCCGCGTCCATCGGCGAGCCGCCGCCCAGAGCGATGATGGTGTCGGGCTGGAAGCTGCGCATCAAATCCGTGCCTTTATAGACGGTTTGGACGCTCGGATCGGCTTCGACGTCGGTGAAAAGCTGGATGGTTACTTTGTTTTTGCGTTGGTGGAGCTGGTGGGTTACTTTATCGACGAAGCCCAAATCGACCATCGAACGGTCGGTCACAAGCATGACTTTTTCGCAGTCTTTCATGTCTTGCAGGTATTGGATGGAATCGCGCTCGAAATAGATTTTGGCGGGTACTTTGAACCATTGCATGTTGTTTCTCCGACGGCCTACTTTTTTGATGTTTAACAGGTTGACTGCGCTGACGTTGCCGCCGACGGAGTTTTTGCCGTAAGAGCCGCAGCCCAAGGTCAGGGACGGCAGGAAGGCGTTGTAAACGTCGCCGATGCCGCCGAAGGTGGAGGGCGAGTTCCAAATCACGCGCAGGGCTTTGACGCGGGTGCCGAAGGTTTTTACCAATTCATGATCGGCGGTATGGATGGCGGCGGAGTGTCCCAAGCCGTCGAAAGCGACCATTTGTTCGGCAAACTGCAAGCCTTGTTCGGTGGAATCGGCTTTGAGCATCGCCAGTACGGGCGAGAGTTTTTCGCGGGTCAGCGGCTCGTTGGGGCCGACTTCGCGGCATTCGGCGATGATGATGTTGGTTTTTTCGGGGACTTTAAACCCAGCCTGTTCGGCAATCCACGCCGCCGGTTTGCCTACAACGGCGGCATTGAGTTTCGCGCCGCCGCAGTTGGCGCAGTTTGCCGTAACGCCGAAGATGAAGTCTTCGAGCATGGCTTTTTCTTTTTTGTTGGCGAAGTACACGCCGTAGGATTTGAACTCTTCGACCAGCTCTTTATAAATCTCTTTGTCGGCGATGACGGCTTGTTCGCTGGCACAAATCATGCCGTTGTCGAACGCTTTGGACATCACGATGTCGTGTGCCGCCTGCTGGATGTTTGCCGTTTTTTCGACATAGGCAGGCACGTTGCCCGCCCCGACGCCGAGCGCGGGTTTGCCGCAGGAATAAGCGGCTTCCACCATCGCATTGCCGCCGGTCGCCAAAATCGTCGCCACGCCCGGATGCTTCATCAGCGCGGAAGTGCCTTCCATAGACGGTTTTTCAATCCACTGGATACAGTTTTCCGGCGCGCCGGCGGCAATCGCGGCATCGCGCACGATTTGGGCGGCATGGGCGGAACACTGTTGGGCGGAAGGGTGGAACGAGAAAATAATCGGATTGCGGGTTTTCAGCGCAATCAGGGATTTGAAAATGGTGGTGGAAGTCGGATTGGTGGTCGGCACGATACCGCAGACGACCCCGACCGGATCGGCGATTTCGGTAATGCCGGTTACATCGTCTTCGCTGATGACGCCGACGGTTTTCAAATCGCGCAGGCGGCGCACGACGTTTTCGCAGGCAAACAGGTTTTTAGTCGCCTTGTCTTCAAATACACCGCGCCCCGTTTCTTCGACCGCGTGCATGGCGAGTACACCATGTTTGTCCAGCGCAGCAATGGAGGCTTTGGCAACGATATAATCAATCTGCTCCTGATTCAGCTTGCGAAACTCGTCCAACGAGCGCAAACCCTTTTCAACCAAACTGTTGACCTCGGCTACGGTGGGGCTGACGACATTGTCGGCTGATGCGTTCATGGTGTATCTCCTTGATATAAGGTGGCAATAAAGTCAATAAATTTTTACTACGATTACTATAAGTAATTTTGTTACATTTCTCTTTGACTTACATCACAAACCATGCACGCCGTTTCAGACGACCTTTTCGAGGATTTTTCGATTTTTAATACATTGAAATAAAATAATTTTAACGAATTTGTTAAAGGGTTTTGCCGAGTTTCCTCCTTCGCGATATCGCTATTGCTTTACCTGCTGCAATTCATATGGAAACGAAATTTGTCGGATTTTGTATCAAAATTACAAATATAGTGGATTAAATTTAAACCAGTACGGCGTTGCCTCACCTTGTCCTGATTTAAATTTAATCCACTATAAATCAGACAAAGCCAAATAAAGAAAAAAGGAAAAAAGGTCGTCTGAAACCTTGAGATCAAAGTTTCAGACGACCTTTTGATGATCGAGAAGGAATATCCGTCTAGTCAATCGAATAGCCGCGAAGGTATTGCGTGCGTTCGCGCGTCATGCGGGTATCGCATTGGAGCTTGAGGTATTCGGCATGAGCAGGGCTGTCAGCCTGGGCAGCAGCCTGTTGGCAGTTTTGGATCTTGTTCTGAATCCAGGCACGCTGTTCGGTGAGCAGTTCCTTTTGAACAGTATGTTCCATTCCGTCCCATATTCTTTGAATTTCGGAATCTGCATTGCGGTTTTGACTGCGTGCATTGTCCAAATCGCTTTGCGAAAACGACGGCTCTTCGCGTTTCGCTTCTGCATCAGGACGCAAGATTTCGGTTTCCAATCCTGCAGCCTGCGGCACGCCCGATGCTTGGCTTGCAGCATTGTTTTCCAGAATATCTTCCGGAGAAACGGCAGGCGGCTCATCGTATTTGTCTTTCAACAACTTCATGGCATCTTCTTTGCTGACTGCCTTGCCGTCAATGATTACGATACTTTTGACACCGTAGGGCAGCAGCAGCGAGGACAGCGTGCGCGCCGTCATGGAGACAGTGTTGTCTTCCAAAACGGCGTTGCCGTCTTTATCAGGCGTATAACGTACGGAAGTTGAAAGCGTATTGTCGGCAAATTTCAAATTGCTGCCTGTCAGCTTTTGTTCCAGTATTTCAGCTAAAGTCGTTTCGCTGTAAATCAAAGGGCTATTGTCTTCCGCTGCATTAAGGACATCGGCAGGAACGCGGATGCTTAAATCCGCACCGCACATGGTTTTGTTATCCTCATCAATTTGTTGGGCATTGTTTAAGCCGATTTCCAGTTCGGAACCGGCAGCAATGACTTTGTCCGCATCGACAAATTGGCGGCTGTCGTTGCGGGCGAATGCGCGCGCTTCTTGGCGGATAATGTTTTGGATTTGTGTTTTGATGCTTTGGATGGCGGCGGGATGATTGCATTCCAAAGCCTGCTTGGGCTCATCCTTGCCGCACGCGGACAATATCAGGACGAGCGGCAAAGCCAGCAGTTTTTTGTTCATAAATATCTCCTTGATGCGGTTGCAGACCAGACCGGCCTGCCGTTCAGACGACCATCATAACAAAAGCACTTGCAGCAAGTAAATGTTGCAAGTGCTTTTTCAACGAACCGTTATAAACGCTTACCTATTTGGTGATAACGTTTACGAAACCGGAGAGGATTGCCGCGTTAATCAAGTCCACGAAGAAAGCGCCGACCATAGGCACAATCAAGAAGGCTTTGTGCGAAGGACCGAAAGTCTGTGTGATGGACTGCATATTGGCAACGGCGGTCGGCGTGGCGCCCAAACCGAAGCCGCAGTGTCCTGCCGCCAAAACGGTGGCATCGTAGTCGCGTCCCATAAAGACGTAGGTAACGAAGGTTGCGTACAGAATCATCACGACGGTTTGTACGGCGAGAATGATGGTTACAGGTCCTGCAAGACCGGTCAATTCCCACAATTTCAGGTTCAAAAGTGCCATTGCGAGGAAAAGCGACAGGGAGGCATTGCCGAATACGTCGATGGCGCGGTCGAACATATTGACTTTAAACGCAGAAGTCAGGATGTTACGAATAACGACACCGGCAAACAGACACCATACGAATTTCGGCAAGTCGTACAGATATTCTTTGTCGAAGCCGTCCACAATTTCTGCAAATGCCAAACACGCTGCAAACATGGCAAGCGTTTCGACTGCGGATTCGGCGGTAATCAGGCGTGTACGCTTCGCTTGTTCGAAGACATCGTCGGTATGCTCATCGGCATTTTCTTTGCGTGCACTCGGTTCAATGGGTTTGCGTCCCAGTTTGTTAATCAGACGACGCGCAACCGGGCCACCGATCAAACCGCCGAATACCAGGCCGAATGTTGCCGAAGCCATACCCAGTCCGGTAGCACCGACCAAGCCGTATTTACTTTCAAAGTCAGGACCCCATGCACCTGCCGTACCGTGTCCTCCGGTCAGCGTAATCGAGCCGGTAATCAGGCCGATCAGAGGATCCAGCCCCAAAGCTTTTGCCAAGCCGACACCGACGAAATCTTGCACGATGATAAATGCACCTACGATGGCAGTGAAAATCACCAAAGGCAGACCGCCTGCTTTCAGACGCGAGAAATCCGCACTCAAACCGATAGAGGTGAAAAAAATCAGCATGAATGCATCTTGCAGCGGTTTTTCAAATTTGAAGCTCACGCCGTAGGCTTGATGCAGTGCAAACAGAATAATCGCAGCAATCAAGCCACCTGCCACAGGCTCGGGAATGTTGAAATCGCGCAGGAATTTGACTTTGTTTACCAAAACCTTACCGATCAACAAAACCAATGTAGCGGCAATCAACGTGTAGTAACTGTTAAATTCCCATTCCATAATTGTTTTACCTCTCAAAATCTCAAAAATGTTTTTCTTAAATCCGCCGTGCGGAATCAAACTGTTGGATATTAGGGGATGGGTTAAAGATTGTCAAAGACTAGTTAGGATTTCAGGCATTTTTATACGGAATACTCAGCAAATAAATGAAATATTTTTTTCAATCATGGCATTACTTTTGACTACTTATTGATTGATTGTGAATAGTTTATAGGTGTCAATTAAACATTGTTGACAATATATAAATCAGTTCCTAGAAAAAACGTCGTTATCAAAAACAGTACTTTCTCAGTTTTCAGACGACCTTTGACACACATCTGTCCATTATTGCCAGAATCACATGGAAAAGTTAATATCCGTTAAATTAAGACAACCGCCGTCATACATAACAACTTACAAAGGAGCAAACTATGAACTTCCTGACTGCCGTCAGCCGGCAAATGACCCGATTCACTGCCCTGATTATCGTCCTTGCCTCAGTCGTCGCCTTTATCGAGCCTGCTACCTTTTCATGGGTAAAAGGCGACACTCAAGTCGTCGTACTCGGCATCATCATGCTCGGTATGGGCATGACTTTGGGCAAAGAAGATTATCAAATTTTGGCTAAACGTCCGCTCGATATTTTCATCGGTGCAGTCGCCCAATACACCATCATGCCGCTGCTCGCTATCGGTATTGCCAAAGCTTTCAACCTCTCGCCCGGATTGACGCTGGGTCTGGTTTTGGTCGGTACTTGCCCGGGCGGTGTCTCATCCAACATCATGAGTTTCCTTGCCAAAGGCGATGTTGCCTTCTCAGTCGGCATGACCACCGTCTCCACCGTCCTTGCCCCCGTTATGACGCCGCTGTGGATGACTTACCTTGTCGGACAAACCGTCGAAATGGACGGCTGGGGCATGTTCAAGTTTATGTTGCTCGTTACCCTGTTGCCCGTTGTTATCGGCTCTGCCGCCAATATTTTGCTGCACAAGAAACACTGGTTTGAAGATGTACGCGCCATTATGCCCGCTGTTGCCGTTGTCGCCTTTGCCTGCATCGTCGGCGGTGTTGCAGCTGTCCACGGTCACCGCTTCGCCGAATCCGCTCTCGTTATGGTCCTCGCCATCGCCGCTCACAATATCGGCGGTTACATCCTCGGCTATTACAGCGGTGCACTGACCGGCATGAATACCGCCAAACAACGTACCCTCGCCATCGAAGTCGGCGTACAAAACGCCGGTCTCGCCACCGGTCTGAGTGCCAAATTCTTCCCAGGTAACGCCGAATCCGCCGTCGCCACCGCCGTCGCCTGCGTCTGGCACTCCGTATCGGGAACCGTCTTGGGCAACTTATTCGCTTGGTGGGATAAGCGTAAGCAATAAGCTGAGGTATTCGGTTGCAGGCCTTGCACAATAATCAAAAGGTCGTCTGAAAAACATTTTTCAGACGACCTTTTATCATGATTCGGACAAACAACTTTAGACTGGACGGCAGGCGATCATATAATTGACTTCTGTCGAGTCGCATAAGGAATAGCGGCGGGTCAAAAGATTGTAGGTCATGCCCTTAGTATTGATAACATCCAATCCAGCCTGTCTGCACATCCGCGCCAGTTCGGCGGGCGTGATGAATTTCTGCCAATCGTGCGTCCCTTTGGGTACGACGTTCAACACATATTCCGCCCCGACAATCAGATGAAGATAAGACTTAGGATTGCGGTTGATGGTGGAGAAAAACACCATGCCGTCAGGCTTCACTAGCTCTGAACAGGCTTTGACGATGGCGGCGGGATCGGGAACGTGTTCCATCATTTCCATGCAGGTTACAACATCGAAGCTGTGTGGCTGTTCGGCGGCGAGGTCTTCGACGCGGACGCAGCGGTAATCGATGTTGTCTACACCTTCAGCAGCAGCATGGGCTTGGGCGGTTTGCAGCGATTTTTCCGCCATATCGATGCCGGTAACGTGCGCTGCGCCGCGTTTTGCCATGCTTTCCGACAAAATCCCGCCGCCGCAGCCGACATCCAAAACACGCTTGCCCGCCAACTGCGCGAACGAGTCAATATAGCCCAAGCGCAGCGGATTGATGTCGTGCAGAGGTTTGAACTCGCCGTTTTTATCCCACCATTTATCCGCAATTTGGCTGAATTTAGCGATTTCGTCCGCATCGACGTTGTGTTGTCCAGCTGCTTCCATCATGATTTTCCTGATTTGGATTTCGGGTTGAAGAGAGGTTTGATTTTATAGCAAAGCGACAGGATGGAACAGAGACAAACTGCCGCCAGCCGCCAAAAGGTCGTCTGAAAACGCCGCTTACCCTTTTCAGACGACCTTTGACTTGTTTTTACCCCTTCCGCCTTGTTTGCCGCGACCTTTCCCATTAATTTATGTAAACTTGCCCACACATTTCCGAAGCAGCAAATACCCTATTCAAAAGAAACCCAATGAAACCATTAATCCACGCCGCATCCCTACTCTTCCTTGCCGCCGCCTCCGCGCTTGCCTCCGGCAAAGACTTTATCATTTACGACCGCATGGACTACGTCGGCAAAACCGACCTGACCGCCGACAAATTGTCCAAAGTATTCCTGATTTACGAATCCGAGCTGGTGATGCCCGACCCTGCCGGCAAGCGCAAACACGGCGTATTGAACGAAAAACGCATCCGCGAATTGGCGCGCCAATCCTATCGCGAAGGCTACCGCACCATCTCCACCGACATCGAAACCTGGTTTGCCGAAAAAGACGGACAAATCCTCACGCCTCAGGAACTTAAAGCCGACTTTGCCCGTATGTACCAGATTTTCAAAGAAGAAAATCCCCGCGCCTACATCAGCAACTACGGCTTGCCCGACGAACACCTGCATGCCATCCGCTACTACCAAACTCAGGCGGACAACGAAGCAGTATTGGCAAAATGGCGGCAGTTCAGCAAACGTCGTCAGATGAGCGCAGCCATCAGCGACTACGCCAATCCCGTGTTCTACATCACCACGCCCGATTTGGCGCAATGGGAAAAAGACGTCCAAACCACCGTCGCCGAGATTAGAAAACGTTATCCAGACAAAAAAATCATCGGCTATCTCTGGCCGCAATATTATTCCGCAAGCAACAGCCCGTATTTCAAACAATTTATCGATGCTGGACGCTGGCAGAAAATGCTCGAAATCTGCAGCAAATATATGGACGGCGTGATTATCTGGTCGGACAAACGTGATGAACACAATAAAATCGTCCCATGGACTGATCCTCGCATCCAAGCAATTCTCAAAGCGACCAAATCATTTATCGCTGACCATCCGAAAGACATTCAGGTAGAGAAACTCCAGCCTCCTAAAAATCGTTAAAACGGACTCCTTTTGGTTAAATCCATAAAGGTCGTCTGAAAGATATAAATGGCTTTCAGACGACCTTAGATATAGGAAATTGTCATCTTGTTTATACTTTTTTCTACCTCGAACAGCTTTTGTTTTTGCTTAAATGTTTCTTTAAATAACTATCCAGCGTTGTCAAGAACAGAGCGTGTTTCCTACGTCTATCGACATTCTTGATAATACCGAATCACTTCCCAATCAGATCCTCAAACAAAAGCCGAAAGTGTAACAGTGCTGTTAATTTTTACAACACACATGGATAACAAAAAACCGAACGGGATACCCGTTCGGTTTCATAAAAGCAACAATTATTGAACTTTAATTTCTACATCAACACCGGCTGGCAAGTCCAGTTTCATCAGTGCGTCGGTAGTTTTATCAGTCCAGTCCACGATATCCATCAGGCGCAAGTGGGTGCGGATTTCCAATTGTTCACGAGAAGTTTTGTTCACGTGTGGAGAACGCAGAATGTTGAAACGCTCGATTTTAGTCGGCAACGGGATCGGACCTTTTACAACGGCGCCGGTACGTTTTGCAGTTTCAACGATTTCTTGGGCAGAACGGTCAATCAGGCTGTAATCATAAGCTTTCAGGCGGATACGGATTTTTTGGTTTGCCATTTATCAATATCCTTCAA
>NZ_AEPF01000010.1 GCF_000193735.1 Neisseria sicca 4320
TCCTGCATTAGCGCTTGGGATGCCGACACCATCGTTGGCAAAGATTAGAAAAGCGCGTTATTGACCTTGGTCGAACCTGTTACCCGCTACGCTATCATCAAACAAACCGATTTCCGAAACATCAGCGATCGGGAGATACGCAGGGTTCAAGATGAGTTGAACCACCGGCCAAGAAAAACACTTGGCTACGAAACGCCAAGTGTTTTATTCTTGAATCTGTTCCAACCACTGGTACCTTAGTGTTGCACTTGAAATCCGAATCCAAGGACCTTTTACCATATCTTATTCGACGGTTTCAGATAGCGTCCGTCATCAAACGTATTAATCCACTGCGGTCTTAACGCAATAAAAATAGCAACAGTAATACCGCTTAAAAACGCCTCTGCCCATGCAATAAGGAAAAACACGGGAAATGCCGTACTCCACAATGCCGTTTCAGGGAAAGCCCGCACCCTGTCCAATATACCGACCAAAACGCCCCCGGTCAGCAACATGCCTGCTGCGGATGCTAAAAAACCATTGACGAAAATGAAGATAAAAATATTGGCGGGAAGCCGGTTGACCCAAGCGCGCGACAGCAAATTGACCGCCAGTGCAGGCAGAAACAGCGCAAGCGCATTGACCGGATAGGCCTGCCAATCTGAGCCGAATATCCAAACATAGGGCAAATACAGCAACGCACAGACCCAAAATGCCAGCGGTACACCGAGCATCAAGGCAATCAGGTTAACCGCCAACAGATGGTAACTCATCCCCGCAAGCTGCCCGCCGTCAGGGGTGGCATTCAAGCTCCAGACCGACGCCAAAATAATCCCTGCCAATGCGGCTGCCGCACCATGTTTTCGAAAATCACGATAAGCCTTCGGCGCGGATAGTGCCAACAATAAAACCAACATGCACCATGCAGCGGCCAAAATCAAACCTGAAAACCATCCCGTTTGGAAAAGCATATATCCTCGATGTTTAAAAAGCGTTTCAGACGACCTGATTATAGTGGAAACAAAGCCTTGTCGGTTTTGTTTCACTCTAAAAAGCGTTAGAATAACGGACTTTGCTTTTTTGACTCGGGAAAATTTCAATATGTTGTGGAGCGTGCTGGTTATTATTTTATTGCTTGCCATCGGCATCGTGTTTTTACTGCACAAAAAACAGGAACAGGATTGGGAACGCGAGCTGGCCCGTCTGAAACGTGACAGGGATTTTGACGAAAATCCGGACGAAGCATACGAACTTGCGGAAGAAGCAAAAACCACTGGAAACAAAACCATCGCCCGCCAGCGTCTTTTGGCGGCGCAACACGACTATAAAAAACGTACGCAAACGCTTTCAGACGACTCCTCTTTCTCTCCAAGCTCGCTGGCAGAGGCTATGGGCGCATTTCAAGTTTCCCCTTCCGTACAAGAAGATGCGGCAGATTCATCACCCGCATACGAAACGTCGTCTGGAACCGATTTCGAGCCGGAATACCTCCACGAGCCTGAATTTCCCGCAACGCGCGACAATCTCCTCCCCAAAGTCCGTCCAAATGCCCACAAACCTGAGCAATATCCGGAAATCGTACCGTTTGAAACGTCCGATACGCCCGAATATACGCCCGGTTTGGTAACAGGCGGCGCTCTCGAAGAGATTACTTTGGAAGAAGCCACCCGCTCTCTGACCGAAGCTGCCGTTCAAGAATGGGAAGAGCATCAAACTGCCAAACAACACCCCGTTGCCATCACCGCTGAAAGCGAACCGGAAATCCGTTTGTGTGGGACATCGGTTACACCGATGAAAGGTTTGGAAGTCATTGATTTCAACGACCCTGTCTTACGCCGTACGCGCGAACGCGTCAAATCTTATGTGGACAGCATCCATCTGGAACAAGCCGGCCGACCCCATATCGAAACGGCACAAACCGCTTTGCGTACTGCCGAACGTGAGTCTGTTCCCTATACGTCCGATTATTATGGTCAAAAAGACGAAATCAACGTCATCGACATCCAAAATAATCTCGCCATGCGCCGTGCCGCTCGCGACAAACTTGCCACAGCCGTTGCCCCTGTGCGCGGATACCAGCCTCAAATTATTGAAGATGAAGATATTTTTGCCAATCTGAAACTGCCCGCAAACCGCCGCCGCAAGCTCAAGCACTCCGAAGCTGCCGCAGAAAAAATAACCCGTCGTCAACTGTCTCAACAAGAAGCAGAAAGTGTTGAACCATCAACAGCGAAACCCACCTCATCCTTTACAGCAAGAAGCCCAGCTCCTTCTGTCAGCCGAAAAGCGGCGGTTCCCGCCAAACTGTCCCGCGCCGTTCGTGAAAACACTTTTATCTCCCGTCCGCCCGCTCCTGACACAACCGTCATCGAACCGCCGCCCGTACCGCCCGTACCGGCACCTGCGGTCGATATTCCGAAACCGCCCCAATTCGATTTACCCGAAAACAAAATCGATATTCCCGAACCGCCCGTGTTCCGTAATCATCCCTCCGTTTCCGTATTTGAGTCGGAAGTTAACGCGCACATCAGCAACAATCCGGAAATCTCTATACATGATTACCTGATTCGCGAATCGGCAAGCGACACAATTAATGACGTTGATTCCGAAGCAGACAAAGATACCGTGGATGTATTCGGACGCGGCCTGCCACATGAGCAAACGTCGTCTGAAAACATTGAAACCAATGAAACACCATGGTTTGACGGCGACGATGATTGGGACGCGGCTTCAGACGACCTCACCGCCCCGCAGACGAACAGTATCCATCTGCCGACTACCGCCCTGCTCCTCCCGCCCCAATTCGACCCTGCCGCTACGCAGACCGAAGAAGAATTATTAAACAACAGCATCACTATCGAAGAGAAACTGGCGGAATTCAAGGTCAAAGTCAAAGTTGTGGATTCTTATTCCGGTCCGGTGATTACGCGTTACGAAATCGAACCTGATGTCGGCGTGCGCGGCAATTCGGTCATGAACCTCGAAAAAGACCTCGCCCGTTCGCTCGGCGTTGCCTCTATCCGCGTTGTCGAAACCATTCCCGGCAAAACCTGCATGGGTTTGGAACTGCCGAACCCGAAACGCCAAATGATACGCTTGAGCGAAATTTTCAATTCGCCTGCGTTTGCCGAATCCAAATCCAAGCTCACGCTCGCGCTTGGTCAGGATATTACCGGACAGCCTGTCGTTACCGACTTGGGCAAAGCGCCGCATTTGCTGGTTGCCGGTACGACCGGTTCGGGTAAATCGGTCGGCGTTAACGCCATGATTTTATCCATGCTCTTCAAAGCGACGCCTGAAGATGTGCGCATGATTATGATTGACCCGAAAATGCTGGAATTAAGCATTTACGAAGGCATTCCGCACCTGCTCGCGCCTGTCGTTACCGATATGAAGCTGGCAGCAAACGCGCTTAACTGGTGCGTCAATGAAATGGAAAAACGCTATCGCCTGATGAGCCATGTAGGCGTGCGCAACCTTGCAGGCTTCAACCAAAAAATTATGGAAGCAGCGGCACAAGGCATGAAAATTGCCAACCCGTTCAGCCTGACACCCGACAATCCCGAACCTTTGGAAAAACTGCCGTTTATCGTCGTCGTGGTTGACGAATTTGCCGACTTGATGATGACCGCAGGCAAGAAAATCGAAGAACTGATTGCCCGTCTCGCCCAAAAAGCCCGCGCTGCCGGTATCCATTTGATCCTTGCCACGCAACGCCCAAGCGTCGATGTCATCACCGGTCTGATTAAAGCAAACATCCCGACACGCATCGCGTTCCAAGTGTCCAGCAAAATCGACAGCCGCACGATTCTCGACCAAATGGGCGCGGAAAACCTGCTCGGACAAGGCGATATGCTGTTCTTGCCGCCCGGAACAGGCTATCCGCAACGCGTTCACGGTGCGTTCGCTTCAGACGACGAAGTACACCGCGTAGTCGAATATCTGAAACAATTCGGAGAGCCCGATTACATCGACGATATTCTGATGAGCGGCACAACCGACGATCTGCCGGGCATCAGCCGCAGTAGCGACAGTGAAGTTGATCCGATGTATGACGAGGCAGTATCCGTTGTTCTGAAAACGCGCAAAGCCAGCATCTCAGGCATCCAGCGTCAATTACGCATCGGCTACAACCGCGCCGCCCGTCTGATTGACCAAATGGAAGCAGACGGCATCGTTTCGCCTGCCGAAACCAACGGCAACCGTACCGTTTTGGCACAAAGCAGCGAACATTTGGACTAAAGCCACACCACCGCAGGGAAAAAGCCGATTGCCGTTGCAGTTTCCCCTGGTTTTGGTACAATACCGCCATTCATTCTTAAACAGACAAGCCGCCGAAATTTAGGCGGCTTGTATTTTTATTTTCATTTTGTGGATTATATTTACCGCGTATTACCAGGCAAAAGCAGCCCAAACGCTTTTGCGGAGAAGACAAACCATGCAAAAAATTCCATTGACCGCACGCGGCGCAGAATTACTCAAACAAGAATTGCAACGCCTCAAAAGCGTCGCCCGTCCCGAAATCATTGAAGCCATCGCCGAAGCGCGTTCACACGGCGACTTGTCCGAAAATGCCGAATATGAAGCTGCCAAAGAAAAACAAGGCTTTATCGAAGGCCGTATTTCCGAGTTGGAACACAAATTATCCATGGCGCACATCATCAATCCTGCCGAAATCCACGCAGAAGGCAAAATCGTCTTCGGTACGACCGTAACGCTGGAAGATTTGGAAACCGAAGAACACGTTACCTATCAAATCGTCGGCGAAGACGAGGCAGACATCAAAGAAGGTAAAATCTACGTCGGCTCCCCCATTGCCCGCGCCCTAATCGGTAAAGAGGAAGGCGATGTTGCCGAAGTACAGGCCCCTGGTGGTGTACGCGAATACGACATTATTTCGGTTCAATATATCTGATTGCCCTGAATATTATTAATATAAAAGGTCGTCTGAAAACCAAAGAAAATGGTTTTCGGACAACCTTTTCAGCATTCTCCCTAATTGCTGCTTAAAAGGAAAAGGAACGATAAATCAAAGTTCCGACACAAGACAACTCAACTTCATATTCCTGCCCCCTACTTTTTCATCCGCATTCAGCAAAAAAGGTCGTCTGAAATTTTTCAGACGACCTTTCATCAATCAAAATCGACTCAACGATTATTCAGGTGCTTTTTCTTCGCGGGCAGGAGCTTCGACCAAAGCCTTGATAGACAGACGTACGCGGCCGCGGTCGTCCACTTCCAACGCTTTCACATTCACAACCTGGCCGACTTGCAGATAGTCGCTGACATTGCGCACACGCTCGTGGGCGATTTGGCTGATGTGTACCAAACCGTCTTTGCCCGGCATCACGCTGACGATGGCGCCGACGTTGTTGTCGAGGATTTTAACCACAGTACCTTCGTACACTTTGCCCACTTCCACTTCGGCAGTGATTTCTTCGATGCGTTTTTTCGCAGCGTCGCCGGCTTCTTGAGTGGTTGCGGCAATAGTGATGGTGCCGTCTTCCGCGATATTGATTTCAGTACCGGTTTCAGAAGTAATCGCACGGATGGTTTCGCCACCTTTGCCGATAACGTCGCGGATTTTGTCTTGGTTGATTTTCATGGTGAACAGGCGCGGAGCATGGGCTGACAACTCTTGCGGACCTGCCACGGCAGCTTTCATCTGCTCCAAGATGTGCAGACGCGCGTCTTTGGCTTGCGCCAAGGCAATCTGCATGATTTCTTTGGTAATGCCTTGGATTTTGATGTCCATTTGCAGCGCGGTTACACCCTCGGTCGTACCGGCAACTTTAAAGTCCATGTCGCCCAAGTGGTCCTCATCACCCAAGATGTCGGTCAATACGGCAAATTTGTTGTTGTCCAAAATCAGCCCCATCGCGATACCGGCAACGTGTGCTTTCAAAGGCACACCGGCAGACAGCAGGCTCAAGCAGCCGCCGCAGACGGAAGCCATAGAAGACGAACCGTTGGACTCGGTAATTTCGGAAACGACACGCATGGTGTAGCTGAATTCTTCAGGGGACGGCAATACGGCAACCAATGCGCGTTTTGCCAAACGGCCATGTCCGATTTCGCGGCGTTTCGGCGCGCCGACGCGACCGACTTCGCCGGTAGAATATGGCGGGAAGTTGTAATGCAGCATGAAGCGGTCGGTGTATTCACCGGAAAGCGCGTCAATGATTTGTTCGTCGCGGGAAGTACCCAAAGTCGCTACGGCAAGGGCTTGGGTTTCGCCACGGGTAAACAGGGCGGAACCGTGTGTGCGCGGCAATACGCCGGTTTGGATGTTCAAAGGACGGACGGTGCGGGTATCGCGACCGTCGATACGCGGCTGACCATCCAAAATTTGGGTGCGGACAACGTCGGCTTCCAAATGTTTGAAAATACCTTTGATTTCATTGGCAGCCAGAGTATCGGTTTCTTCGCTAATCAGCGCATCTTTCACTGCACTCCAGGCTTCGTCCAATTTAGCGGAACGTGCTTGTTTTTGACGGATTTTGAACGCTTCTTTAATGGCTTCGCCAGCAATTTCGCGCACTTTGGCAACCAATTCTTCATTGGTTTCAGGCGCTTTCCAATCCCATACTTCAGGGTTTACTTCATCGGCGAACTCGTTGATGGCGTTAATCGCCACCTGCATTTGGTCGTGACCGTAAACCACGGCACCCAGCATCACATCTTCCGGCAGGATTTTGGCTTCAGATTCCACCATCAAAACAGCTTTGGATGTACCCGCAACCACCAAGTCCAGCTTGGATTTAGCCAGTTCGGCTTTAGTCGGGTTCAGCACATACACACCGTTTACATAACCTACTCGCGCAGCACCAATCGGACCGGCAAACGGTACGCCGCTCAACACCAGCGCAGCGGACGCGCCGAGCATGGCAGGAATGTCGGAATCGATTTCAGGATCAACGGAAACCACCATCGCAACGATTTGGATGTCGTGGTAGAAACCTTCGGGGAACAGCGGACGGATAGGACGGTCGATCAGACGGCTGGTCAAGATTTCTTTTTCGCTTTGTTTGCCTTCGCGCTTAAAGAAACCGCCGGGGATTTTACCTGCGGCATAAGTGCGCTCAAGGTAATCAACAGTCAGAGGGAAAAAGTCTTGACCTTCTTTGACTTCTTTATTGGTAGTCACAGCAACCAAAACAACGGTGTCGCCCATCGATACTTTAACAGCCGCTGCTGCTTGGCGCGCGATTTCGCCGGTTTCCAAAGTAACGGTGTGATTGCCATATTGGAAGGTTTTAACGTGTTTATCGAACATTTCGTTCCTTTCGAAATGCCGCACGCTAAAACACTAATAATGCACACTAAAAGTGAGAATGTGCATAGTTAGGGTTTCAGGTGTGCGGCGGTTGGTAAAAACTATATTTTTCAGACGACCTTTTAAAGGTCAATCCAAACGCGCATTATAATAGCAAATGTAAGTAAATCCAAGCATTCATGACAGCAAAAAGTCATCTGAAACGCCTTTCCGTGTTTCAGACGACCTTTTGTTTAATCCGCCATTTGTATCAAACTGTCGGCGAGGCGGTCGGCGGCTTGGCGGTAGCCTTTGCCTGAGAAGTGGACGCCGTCTTTAGCGGCAAGGCCTTGGTTCATCCAACTTTTCATGCTGCATTCTCCACCCATCGCGTTTTGCCACGACCAATACATGATTTTTTCGTCGCGGGCGACGCGCTGCTGCATTTGTTGGATGCTGCTTAAAGTGGCGGGACGTGTGCCGCAGCTTCCTGAAGTGCTTTTAAGGGATTCGGGTGCGCCGAGAATCAGGATGCCCGCATCAGGCAGGCTTTGTTTGATTTGGCGGATGTAGCTGCGCCAGCTTTGTTCGGTGGCTGTGATGTCCAAATCGCGGGCGAAGGCTTCGTTGGTGCCGTAGGCGATGATGACGAGGTCGGCGCGGGTTTGGGCAAGGTCATCCTGCCAAGAGGGACGCCATTTGGACCAGTGAGTCAGTTGCGCGCCGTTGATGCCGAGCGCGGAAACGGTTACGCCGCGTCCGGGATTTTCGATATTGATGTAGCCGATGTCCCAAGGCATGGAGCTGCTGAGGGTCAGCGGCAGGCGGCTGTTGCTGCGGATAATTTGCCAGCCGCTGTTTCCGGCGGGAACTTCGCGTCCGTTGAATGAAAGGGTTTGTTCGGGCAGGACGGGTTTGGCGAAGACGGAAATCTGCTTATCGCCGCTGCTGCCGTCTTTGGCACTGATGGTAACGCTGCTGCCGTTGGCTTTGGCGATGATGCCGCCTAAGGGGAAGTCGTCTGAAACGCTGCGGCTGCTGACGGTTTGCCACGAGCCGTCATAGCGGACGGCTGCGCTGCGCTGACCTTTGACGGTAGAGGGGTAAATCCAGCCTATGCCGCCATCGCCCCATTTTTGTTGGAGACGCAGGCGCAGTTGTTCGGTGAAAAGGTCGCCGGCGGTGTGTGAATCGCCGATTTGGAGGATGCGGAATTTGCCGTCCGAGCTGCGGTCGAGTTTTTTGAGCTTGGAGAGCCATGTGGGACGGCTGCTGCCGTAGTTTTCCAGCAGCATATCGGCGGCTGGGGCGGCGGCAGACAGGCACAATGCGGTAAGGGATACGGACAGGGTTTTGATATTCATGAGTTTCCTGTGTGTGGTTTCAGACGACGTCTTTTGACGCGGCGGACGGCTATTGTAACGAAAAAGACGGCATTGGATAAACAAAACGCCGTCCTTTTGCTGCCGATGCGGGCTTAACGTGCGGATAATTGTTCCGTGCGTTCTTCGCCGTTCATTTCAGGGGTCGTCTGAAAAACGATTTTTTCCATGATTTTATCCGCCAGCAGTTTTTGCCCTTCAGCAGAGAAGTGGATGCCGTCTTTGCTGCGGTAGCGGATGATTTTTCCATTGATGTTGACGGAGTCGGCGTAGGTGTCGGAGCCGTTGCTGAGGAGCTTGTCGGTCGGTATCCACAAGGCTTTTGGACTGATCTCGTCTGCTAAAAGTTTGTCGAGATATCGCATTTGCTTGTTAAGTTTTGCCTGTTTCATATAAGGAATGCCCATCCAAATGACTTGGACATGGTGTTGCTCGGCGGCGGTCAGGATGCGGTTGACACGGCTGAGGTATTCTTCCGACCATTCGGGCGAGGCGAATTTCAGGTATTTTTTGCCTTTTGGGAAGTCCCACGGGTCGTTAGGACCGAGGAAGACGACCAAAAGGCGGATGTCGGTTTGTTGTTTGAGTGTCTGCTCGATGGTGTTCGGCCAGTCGAAAAACTTGGGATAGGATAATCCGGTACTTTGTTTGCTTAGGTTCACCGACTGGATACCGTATTGTTTTTTCAGGCTTCTTTCGACAAAAGGCGCAACGCCCTGCATCATCGAGTCGCCCGCAAAAAAGACCTTGTCGCCTTGTCCGAGAACGATATTGGCGGGCGGGGCGATAGGGAGACGGTGCGTGTCGGGTTGTCCGCCGTTTTGTGCCGTTTGGGGTTGACGTCCGTCGGCGGGACGGTTTTTTTCGTGCGGTTCGGACGCATTGAGTGCATCTTGTTCAGACGCCCCGTCGTTTTGAGCGATTTGAGGCTCCGATTCGGCAAGTGTAGGCTGTCCTGCCAAACGTGCTTTGAGGTCGTCTGAAAAAGCGTAAGCGTTTTGTTGCAACTGTGCGCCGGTGCGCCACCATTCATATTCGGACAGCGGTTCCAGCGGGGATGCCTGATGATAAGTTTGCTGCCAATAGGCATTGATGGAGTCTTGGCTGAACCACGCCGCGCCGAAAGTGCAAACCAAAAGGGAAGCAAACAGGGAAATAAAGCGTTTCATGTTCTGATTATCCTTTTAAAAGTCGGCGTAAATAAAGCCTGGGATGCCCGACGGCGCCAATACGATAATTAGCACCAACGCCAGCGTCAGCGGTATAAACCAAAGCCACATCGGCATTTTTTCCAACACCGTCACCGCGCCGTCAAACAGGCGAAGCAAATACGGGTAGAGTAAAATCATCAGACCAAACGCGGCAAGCAACAGGATATCCGCCTGCTTTGGAGCCGCCCACCCCGATTCGTTGGCGAACAAGGCATCAAAAACCATCTGCGTATCGGCGAGGCTGCTTGTGTTGAACACGACGAAAGTGAAGCAGACGAAATGGAAAGTGACGAACCAGGCAAGCGGACGCAAGATTTTCAGACGACGTGAACCGTCCCGACCGAATATCTTGTCGCCGCAGTTGAGCAAAATTAATGCCACGCCGTGCAGCGCGCCCCAAAGCAGGAAATTCCAGCCGTAGCCGTGCCAAACGCCTGACAACACCATCGCCAGCAACAAGTTGAACTGCGTCAGGACGAAGCCGTGTTTGTTGCCGCCCAAAGGAATATAAATATAGTCGCGTATCCAAGTGGAAAGGCTGATGTGCCAACGGTTCCAGAAGTCGCGGATATTGAACGCGCGCAGCGGTGCGGCAAAGTTTTTCGGCAGGCGGAAACCGAGCAGCATCGCCATCCCGATAACCAAATCCGAATAGCCTGAAAAATCAAAGAAAAGCTGGAAAGTATAGCCGTACACACCCGACAACACGCCCCAGCCGTCAAACTGGGCGGGATTCTCGAAAACAGGCGATACCCAGCCTTCTCCCAGCGCGCCCGCCAACCACCATTTCTTTGCAATGCCGAGCAAAATCAAGCACACCGCCAGCGCGGGGCGCACCAATGCGCGCGGTTCGGCAGTCCGAATCTGCGCCAAAGCCCCCGCCTGTTCGCCGTCTATGCTTTTAAACGCCGCCGCGCGGATAATCGGTCCGGAAGTAATCGTTGGGAAAAAGCTCAAATGCAGCAGCAACTCATGCCACGCAAACCGGTCGCCCATCGGATGACGGCAGCAGTACACCAAATAAGCCAAAGATTGAAACGTGTAATAAGACAGCCCCAAAGGCATCAAGATATCGACAATCTCGCTCTGCCCCGTGTATTGGCGGATAAACGGGCGGAAAAAATCGAAATATTTGAAGAAACACAATACCGCCAAAGCCGACGCTATGCCGAAGCCCAGCCAAAATTTCCGCACGTTTTCCTTTTCAGACGACATCAAAAGAGCAAGCAGATGCACGCAGGACGAATAGCAGGCAATCACAGCGGCAAAGATGGGATTCAAGTGATACAGCCAACCCATACCCGCCAGCAGAAGCAAAACATTCTGCACCGACGGCATACGGAAAAATGCCCAATAAAGAGGCAGAAAAGCAATAAAAAATACTGCGAATTCAATCGACAGCAACGGCATAAATGTTCCTTGAAATTTTTATTATTCAGACGACCCGAAATATAGGTTTGGCAACTTGAAATAAAACCATGCATTGTAAATAAGTGTTCGAATCTATACAACTAACGTTAATCTGAAAAAATAACCGTTCGTCAAAAGGATAGGCAACTAAAGCGTTTGCACATGGCATCATTTTATTTATAATTATTTTACATATAAATACCTATCCCATCGGGAAAGAGCGATGCCTGAGTCTCTCTTAAAGTATTATGTAAATAAAAACAGCCGATACCTTCCTGTATCGGCTGTTTTGTTTACCGCTTCATTCATATCGGCCTTACTGGTGTTTGGGCAGCTCTTTCAAAGTGAGCGGCTGGATGTACCAAATATCGCGGCAGTAGTCGGCGATGGATCGGTCGGACGAGAAGAAGCCCATATTGGCGATGTTGATCAACGCGGATTTTCGCCATGCGGCAACATCGCGGTAGTGTTCGTCCGCTTTGTATTGCGTGTCGATGTAACTGCGGAAATCTGCCATCAGTTGATAGAAATCGCCGTAAGGTTGCAGGACGTCGTTGTAGCGGTTCGGCTCTTCAGGGGAGAATGTACCGTTGCTGATTTGGTTGACGACGCGGCGCAGGTCGTTGTCGCGCTCGATGTAGCTTAACGGGTCGTAACCGTTGCGGCGGATTTCTTCCACTTGCTCGACGGTGTTACCGAAGATGAAACAATTGTCCGCGCCGACCTTTTCCAGAATTTCGACGTTTGCGCCGTCCAGCGTACCCATGCAGAGTGCGCCGTTGAGTGCGAATTTCATGTTGCTGGTGCCCGATGCCTCCGTACCTGCCAGTGAGATTTGTTCGTGCAAATCGGCGGCGGGAATGATGATTTGGGCGAGGCTGACGCTGTAATTAGGGATATAGACGACTTTAATCAGGTCGCGGATACGTTCGTCGTTGTTGATGGTTTTTGCTACATCGTTAATCAGGCGGATGATTTTTTTCGCCATATAGTAAGCGGATGCGGCTTTACCGGAGAAGATGAAGACACGCGGTTGCCAGTCGAAATCCGGGTTTTCCAGGATTTTGTTGTAGCGGTCGACGATGTGCATCAAATTCAATGCTTGGCGTTTGTATTCGTGGATGCGTTTGATTTGGATGTCAAACAATGCGTCCGTGTTCACCTTGATACCCAATTCGGTTTCGATGTATTTGGCGAGGCGTTCTTTGGCGGCTTTTTTCACTGCACCGAATTCCGCCTGTACGCTTGCATCGTCAACTTTTTCGTTGAGCTTGGTCAGATTGTCCAAATGCAGACGCCAGTCTTGTTCGCCCAAGTGTTTATCGAGGAAACGGGTCAATTCGGGATTGGCGATGTTGATCCAGCGGCGCGGGGTCACGCCGTTGGTTACGTTGGTAAAGCGTTCGGGGAACACTTTGGCAAAGTCGGCGAAAATGGAAGTCGTCATCAGGTCGGAGTGGATTTTCGCTACGCCGTTGACTTTGTGCGAACCGATGACCGCCAGCCATGCCATGCGGACGCGGCGGCCGTGGGTCTCATCGATGATGGATACGCGGCGGACGAAGTCGTCGTCGAAGTTGCCGATGGCGCGCAGGGCGTTCAGGAAGTAGGCGTTGATTTCAAAGATGATGTCCAAATGACGCGGCAGCAGGCGGCCCATCAAATCAACCGGCCAAGTTTCCAAGGCTTCGCTCATCAGGGTGTGGTTGGTGTAAGAGAAAATCTTGCAGCACATATTCCATGCTTCGGTCCACGCGATGCCTTCTTCGTCAATCAAGATGCGCATCAACTCGGGAATCGCCAGTACGGGGTGGGTATCGTTCAAGTGGATGGCGACTTTGTCGGCAAGGTTTTTAATGCTGGGGAAACGGCATTTGTGGCGCGCTACGATGTCTTGTACGGATGCGGAAACAAGGAAATATTCCTGTTTCAGGCGCAATTCGCGACCGCTGTCGGTGGAGTCGTTCGGATAGAGGACGCGCGAGATGTTTTCGTCGCTGTTTTGCGCACGGACTGCGGAAGCGTAATCGCCGCGGTTGAAGTCTGCCAAATCAAAGCGGTTGCCGGCGTGTGCCGTCCACAGCCGCAACGGGTTGGCGACGTCACCGCCGTAGCCGGGGATAATCTCATCGTATGCCATCGCAGAAATTTCTTCGCTTGGATGCCATTCTTTTTTATCACCCATATTGATGACTTGTCCGCCGAAGCTGACGGCGTATTGTTTGTTCGGACGGCCGATTTGCCATGCCAAATCTTGGTCGAGCCATAAATCGGGTTTTTCGACCTGCTGGCCGTCCACGATTTCTTGTTTGAACATACCGTATTGATAGCGGATGCCGTAGCCCATGGCGGGAATGCGCAAGGTGGCGAGCGAGTCGAGGAAGCAGGCAGCCAAGCGACCCAAACCGCCGTTGCCCAAGCCGGGGTCTTGTTCTTGTTCGCAGACATCGGCGAACTCTTTGCCCAATTGTTTGAACGCCTCTTCAAATTCGGCATAAACGCCTTCGTTAATCAAAGCGTTGACGAAGGCGCGTCCCAACAGGAATTCCATGGAAAGGTAGTAAACCATGCGTTTGCCGTTGTCGATGTGGGCGCGGCGGGTTTGCAGGAAGTCTTCGGCAATCAGGTCGCGCGCGGCGAGCATGGCGGCGTTGAGCCATTGGTGTTCGGTCGCCTCTTTCGGATCGACGCCCAAAATGAAAATCAATTTATAGACAATGGACTTGCGGATGGTTTCGGCATCCGGTTTCGGCATGACATAATCAAAACCTGAAATGGGTTGTTTTTTCTTAGCCATGATAGCCTTTCTCTGTTGAGGATGGGGTGATGAAGCGGGGGAATTTGTATCTTTTGGCGGTCTGAGGTCGTCTGAAAAGCCGTATGCCTTTATGTTCCGTTAAGCAAGTCAATCAAGTAAATTTATTACTAATCCCCAGCATTATAACTGAGACATCATGAATAACAGGTTTATCTCTTAAAAACATCTCGCTAACTAAAAAGTATTATTTATCCGGCGATGCGTTTGTACGATGCAAAACCCAAATACCCATATGTTCGACTGTCAGCTTGCCATCTGTATTGTAATTAAACTTCTCAGATGGTACGCAAGAAAGCTGCCAACTTCCTTGAGGCAGGTTAAATATTTGTCGACTACGTTTGGCGTTGATCAACAGTAGCCACTCATCGTCCAGCACAATCTGCATAGCTTTTGCGCTGCGATTGTGCCAGCAAAGCTCGCCCATCGGTTCGCCTTCTGCATTGAGCCAGCCGACACGCTCTTTTTCCCACCAGACGTCATCACCCAGTAATTTAATTTCTTGCCGCAGGCGGATTAATTCGCGCGTATAGTTTTGCAACGCCTCATCCGCCTGATGCCAATCCAGCCAAGTTATCGGGTTGTCCTGACAATAGCTGTTGTTGTTGCCCTGTTGGCTGTTGCCAAACTCGTCACCCGCCAGCAGCATGGGCGTGCCGTTGGCAAGGAACAGCGAGGCAAGCAAGGCTTTGGCGGTGCAGGAACGGTCTTCCAAAACCGCCGCATCTTCGGTTTCGCCTTCGATGCCGTGGTTGTAGCTGATGTTTTCGTTATGCCCGTCGCGGTTGTCTTCGCCGTTGGCGTGGTTGTGTTTTTCGTTGTAACTGACCAAATCACGCAACGTGAAACCATCGTGTGCGGTGATGAAATTGATGCTGGCAGAAGGATGGCGGCCGCTGTGGTTGAAAATATCAGACGACCCCGCCAGACGTTCGGCAAACGCGCCCAAATTGCCGCTTTCCCACACCCAAAACGCACGCATATCGTCGCGGAAACGTCCGTTCCACTCGGCAAAAGGCTGCGGGAAATTGCCCAAGTGATAGCCGCCTTCGCCGATGTCCCACGCCTCGACAATTAATTTGCAGCGTGCCAACACGGGGTCTTGGTAAATCACCTGAAAAAAACGTCCGTAAGCCTGAAAATCGGGTTCGCGCCCCAATACCGTTCCCAAGTCGAAGCGGAAACCGTCCACATGAAATGTTTCCGCCCAATAGCGCAAGCTGTCCGCCGCCCAACGGGTTACGTCGCGGCGGACGATGTTCAACGTATTGCCGCAGCCCGACCAATTTTCATAGCTGCCATCGGGCTTCAGCCAATACCACAAAGCATTGTCTATGCCGCGCTGGCACAGCATCGGGCCTTTTTCATCCTGTTCGGCGGTATGGTTGTACACGACATCCAAAATCACTTCCAAACCTGCTTGGTGCAAGGTTTTGACGGCTTGTTTGAACTCCTCCGCAGCGCGTTCGGCATCTGCGGCATAAGACGGCTCGACGGCAAAATGAGAATAAGTGTTGTAGCCCCAATAATTGCTCAAGCCCATTTTTTGCAGGTGGTATTCGTCCAAATGCTGGTGTACCGGCAGCAGCTCGACGGCGGTCACGCCCAAATTTTTCAAATAATCAATCACGCGCGGATCGGTCAGCGCTTGATACGTTCCCGCGTGTTCCAAATCGGGGAACTGCTTGGTAAATCCTTTCACATGGGCTTCATACACTATTGTCCTACCCCACGGATGGTTCGGACGGCACTCGCCGCCCCAATCAAAATCATCGTCGCCCACTACCACGCTTTTGGGCACCATCGCCGCATTGTCCCGCTCGTCTTCCGGACGAAACCACGCCATTTCTTCATCGTCCCGGTAACTCGGCTTGCCGTCGATTTTTTTGGAATACGGGTCAATTAACAATTTGTTCGAATTGAAACATGAGCCGCCCGGTGCATCAGCGCGTCCGTAAACACGAAAACCATACTGCTGACCTGCTCCGACCTCCGGCACAAAGCCGTAAAACACCGACCCGCGCCGCGAAGGCATTTCCAAACGGGTTTCCTTTCCCTTGTCAAAGAGACACAGCTCGACTTTTGCAGCATGGATGGAAAACAGCGCAAAATTCGCGCCTTCCTCAGTCAGCGACACGCCCATCGGATAAGGCGCACCTTCTTCAATGCGCCATGTTTTGGTTTTCATTTTGTTTGTCCTGATTTGATGGAAACGCTTCGGGCTGCGCTTCCGGATAGGTATTCTTTTTATAGTGGTGATGCTTGAATGGAAAGAGGTCGTCTGAAAAACGAAATCCCGTTTTCAGACGACCTCTTTTAGCCATAAACCTTTGTTTTCATATCAAGGCCGTCCGAATCCGTCAGATGCTAATTCGGCAACCTTACCGCCAGCTCGGCGGGCCATGTCCCTTTGTCGTCGGTTTTCACGAAACCGTTGCCCGTCAGCCCGCCTTTCAGCAGACGGTTGTATTTCACCGCCGTCTCGCGCGGCACTTGCAATTTCACTTTAAACATCAGCTTCGCGCGTTCATCGACCGTTTCCACCGACTTGGGCGTAAATTGCGCGTCCGTCGCGATGAATTTGATTTTGGCGGGGAACACCGCATCAATGCCGTCCAAACGGATACGCGCCTCATCATTGACTTTCAGACGACTTATGCTGTCGGTCGGCAGAAAAATATTCATCGAAACATCGGCAGGATCAAGCAGGCTGACCACTTTCGAACCTGCCGCGACCACGTTGCCCGCTTCCGCAATGGTGTATTCCACCCTGCCCGCTATCGGCGCTCGGATATTCATATCATCGTTGGCGGATGTAGCCGATTTGACTGCCGCCCTCGCCTGTTCGACACCGGCGCGCGCTTCCGCTTGCGCGGCGGCACTTTGCGCCACTGTCGCCCGCGCTTCGTCCCGCGCCGCTTCAGCCGCCTTGACCGCCGCAACAGCGCGCTCATAATCCGCCTGACGTTTGGTAACTTCCGATTGCGACACCAGCTGGTCGGCAAGCAATTTGCGCGCATTGTCCAGCTCCATTTTCGCCACGCGCAACTGCTGCCTGTTCGCGTCCACATTCGCCTGAGCGCGCGCAACCGTCTGTTTCATCTGCGCTTCGGCAGCTTTGGCGCGACCGACCGCCTCCTCTTGGCGCAATTCCGCCGCCCTAGCCTCTTCCAAACGGCTGCTGCTGGTTTCAGACGACAGTTCCGCCAAAATATCGCCCTCTTTCACATCTGCGCCCTCTTCCACCAAAACCGCCTTCACCCGCCCCGGATACAGGCTGGCGACATCGATGCGGTTCAGCTCCAGCCGCCCGTTGGATTGCGCGATCCATGCAGGCAAAGTTTCTTTCTGGTTTTGAAGGACATACCACACGCCGCCCGCAACCATCGCGACGGTAAGAGAAGCAATAACAGCTTTTTTCATGTTGCGTTACACCTTAATCATCAAAACGGACGCGCCTTAGAGCGGTATTGCGGAAACAGCGCGGCAAACGCCCAATCTATCCTTTGGTGGATGGACGAATCGGTCAGCAAATCCTCATGCCGCCCGTTCATCTCATCGGTAAGTATCCCCAACATACGGTAACGCGTGTTCATAATCATCGGCGAGATGACCGCGCCGTTGAGAAACTCAAACTGATTCAACAATTCCAATTCCGACACACCCTCCCTGCCGTCGCACGCCCTGATATGCCGGATCATCCCGTAGGCAAGCATCTTATGCTGCTTTTTTAACGCTTTGGTAATCAAATCCACGCCCTCTTCGCTGTCCAGCAGCATCCTGTGTATCCACGCCAAATGCTCCCGTATCGTAACCGCTAGCCGCCAGACAATCTGATACAGCCGCTCCGCATCTTCGATATTTTGGGCAAAATCGAACGACACCCGCCCCAAAGCCCGATTGCTGTACTCTATCAACATCGCCTTCACGAATTCGTCTTTATCGGCAAACATCCTGTTGAACGTTTCCAAATTCGAATTCAAATGCTCCGCGATCGCCTGCTCTGACAGCCGCTTGTAGCCGCATCTAGGATAAAAACAAATGCCTGCGGAAATAAATTGCGCACTGGTTACACCGTTCATTATCTTCACCTCATCTGCCTGTATTGTTGTCATAGGACAAATATCCAAGACTCAAATGAAACAAAAATCTTCTGAAATATAGTGGATTAACTTTAAACCAGTACGGCGTTGCCTCGCCTTAGCTCAAAGAGAACGATTCTCTAAGGTGCTGAAGCACCAAGTGAATCGGTTCCGTACTATCTGTACTGTCTGCGGCTTCGTCGCCTTGTCTTGATTTAAAGTTAATCCACTATATCAGGCTGTCTGCGGACGCTGCCGTCAACCGTCAACGCATCATCCGCCCCCTGCCCGATACAAATGCCAACCCACTGTTATTTTATAAAACACGCAAAACGCCCCGACTCAATCATCCTGTCTGATTTTTTATTTCACTATATAACAAACCGCCCCCGCCTTCAATGCAGCCAAGCCCCCAATCATCATTAAAATCCGATAGTTAAATTTGTTTTAAGAGGATATGGGTCGTCTGAAAAAACGGTTTCAAACGATTTGAAGGCAAGCACCAAAATAAATAAACGCCTTATCAATATCTGAATGTTTGGAAGTAACTATAAAAAATCGTCTGAAAACTAACTTCCCGTTTTCAGACGACCTTTGCTCATTCTTTAGCAAATTGCTGCGTAAAGCGGATAAATTCTTCTTTTTTCGCTTTTGCCTTGCCCGAATCGATGGCTGCTTCGGCAGCTTTGACACCGTCCGCCAACGAAGGCACGACATTGCCGGCATAAAGCGCGGCGGCGGCGTTGAGCAGGACGATGTCGCGTGCCGCACCATGTTTGCCGCTCAACACTTCATCCATTTTCTCCAACGATTCTTGCGCGTTGGCGACTTTGATTTCGTCCAAATCGCGGCGGATTTCAATGCCGAAATCGGCGGGGCTGATGTCGTATTCGCAGATTTCTCCGTCTTTCAGCTCGGCAACGCGAGTTTTGCCGGTCAGCGTGATTTCGTCCAAACCGCCTTCGCCGCACACGACCAAAACGTGTTTGGAACCAAGCTGTTTCAATACGCGCGACAGGATACCGCATAAGTCGATGTGAAACACGCCCAAGAGCTGGTTCGGCGCACCGGCAGGGTTGGTCAGCGGGCCTAAGATATTGAAGATACTTCTAAACCCGAGCGAACGGCGCACGGGCGCGACGTGGCGCATCGCGCTGTGATGGTTTTGGGCAAACATAAAGCCCAAGCCTGTTTGACGGATGCTTTCGGAGACTTGCTCCGGCGTAATGTTCAACACCGCGCCCATCTGCTCCATCACGTCCGCCGCGCCGCTGGACGAGGAAACGGAACGCCCGCCGTGTTTGGCGACTTTCGCGCCCGCCGCTGCCGCGACAAACATGGAAGTCGTGGAAATATTGAAGGTTTTTGCGCCGTCTCCGCCCGTACCGACAATATCGACGAGGTCGTCTGAATTTTCCAGCGGCACTTTGGCGGCAAATTCGCGCATCACGGCGGCGGCGGCGGTGATTTCCGATACGGTTTCGACTTTAATCCGCAATCCGGTCAAAATAGCGGCGATTTGTTCGGGCGGCACCTGCCCGCTCATAATCTGGCGCATCAGGTCGGTCATTTCATCGTAAAACAATTCATTGTTGCTGATTAATCGTTCGATGGCTTGTTGCGGTGTAATCATGGTTCAATCCTTTTTACGGGTATTTTTACGTCAAACGTCGTCTGAAAATTTTCAGACGACGTTTGGTTTAAGCGGCGGACGCTTGGAAGTCTTTAAATTCTTCCAAAAAGTTTTTCAACATATCGTGTCCGTGTTCGGTCAAAAGGGCTTCGGGGTGGAACTGCACGCCTTCGATGGCGTATTCTTTGTGCCGCACGCCCATGATTTCCTGATCTTCCGTCCATGCGGTAACTTCCAGACAATCGGGCAGCGTATCGCGGGCGATGACAAGGCTGTGATAACGCGTGCAGGTAACGGGGTAGGGCAAATCTTTAAACATGCCTTTGTTTAGGTGGAACACAGGCGAAACTTTGCCGTGCATCAGCGTTTTTGCCCGCACTACATCGCCGCCGAACGCTTCGCCTATCGTCTGATGCCCGAGGCACACGCCCATAATCGGCAGCTTGCCGGCAAAATGGCGCATGGCGGCGACCGAAATGCCCGCTTCTTTCGGCGAACAAGGACCCGGCCCGATAACGAGATATTGCGGCTTCAAAGCTTCGATTTCTTCGAGCGTAATATCGTCGTTGCGGCGGACGACGACTTCCTGACCGAGTTCGGCGAAATATTGGACGATGTTGTAGGTGAAACTGTCATAGTTATCAATGAACAAAAGCATTTTGAATCTAACCTGCTGTTAATTAAAGAATCTTTGTTATTTCCGCCTGAATCATACCCGATTTAATACCCGCTTTTGATTTTCCGTTATGAAACTGGGCGCGTTTTAATCCAGTTTTCAACTTCATCCAATCGCCATCGGGAAGCTGCTCCAATCTTGTACGGGCGCGGAAATTCTTCATCCTTAATCATGGCATAAATTTTTGTCTTACCGCAACCTGTTTTCTCGATGACTTCTTTTATTTTAAGCAATTTCATTTTCTGCCTGCCTTTCATATTTTCATCAGGCGGCGGAAATGCCGCCTGTCGGATTGGTAGTTATTCAGCCACCGGCGCATTGTCGCCCCGTACAAACTTCGCAAGGTCGGGTTTAAAGTAATTTTCGCCTTTCACGATTTTCCCGCTCTTGTTAAAGATTGGATTGCCGTTTTCGTCGAACTTGCTCCAGTTTGACAAATTGACTTCTTTCAGCGCGCCGACCATATCAAAGCCCATCATATAGCCCACGCCGATTGCGGTTACAATCTGATCGCAAAGCGCGTCCAGTAACTCAATTTGCCAGTTTTCAGGCAACTCTACATCTTTGCCATCAATATCTTTATCAATGGCTTCACACGCATAAAATTCTTGCGCAACCTCATATGTCCTGCTTTCTATATTGTTGCAGGACAACGCCGCCATCATTTCGGAAACTTCTTCAAAATGCGCCCCGATTTGGGTTGCCTTATCTTTTTCTGTTGGATTTGGCTTTGCTGCCTTGAACCAATTAATGATTTTTTCGATATTCATCTTTGTCCTTTCTGATATTCGTTTATCTGCGTCGCCCCTTTCGGGATTCCTGATAGCTCGATAGCCATGACGACTGCGGCGATCAGGATTGCGGCTATTACTTCTTTCATGCCTTGCACACCCTTTCTCCAATCCACCGCATGACCGGAACTGCCATACTGTTGCCGATGGCTTTGTAACGCGGCGTGTCTGGGCATTGCTCGGCTGGCTTGTTTCGCCACGGAATCAGGGTGTAGTTGTCGGGGAAACCTTGTAACCTTTCGCACTCGACGGGGGTTAGTTTTCGTACTTTTGGATAATTTATAACGCAATTGCCGTTACAAATTTGGTCTGAATCTACGCCGCGGCCGCCAAACCCAGTGCTTAACGTTGCTCCAATTTTTGAAACTAATAAGGTTTCACTACCACCAGACAGCGCGCCACCTGTTCTTTTTACTGTGCCGCCAACGTCGGATTCTCGATATGTTCCAAAGCTGCTTTCAATAAAGGCGGAAGATTCTTCCCCCTTTTTTCTGCTCTGTTCAAGATTCCCGCTTTCGCCCGGCTGCTCAAATAGTATTTCGGCGATACGTCTGTTTCGACTACCTGCCGCAAGAAACACTCTTCGGCGACGTTGGGGAACTCCGAAATATTGGGCATCCAAGATTCGCCATGCGATTTCGCATTCGTCTGAGCGCACAATACCTGCACCCGTCCATCTGCCCCTTGTTGGGACAAGCTCTTTGGACTCGCCAAGCAAAGCTGCCAAAAAACATCCGAAGGCGTTGTCTCGTGTTGATAAAACGCCGGGGACGTTTTCCCACAGTACAACTGCGTCGGGCAGTCCGTAGCGTCTTCGAATAGTGTTAATTGCATTTAAAATCCTTACAAAAACAAGCGTCAGGTTTCCGCGTTCGTCATTTAGGCTGTTTCTTAAGCCGGCAACCGAAAAAGCCTGGCAAGGTGTCCCGCCGACCAATATATCCGGTGCCTCAATTTCGCCTGACAAAATCCGTTCCGGTAACGTCGTCATGTCGCCGTGATTTGGGACATCCGGGTAATGATGCGCCAATACGGCGCATGGGAAAGGTTCAATTTCGGAAAACCATATCGGCTTTAGATTCAATCCGTCCCACGCAACGGATACCGCTTCAATTCCACTGCAAACGCTGCCATAGGTTAGCTCTTTCATGCTGCTGCTTCCTGTCGTACAAGACTAATCAGGTTCGCCGCCCGCTTGAAATGCTTAGTCCAGTTGAAGCAGCTAAAGCCGGTGCCGCTGTCGCAATGTCGGATGATGTTTTCCGAATCCTTGACAGCCTGAACCAGTGCGCCCCCCTTATTCGCGACAAGCATTTTCATCATCGGTTGCCGCACGTCTCCGATGCGTTGCGGTCGTACAGGGTTTAATGGCTTGCCGTACATCGCCGAAAGCTCCGCATCTGCGTGAATGCCTACGTCGTAAAGAAGGTTGGCGGCGTGTAGGATTCGGTCTGTAAATTCTGCGTATGGCATTTTCAGGCGGCGAGCTTCCGCGCGGGAATCGCTGCCGTTGACGACTTTATCAACCGCCGAAATCAAACCGCCATCAAGCTCCAAAAACATCATGGATTTTTTTGTAACACTGACGGCGATTGAGTATGTCGATACTTCGGCAATCAAGCGAACTGGCGCGTCTTTCAAAAACTCTTCATATGCGGCAAAGAGATTAGACAGTGGGCGCAACACGAGTTGACGCTGATTTGGGCTAAGGTCGTCAAAATCCTTAGTCCATTGCGCGACCGCTTGCGATGCTTCGCGGCAGGAAAACTCCACGCTTTTCTCGTTCGCTGGGTCGTCTGTGTTGCAGTACAAGCCCAATCGTTGCACCTGCTTGATGATATGCTCGGCGAAGTTGATTAATTCCTGATTGCAGGCATAGCGCATATCTTGCAGGGATAACCACATCTTGACGCTACACGTTACCGCTTCATCTTCTGACACTTTCACGCCTGACAACATCTCGGCGATGTTCTCTTTTTGCGCTTTTGACAAAGTGGATAGGCGGTTTCGGTCAACGTTTTTGATTGCCCCCGCGCGTTTCAGTGCGCGCTCTTGCTGCGTTGATTTTTTTGCCGCGCGCTTGGCGGCAAGTATTTGGCTTGCCGTTGGTTTTGTTGCTACTGTTGCTGTTTGCATTTTGTTTCCTCGCTTTTTTGATGCCGTCCTCTCAACGGCTCGGGCGTTTGGCTGCCTATGGTCTAATGCCTCTCGTTATAAGTGCATTGCCGCGTCTATCGCGTCGCGCATACTGTCGATGTGCTTTTCAACACACTCGCGCGGGAGTAACACGCTGCCTATTTTGTTGTGCTTGTCTGCCAGCCAATCAAGGCGAACGGTGTCAGGGTGTGGGATTGGCTCAAATTCTTCGGCATAGTCAGCATTAGTCACTGTATTACCCTCAAGAACAAACCAAACGGAATTAAATTGCGCGTGTATAACAACAGCTTTCGCGCCATCTGATTTACGACGGACAATATCGCCGAATTTAAATTTATTTGTCATTTTTGCTCCAAAAGCGGTTATTTATATAGAGTACTTGACTTCCAGTCTCATTGCAGCGTCTATTGCATCGCGCAATAATGGTTTAGGCGTGGTTAGGTCAATATCATCATCAACCAAAACCCACCCTTTCATCATCTGCCGCTTGACCATGCCATCAATGTTGATAACTCTTTCAATAAAATCCAAGCGCAAAGTATCGGGATGCGGGATTAGTTCGAGACTCTCGGCATGTTCCTGCGAAACGCCTTTTGTATGCTCCCAACGGATGATGTAACTGTATTGGTTGCTTCCAGCATCTACCACCAAGCCTAATGTCTTGTTCGGGTGCATTCGGCTTTTAACCATGTCGCCGAATTTAAATTGTTGCGTCATGTCTCACTCCTAAAACGGGATGTCATCTGATTCATCACTACCATTAACAGTAGCGGCCGGTGCTTGTCGGTGCGGATACTCAGGCGGTGCGCCATTTTGCGTGGATTGTGCCTGTTGTCCATCATTACCACCGCCGAGCATCTTCATTTCGTTGGCGATGATGTCGTATGCGGTACGCTCCACGCCGTTTTTGTCGGTGTATTTTCGGCTTTGGATTTTGCCTTCCAAATACACCTGACTGCCTTTCTTCAGGTATTGCCCGGCGATTTCAGCAAGGCGGCGGTACATGGTGATGTTATGCCAT
The DNA here is from genome assembly GCF_000193735.1 of Neisseria sicca 4320. Lineage (GTDB taxonomy): Bacteria > Pseudomonadota > Gammaproteobacteria > Burkholderiales > Neisseriaceae > Neisseria > Neisseria sicca_E. The sequence continues at coordinate 24,413 of NZ_AEPF01000010.1, forward strand.
TCAATTCTCTCTTGACGCTGCCCGCTTTGGTCTTTCCAGCTTTCGCTTGTTGCGACGCTGAAATTACAGACGGCTTCTCCGTTCGGCATATAGCGCGTTTCAGGGTCTTTCCCCAATCGTCCGATTAAAGTTACTTTATTCAACATTTTTGTTTCCTTTTAAAACTGTTTTGACAGGCTTCCAAACGGTTCGCCCGTTCACTTCCTGCGCCTGCCTGATTCCGACTATGTGGATGTCGGGATTGCCCGCAAACAGCCTGATAAATTCCTCCGCCGTCTCGATTGACGAATATTCAGGGCTGATTTGGTAGCGGGCGTTGCTTAACCGCGTCCATTTGCGGGTATCCTCGTACCACTTCGACTGCTTTTTGTCATATACAAGCCGCCGCCGTTTCTCTTCTTCGGGACGGCTCTTTCCGAAAACAGCAAACATGACGGCTCCTTACAGGGCGTTGATTTCTGCCTTTTGCTCGTCGGTCAGGTTGTAGTTTTCCAGCACTTCGGCAACTTCTTTCATCCCGGTGGATACTGCCTCCACCAATTCCGCGAACTGCTCTTCTGTCGGCGTAGGCTTTGGTGCTTTTCCCACCGGTTCAGGCTCTACCTCCTTGATGGGCTGCGCTTCGACCATTGCGTTTAAATCCTGCGCGTCTGACTTTTTGACTTCTTGGATTGCGAACCAGTCAGACGGCTTACTCATGCCGTCTTTAAGGCTTGTATAGATTTTCCGCAATTCGACAATCTGCGCGGGGCGGATGGCTTCGAGTCGGCATTGATAACGGTCTTGGATGTTTTCGGGAGTAATGCCAAACTTGCCCATCGCCTCGGTCAGTTTTCGGATGGTCTCTTTGACTTCTTCGGGTTTTGTGCCAACACTCGCCGCCTGCGTAACGGAACATTGCGACAATGCCGCCTCCACGATGTCGCCCGGAATGATGCTCAAGATACAGGCGCGTAAACGTCGGCTGCCTTGATTCGCCACCATCTCGTAAATGTCGCGCGGGTCAGTCAGTGTTTTAGTCCCGCCTTTTGCCATGCGTTTATGTGCGACCTGAAATACCTTTGCTTGTCGGACGTTGGTTTCCAAGTCCCATGCGTAGGCTTCGACTGTTGACACGCCGTTTTCCTGCGACAGTTCACGAATGCCAAAATCAAGGTTTCCCCAGTTTTGCGCCAACACTTCAGCCAGTCGTATTGATGGTCCTTCAACGTTTTGCCCGCCGCGCGGGTAACTGTAAACCGCCGAATCTGCCAGCGTCTGACGTGTGCAGGCATTTAAGATTCGGTCTGCCGCCTGAATCTGATTGCGCGGGAACTGTTTAGCCATGAATACCATCGCTTGGATTTCACTGGCTTCGCGTTGCGCCTTGACTTCGGTCATTGTGTTTGGCAGTGCTTCAGAAACCGCCGTTTGTTGAAACGGGTTTTTTACCATTTGATTCATAATGTATCCTTAATCGTAGTATGCCCAAGCCGGTAAAGATAACGGCTCGATTTGTTCGCTATATGCCTGAAATGTATTTGTTTTGATACATTCAGAAAGCGTCATTAAATCCCTGCGGAACAGTTCATGCCCGCGCTCTTTTGCCTCGTCGTCCAACGTGTAGCAAGCGACGGCAAACGGTGCTTTTTTCTCAACGGCGATAAAGATAAATCCTTTCGGATATTCCCCCGTCGCCTGATATATCCCGTTACTGTAAAAAGCGTCTTGAACGTGGTAGCGGTAATTTGCGACCGACCGCGCGAAACCTTGCGGGCTTGCATCTTCCGTTGACTTCAGGTCAACGATGATTCCGTTGCTATTCCAAAAATCAGGACGACAACGGCAATCAATCCCTGTTTCTTCGTCGCGCCAAAAGACAGACTGTTCGGGCTTGCCGCTGCTCAACAATGCCGCCGCCTTTGGGTGTGTTTGGATGGCTGCCGCCATGGCCTTTATTTGCTCTACCCATTCGGCTTTTAAAATCGTCTTGCCGCCTTTTTCAAGCTCTGCCAGATATGCCTTACCGTCTTTTGTGCGCCCGTTGAAGTCATCGGGCAAGACCGCGTAAGATTCGGCAAACACTTCAGGCAATAAGATGTAGTCGTGAAACGCGCTCCCGAAAATCATCGCCTGTGTGCTTTCGATTTCCGATTCCCGCGCATATTTGTAATGCGCGGGGCTTTTGGTAAGTTGGTCTAACTGTGTCTTGCTGACCGCTGCATGGCTGTGGTAGTCGGCATTGCTCATATTGCTTATGATTGTCATAACCCACCCACCAAAAGGCTATCCATATAAACCCGCGCGTCAGATTCCGTCTTGAAAACTTTAACGTCCTCCAACTGCGCCCGCTTTGTCTTGTCGGGTCGGTATGTGACCTTGTTGTAGCCGTCGGGCATGATTCCGACTTGATAACCGCCTCGTACTTTTCGCATGACTACATTCGGGCTGCGCGGCAAACCCATAAAGCCTTTAACCTTTGCCGCGCGGTTGCTGTTCATGGTGTATGGTTGGTGGTACATTTCGGAATCCTTTACTCATAATCCGTATCAGGCTTTAATGGCATGATATAAACTTGGCAATTTAGAAACTCGAACTTAAACGCCTTAAATTCTGTTTCATTAATTTGGTTCGAAAGGTAAACGGGGTAGAACATCGGGAACTGTAAACCTAAAGCCTTTTGAATCTTGCCCAGTTTTTTTATGTAATGAATAGCAAGTTTCAGACTTTCGTTCTTAATATCAACCTGTTTTAAATCTTCCGGGTTGATATTGGTAACGCTTTTATCGTTCGGGAAACTTGTTTTAAACATCTTTTGCTTTAAGCTCAGAATTGAAAACTCGCCATCTTCAAAACAGATGCTGATAAACGGGAAGTCTTTGTCCGTTTTTTTGACTGCGTATTTAATCCAGTCGGTCGGAATCATTATGCTTTGTGGAATATCTTTAATTTTTTCTTCGTTAATTACGCAATAAATATAACCATTAGTCGCCTTGATTTTGCCTTCTTCTTTATCAAGGAAAACGCCGTTAATCGGTCTTGGGTTGTCAGTTGCCGCCGCATATGCCGCCGCTTTCAATAAATTTTTATGTATATTAAATACTTGCATTTTATTTAACCTCCGCATCGCCGCGCATTCTTTCGGCGGCTGTCAGTTGTTCGTACATTTCCGCTATTGCGGCTTCGTTTTCGCGCGTCGCTTTTGCTGCCTCCTGCATTTCATGGCGGGCGATGTCGTCGCGGATGTTTTCGTATGGGTCGATAGAGTCCACGCTGATTGATGAAGCTGTCGTGTAGTCCATATATGCCTGTGCTTTCGCGTATGCCTGTACGCAAAAAGCTACTGTCGCCGAAGCGATGATGATTGCTGTGTATTTCATGGTTTCCTCGCTGATTCATGATGTTTGGGATTGCCCGCCGAATCTTCCTTACTAAACTCGGCGGGCTTGGCTGCTTCTTCGTTCAACCTGCGCCGCGGCAACTAAAGGTATCGTCGCCCGCGCATTGTCGCGGTTTGAGGCGGTGTAAAACTTTTCAATCAAAACCACCGCCGGCGTCCCCACTCACGACTTACGGTCTGCCTACTCTATTCCACTTCATGGGTATTCTTTTCAGGCTGCGATAATCCGCGCCTGCTCGATATATCTGTCCGCGTAGAAATCAAGATTTTCGATTCGTGTGTAGTAATGGTCGTCTTCGATAGCGGCTTCCATTACTTCCATCATTTCATCGCCAATCCACGCGGCTTCATCTCTCAGATTCATTCTGTATTCCCACTGGCGCGGGGTTTCGTCTTGGCATTGCTTGAGGGCTTCGCGGTACTCAAACGCTGTTTTCATGACGAGATATTCGATGTCGTCTTCCAGCGCGGTAAACGCTTCTTGCTTCGCCTCGCTGATTGCCTGCGCTCTCGTGTAGGCAGCGTCCTCGCCCGCCATGCCCCAATCGGATGTGATCGGTTCGCAAATCATTCGATGACCTCGCATGATATTGACGGAGACGATGTGATTTTCAGTTTCGTACCGTCGGGGAAGTAATAAAACATGGCTTTTTCTGTTGCCGCTCCCAGCTTCCCACCGACAAATCCGATCGTTTCGATGGTGTCTCTGAAAAGCTGGGAAGCTGAAAAACCTGCTTTCGCCTTGTCTTCAAATTCGCCCTTTACCCATCGGGCTTTGTTGTTGATGTGTTCGCTTAAATCAAGCATTTTGCGTTTCCTCGCGCTGTTGTCTTAATCAAGGGTTCGGGGCTTCCCGTTTCCTCGTGCCGTTGCCCTGCCGTGTGTAGTCGGCTTTGTGCCTCCGCGTTGGCGGTAGCTCGCCCAAGCCCTTGATTAAGCCGCCTGTCTTTCAAAGCGGCTCTGTTTGCGCTGCGGGTTGTTGTCTTTTCGGCTTCCCGCCTGCCTGTAACCGTTTGTTCGACTTCCCCCATGCCTATCCATGTCTTCCTATCGGCTTTCGCCTACCTGAAGGGCGGTTACTGCGTTTCCTGACTTTTAAAGATCGTTTAAACCGTGCCAGACTTTGTTTAGCTGTCTGTTTTGTTTCGATGTGTGTATTATAGCAAAGCTAAATATAATGTAAATAGCAATGCTAATCTAATTTGCTATATTTTTTGCTATATATTGATTTTAAAAAGAATTTAGTTCGAACTGATTTGAACCGCCTTGAACAAGGCGAAAAAAAGCCGCCCTAAATCGGCGGCTGTCAAGGTAGTAGCTTGTTGATTTTCTATTTCGGATATGAAAAAGCCCGCATTGCGCGGGCTTATTTGAGCTTAGAGGTTATGTTTGATTCATGGCAATTAAAGCAGCTTTTGCTAAAAAACCGCTACGGGTCTCATGATTTGCCGAAGTGTATTCATCTACTCTATCAAGTAGATACTGCGGCCAGCTAACATTAAACCTAATTTGCTGTTGGCTGATTTTGGCTGGGTCGATTTCAATCATTACCCATGTTGCTCCATCATAATCAGACTCTTGGCTTAAATCGGCAATACTGCTTACGGAAAGATTTTTAAACTCTCCGTCTTCAATCATGCCATCAATGTGCATATAGGCGGCAGAACGGGCATTTGAGATTGCTTCTTCAATAGTGTCGCCATAAGAGAAGCAGCCCGGTAAGTCAGGAATGGTTACGCCATATGCCGAATGACTGTCCTTGTGCAAAGCGGCAGGGATAAACATTTTTCATCCTTCTTTCATTTCGTGGATTTTTTGTGGTGGGTGAGTAGGGGCGTGAGATACCCTTGATTATTTGGTTAGAAGAATGGCAGCGGGTTTCCCCGCTGCTTGCCTTTACTTCAAACCGGCTTGCTTAAAGATATTTTTTACCGTACCTATCGGCAAGTCTTTTTTTGGATGTGGTACTGTTACACGACCTTTTTTTGTTGGGTGCTTGTATTGCGAATGGCTCCCAGATTGTGCAACTTTATACCAACCATCCTGTTTGAGTAGGGCGATAATGTCTAGACTATTCAATTATATCTCCTACGCTCAAAACATGGCACGTCTGCCATGTGTGTAATAATACACACCATTCTAATAATTGTCAAATTCTAGTGTGTATTTGTGTGTAAAGATTTAGGTAATCTTCAAGCAATCACGCTCCACCAAAAAACCCGACCGATAACATTTATGTCGCCTGCGTCTGCCTCTTCGTCGGGGTAGGCTTCGGAATTGTAGCTTTTGATGCGGATTTTATTGTCAGGCAGTTTTTGCAGAATTTTTGTCCGTAAAAGCCCGCCATGATTGACGGCATAGATTTTCCCGTCCTTGATAACCTTGTCGGCGGTGTTGATGCCGAGTGTCGCGCCGTCGGGAAATACCGGCTCCATGCTGTCGCCGTCCGCGCAAACGCAAACCACGTCGGCAGGATTGATGCCGTGCCGTCTAAGGGTTGATTTCGAGAAGCGCAGTTTATAGCCGTTGTAGTCCTCGATGTCGTCTGAAAATCCGTTGCCCGCCGATAAATGCACGTCCTTATAAAACGGGACTTCGCAATCATCAGCCGATAACGGCGTCTTACTGTCCCAAACGTCCAGCGTGCCAATTACTGTAGCGTTTGATTCAGGTCGTCTGAAATCTTCTTTCCCGTCTAACCACCCGCGCGGCAAAGATAGGGAATCTTCAATCTGCGCCGCTGCGCCATTGCCTATATTCCGATAGCCATTTACCCACTGGTTTACCTGCGCCGGCGCTTTCCCAATAGCGCGGGCAAATTCCGCTTGGCTGCCGTTAAACCGGCTTTCAATCAAGTTTTTCAGATTATCAAGTCTGCTCATTTCTTTACTCCCAGCTAAATCAACGTTTTAAATTATAAAGCAACGCTATATATAACAATGCTACTATTTTGCTTGCGTTTTGAGAATAGCTTTGCTATACTATTGCTATATTGAATATAGCAAGGTTGAAATATGAACTTAATTGAATATTGCGCCATTCGCGGGAATCAATCTTACCTAGCAAAAAAAACGGGGATTTCACCGGCATTCATCAATCAGATCGCACGAGGCGTTAGAAGTGTTCCTGTTCAGTCAGCGGCACTGATTGAACAGGCAACAAAAGGCGAAGTAACACGGCAAGAGATGTCCCCTGATGATTGGGAAAAGATTTGGCCTGAATTGGCAAAAAAGCAGCGAAAAAAGTGAATAACCGAAAGGAAAGAAGATGAAGAAGCAGGACAGAAACCGCCTGTCAAAGAAAGACAGACGGCTGATTAAAAAGGCGATGCTGAAAGCCGCCGCCAAAGGCAGCGATGAGGTTTACAAAATCGCGCTGGGTTTGAAAGAAGGCTTTGAATTACTTGGAAAGTAGCTCAATCAAATGGCCGTCATCGGTATTTAGCTCCGATTCTTCGAGTTTTTGATGAAGTGTTTGGATGAATACCGCCAATTCTTCGGCTTGTCCTTTGGCTGTATTGCCGTTTAAGCGGATAGAACCGCTGCGGATAAGCTCTTTGGTAAGTAGGAAGGATAAGTTGGACGACATTTTTTACTCCGTCGGTTGTTGTGTGGAAACTCGATTGTAACGGAGTGATGACAAATCGGAAAGACGGTTGACTGCCCGGACAGACGGGCGACCGATAAAGAAAAGCCCGCACGAGGCGGGCAATTCCCCTGAATTGCGAGGAAACGATTCAGGTAAGACTAAAAGTAAGGCGAAAGGAATTATGAACCAAAAACAAACGCAATGCAAGAAGATTGTCGAGTATATCCGGCAAAACGGGCATATCACATCTTTGGAAGCGGCAAAATATTTGAATATCACGCAGTTATGTTCTCGGATTATCGACTTGGAAAGCAGGGGCTTTGTTTTCAACAAGCCTAAATTCAAGGTCGGCAACTGTAAAAATCCGGTTGCCCATTACTCGATAGCAAGGTCAGGAATCGAACCATGAACGAATTTATCCCAAACAGTTTTCAGATTGCAAACTCGGTTATCGATGAATACCTGTCGCAGATGAGCGGGAACGCCCTTAAATGCTACATCTTGATTGTCAGAAAAACAAGGGGTTGGCAGAAGACGCATGACAGCCTATCAATTTCGCAGATTCAAAAAGCGACCGGAATCAAGTCAGAGGAAACGGTCGAGAAAGCTATTAACGAACTGGTCGAATTAGGGCTGATTGGCAAGCAAAGCAGAGTCGGATTGCCGAACGTGTATTTTCTAATTTCAGACCCCAAAAATGGGGGGACACCACCCCCAAAAAATGCACCACCCCCAAAAAATGCACCACCCCCAAAAAATGGGGGACACCACCCCCAAAAAATAGGGTAGGACCACCCCTAAAAAATGGGGGTCACATAAATACAAAATACAAAAAACAAATAACTACTAACGTAGTTATTAATACAGCGCCCGAAAAAACAGCGAAAAAACCGACCAAGCACGACGCCGATTTGGCACTGTTGGCAGAGCATGGAATTACCGGGCAAATCGCTGAAGACTTTTTGACAATCCGCAAAGCAAAACGGCAGCCGCTGACAGAAACGGCAATGCGCCTGATTGCAAGCGAAGCTCAAAAAGTTGGCATGACGGCATTTCAGGCAGTTGTTTTTTCCATTGGCAACGGCTGGGGAAGTTTCCGCGCTGAGTGGGTTAGGAATAAAACCTTTGGCAAACAGTCAGGCGGGAATGGTGGCTTAACCCACAACATGACGGCTGATGTACTGGACGGCAAAGAATACGGCGATCAGCCGACAACAGATTTCTAAGGGGGTGGATATGGCTTTGAAAAGTACCGCCGATTTTTTAAAAAACTATGGAAACGCCAAAACGGAGACACGCAAATGTGCGGAACATGGCGAATACACGTCAAAAAGCATTTTCCGCGGCGTGTGGACTGGCTGCCCTGTTTGCCAAAAGCTGAAAGCGGCGGACGAGATGGCGGCATACGCGGAAACGCTGCGCCGTGAAGCAAAGCACGACGAACTGTCAAAACGCATCGGGCGATCAGGCATCGCAGAACGGTTTAAAAATTGCCGAATTGAAAATTTCAAGGTCGATGAAGGCGTGATCGGAATGGCAAGGGCAAAAGCCGCCGCCGCCGACTATGCGGAAAACTTCGAGGATGTTTTGCAGACCGGGCGGAGTATGATTTTTTCAGGCAAGCGTGGTACTGGGAAAAATCATCTCGCCTGCGGCATTGCCCACAAAATCATCGGCGACGGGAAAAGCGCGATTGTTATCACGGTGGGAGATATGTTGCAGACGGTTAAAGACAGCTTTAACGGCGGCAGTGAAAAAGAGGCTGTCGGCGTGTTTGTAAAACCCGACTTGTTGGTGCTGGATGAATTTGGCGCGGGCAGCCTGTCTGAAACGGATGGTCGGATTTTGTTTTCGGTCATCAACGGGCGATATGAGCGGCTTATGCCGACGCTGGTGTTAACCAATCTGTCCCCCGAAGAATTTCGGCAAAACGTTGACGCGCGTATCAGAGACAGACTGCGCGATGGTGGTGGGAAATTAATACCGTTTGACTGGGGGAGTTATCGTGCGTGAAACCTGTTACCACTGCGCCCACGCAGATTTCAAAGCCGAATCAGAAGGCCCTATGCGCGGGTTTGCGAGGTGTACAAAGGCGCGAAATACAGAGGAACGGGCAACGTTCTACCACGGCGGGCATATCTGCCATCTGAAAGATTTTTTGGTCGGGCGGCAGCGGATTTGAAGCCGCACCGGCGGCGACGATGGCAAAACGAAGTGAAATTTTTGAAAAATGGCGAACGAAAGGAAAGTGAAAATGAATTGGATCGAATTATTCAGCTTTTTTATGATTTTATTTATGGTGGCGGGCATTGCCGTCAACGCGGCTTCACGCGCGCCGCTTGATGAGTTTGGTCGGAGGATTGAGCATGACGACTAAGAAATGTACCAGGTGCGGCAAAGAAAAGCCGTTGGACAAATTCCTATATTTGCAAAAACTGCGGGCGGACGGTTCGCGCGGGAGAATGGCGGAATGTAAGGCTTGTAAGTGTGAAAGGGTCAAAGCCTACTACCGGGCTAAAAAGGCAAAACTGGCAGAGCTTGAGATTAAGCAGGCAGAAGAAGCAGTCAAGACGGCGTTGTCTATGCACGAAGCCGCGCAACAGGCAAATCAGGCATTCCCGCTTTTAAGCCCGGCGTATTGGGACGTGGGAGCGGCAATGCGGGCGCATGAAGAACTGGGGATAGCATGGTAGTTTTGAGTTTACCCTATCCCATCAGTACAAATCGATATTGGCGGACGTTCCGCAACCGTCAAATCGTCAGCAAGGAGGCGGCGGCATACAAGGCGCGGGTTGCCGCCATCGCCGCTGAAAACGGTATCAAGCCGACCGATAAGACGGTAAGTCTGACAGTCCAGTTAATCCCAAAGGCGAACAAGGACGGGTCGGCAAGCAAAGTCTGCTTGGATTTGGACAACTGCCTAAAAGTCTGTTTGGACGCGTTACAGGGCGTCGCCTACGAAAACGACAATCAGGTCAGACGCATTGTTGCCGAGTATGGTAACGAGCCGGTCGCAGGCGGGGGGCTGGTGGTAAAGGTTGAGGAGTTGGAATGAGCCAAACCAAAGAGGAAAAGAAGCACCTTGAGCGCGTGGCCTCTCTCGGTTGTATCGTCTGCCGTAACAGTGGGCGGTACAACATACCGGCAGAGGTGCACCATATCCGAAACGGAGCAGGGATAGGGCGGAGAAACAGCCATTTTGAGACGATACCGCTATGCCCTGCCCATCATCGGACTGGTGGAGTGGGGATAGCCTTTCACGCCGCGCCGCGAACGTTTGAGAGCCTGTACGGAACGGAGCGAGAGTTATTGCAACAGGTTCGGGGATTATTAGAGGATGAATAGTCAGAAATTCAAAGCAACCGCCGATAACGCGGGCAACATCGTAACACTGTTTACTAACGAGCTTAAAAACTGGGTTAAGAATGGGGATTTAGAAATCACGATCCGACCTTACAAAGCCAAGCGAAGCCATGAGCAGAACAAAAGGCTTTGGGCGATTTATGGGGAATTAGCAGATAAGGCATGGGTCAACGGCAGGCGGTACAGCGCGGAAACGTGGCACGAGTATTGCAAAGGCGTGTTACTGGGCTTTGATATTAAAGCCATGCCCGACGGCACGGAAGTCAAAACGCCGATAAGCACAACCACGCTAAACACGGCGGAAATGACGGACTATCAAAACCGCTTGCAATCGTGGGCGGCTGGGGAATTTGGAATAATTTGGGAGTTTTGATGTACAAGAACGTGGAACAAGTCTTACGAGATGTTTATAAAATTCAAGGTGTACGGATGGAGCCGCTGAACAACACGGCTTCGGTCTGTGCTTGGTTCGAAAGCAAGGGTGTGATGGGTGGCGGTGGAGAATTGACGCAAGCCGAGACGCACGCAAACGCCGCGATGATTATCAGCCGCATAGAGCGCGTGCTTAACCGCTACGAGTTGGCGGCGGTAGAGTGTAAATACAGCAGCGACTTGAGCGGGATTATCGACCTGACGGCGTACATCGAGGAGCAAAACAACGGCGTAAATCTTCTGTTATGCGACGCCATTTTGTCAAATCTGTTCACGGAGCAGCCAAAGAAAACCGCCATCATGGATAAATACGACGTGTCGAACGGTCATGTTTACCGACAGTTTGAGAAAGTGGGAAAGATTTTAGCGGGGATTGAGACATCGGCTTATCTGAAACTCTATGACGAGTTTAAACAATGTGGCATAATCTCATAACCCACATTACTACACAAAAAAAGGATGAAAAATGAAGAATCTGATTCTTGCTGTTGTTGTCGCTGCTGGCTTGGTAGGTTGCGCCGGTACTAATTTTAATTGGGATAATGCTCGCCAAGTAAAAGAGGGTATGAGCGAGCAGCAAGTATTATCACTGCTTGGTAAGCCAAACATGACGACATCCACACCAAACGGCTTGATTTATGTATGGTCGTTCGCAAATGGATTCACTGGTTCAGCGCGTTCCGTTTCCGTGATTATGAAAGATGGTGTTGTGGTTTCCGCCCCATCTATTCCTGATAGCTATTAAACGCTTGACATAGCGGAGGAAAATGTTAGAATTATGGTATAGTTTGGAAATAGCTATATAAACCGCCTTTATTGGGCGGTTTTTGCGTTTTCAGACGACCTGAATTTCAGGTTTTCTAGCCGTGCTGTAACTGGCAAAAGGCAAGGGGCGGCGTAGCCGCTAAGGAAGATGACGCGGACGCTTCCAAATAAACTAGGGGGTCGCGCCCCACTCTCCTTTGTTGACAATCTGTAAAAAACGCGGAGCAAGTGAAACAGTGTTTGCCCGACCTAATGGTCGCCTGCCATGACAGGCTGTAAAGCGGTTCTTGCATATAGCCCCTGCCGTTATCGGTATGGGGCTATCCCTTTTATGTTGCTGTGTTTACACTCCTTGCCGTCTAATTCTGATTAACTTCGGAATCAGGCGGCTTTCTTTTTTCTGTGAGGTTCGATATGAGCGAGAAAGAAAAACGCCCTATCGGGCGTCCGACGAAATACAAACCTGAGTATTCCACACAAGCGCAAAAGTTGTGCTTATTAGGCGCGACAGATGAGGATATGGCAGATTTTTTTAATGTCGAAGTATCGACAATTAATAACTGGAAAAACGAATTTCCCGAATTTTTGGAGTCCGTAAAAAGAGGGAAGATGTTGGCGGATGCAAATGTCGCTGACCGATTGTATCAGCGTGCAATGGGCTATGAAGCCCCTGACGTAGATATACGGGTAGTTGGTGGAGAAATTATCCAAACCCCGCTGACGAAATACTACCCGCCTGACACACCTGCTGCTATTTTTTGGCTAAAAAACCGACAACGCGGGAAGTGGAGCGACAAATCGGAGCTTGACGTTAAATCAAGCGACGGCAGCATGACGCCGACGGTACGCTTAGATGCTGAAGAATATCGCAAGATAGCCAAAGAGGTTTTGGAAAAGGTTTAGCATAAAATGCTAATCTTATGAACGGCTAGAATGCCATTTTTAATTAATCTTCCAAAGGAATTTAAAATAAAATGGCATTAGAGCAATTCAGCAAAGAAGAAATATCGGTCATTCGCGATTTAAGCTCTATCAATCTGTATATGTTCACGCGCTGGATGTTTCGTGAGCGTCGCGGTTATCAGTGGCTTCAGGCGCGGCACCACGCCCTAATCTGTGATGCGCTTGAACGTGTTTTCAACGGCGAGACAAAACGCCTGATTATCAACATTCCGCCGCGCTACTCTAAGACAGAGATAGCGGTTGTGAACTTCATCGCGTGGGCGATGGGGCGTGTGCCTGATTGTGAGTTTATTCATGCGAGTTATTCGGCGACACTGGCGGTCAATAACTCCGTGCAGATCCGGAACTTGGTACAGCATGAAGAATATCGCGTGATATTCCCGAATGTGGAACTTGAGAGCGAAAGCAGCAGCCACTGGAAGACGACCGCAGGCGGCGTAATGTATGCGACTGGCGCAGGCGGTACGATTACCGGCTTCGGTGCTGGTAAGCAACGGGACGGCTTTGGCGGGTGCATCATTATTGACGATCCGCACAAAGCCGACGAAGCCCGAAGCGAGGTCAGGCGGCAAAACATCATCGACTGGTTTCAAAATACGGTCGAATCGCGGAAGAATAGCCCTGAAACGCCAATAATTTTGATTATGCAACGCCTGCACGAGAAAGATTTGGCGGGTTGGCTACTTGACGGCGGCAACGGCGAAGAGTGGGAACACCTTTGCTTGCCAGCGATTCAAGAAGACGGCACGGCGTTATGGTCTGAAAAGCACGATATCGAAACACTGCGCCGAATGGAGCAAGCCGCGCCGTATGTATTTGCTGGGCAGTATTTGCAACGCCCTGCCCCGCCCGATGGCGGTACATTTAAGCCTGATAATCTGCAATTTGTGAAAGCCCTGCCCGCTGGGAATATCAGATGGGTGCGCGGATGGGACTTGGCGTCCACTGCGAACGACGGCGACTACACAGCAGGCGGCAGGCTTGGTGTTACGGAAGACGGGCGGTACATCATCGCCAACGTCGTGCGCGGTCAGTATGGCGCGGATGAGCGGGATAGGATTTTGAAAAACACGGCGCAAAAAGACGGCGTGAAAACGAAAGTATCTATCCCACAAGACCCCGGTCAGGCTGGTAAATCGCAAACCCTGTATCTAACCCGTCAACTGGCGGGCTTTTCTGTATCTGCTAGTCCTGAATCGGGCGACAAGGTTACACGCGCCGAACCGTTCGCGGCACAGGTTAACATCGGTAACGTGATGGTATTGGATGACGGCACATGGGATACAGATGCGCTGATTGCTGAGATGCGGATGTTCCCAAACGGGCAGCACGACGACCAAGTCGACTGTTTAAGCCGCGCCTTTGGCGAGCTACTGGATACCCGAACAGGCATGATTGATTACCTGCGTTCGCAGGTCGAGGCAAACAAATGAGTAAAAAGACACCATTATCACAGGGCTTTATTGCCCGCGTTGCCGCTGGTGTCCGTTACGCCTTTACCGGCAACGCGGACGGGTGGTTTGACGCGGGCGAGCCTTTAGCCCCTGTTGCACAACAGGCAGAGGGTCGGCGGTTCGATTATGAGCCGTTTTACAACGTTGGGCATTCCAAACCGCGCGAACGTGAGGCGATAGGCTTTGCACAATTACGCGCCCTTGCCGATAACTACGACGTGCTGCGTCTGGTCATCGAAAAGCGCAAAGACCAGATGGAATGCCTGAAATGGACAATCCAAAAGCGCGACGTTGCGTCAACGGCGAACAACGAATCGCAGCGCAAAGACCAAAAGGTCGATGAAGCGATCGCATTTTTCCAGTCGCCTGATAAAGAGCATACATGGTCGGACTGGCTGCGTATCTTGCTGGAAGACCTGTTTGTTATTGACGCGCCGTGCATCTACCCACGAAAAACGCTGGGCGGCGACTTGTACGCCCTTGAAGTAATAGACGGCGCGACGATTAAGCGCGTTTTGGACAACACAGGTCGCCTACCTGCCCCGCCCGAAACGGCGTATCAGCAAATCCTGCATGGCATGGCGGCGGTCGATTACACGGCTGACGAGTTGGTTTACCGCTCACGCAATAATCGAAGCTACAAGGTTTACGGGTATTCGCCCGTCGAGCAAATCATCATGACTGTGAATATTGCCCTGAAACGGCAAATTCACGCGCTGGAATACTACACGGCGGGCAGCGTTCCCGATGCTTTGGTCGGTGTGCCTGAAACATGGTCGGCTGACGACATTCAACGCTTCCAAGAATACTGGGACTTGCTGTTGTCGGGCGAGACAGCGGAACGGCGCAAGATGCGTTTCGTACCGGGCGAGTTGTCCCGAAACTTTAAAGAGACCAAACAGCCGCCGTTGAAAGACGTTTACGATGAATGGCTAGCCCGCGTCGTCTGCTTTGCGTTTAGCGTCGAGCCTACACCGTTTGTGGCGCAGGTAAACCGAAGTGTGGCAGAGACTAGCCGCGAACAATCGCTTTCCGACGGCATGAGCAGCCTGAAGAACTGGGTGAAAGCCCTGATTGATGACGTGCTTGCCCGATATATGGATATGGCGTCGTATGAGTTTGTTTGGCAGGAAGAGGAATCGCTCAACCCAAAAGAGCAGGCAGAAATTTACGCCATCTACAAAAACGCAGGCATTCTGACCGCTGACGAAATCCGTGCCGAACTGGGTAAAGAACCGTTGCCAGAGCAGGAGCAGCCTGAGCCAAATCAGCAAGACGACAAACAGCCCAGAGAGCAGCCGAACCAAGAGGCTGAAAAGCTGGGAAAGTCGGAAAGCCCGATGAGCGAAGACGAAGCCGCTGCGCTTATTGAGGCTTATTTGCTGACGCGTGTGGACGGCTTGGCTGAACAAATCACCGCGCTGATTGCCGGGGCGGCTGTCGACTGGCAGGCTGAAGACCTGACCGCCGAAATGAACCGGGTAGCGAAAATCGTTACCGACGGTTTGGATTTTGGCGACTGGGACGGCTTATCCGATGTGGTCGAGCCGATAATCAGACGCGCGGCGGAAGATGGGGCGGTTGCCGCTTTGTTGCAGGTTATGCCTGACCCCGCTGTCGGTATGGTTACGAACATTCGCAGCCGTGCCGTCAAATGGGCGCATGACCGCGCCGCCGAAATGGTCGGCATGAAGTGGGTAGGCGGCGAGCTTATCCAAAATCCTGCCGCCGAATGGCAAATCACAGAGGGGACGCGCGAAATGATACGCGCCCAAGTGGTCGAAGCCATGCAAAACGGCGACAGCGTGCAGGAGTTGGCGGGTCGTCTGAAAGAATCCCATGCTTTCAGCAATACCCGCGCCCGAACGATTGCCAGAACCGAAACGGCGATGGCGGACAATATGGGCAACCTGATAGGCTGGGAAGAAACGGGGCTTGTTGCCGGTAAGCGGTGGATAACCGCCGAAGACGACAAGGTATCAGAAATTTGCAATACCAACGGCAAGATGGGTGTGATTGGTCTGCATGAGCATTTCGCACATGGCGGCATGACGCCGCCCGCACACCCTAATTGCAGATGCACGGTCGTGCCTGTTTTGGCAGAGGATATGCCGAAAGTTTAGTTTTTACTGTTGGTAGTGTTGGGGTTTGCCGCTCTCTTTACGGGGGCGGCTTTTTTTTGGAGTACAGAATGGCAAAGTTATACGCAGAAATCGCCAAGATGGAAGCGCAGGACGACGGTACCGTCAAAGTTTGGGGTTATGCCTCAAGCGAAGCGGTCGATTCAGACGGCGAAATCATTGCGGCGGAAGCAATGAAAGCGGCTATTCCCGATTACATGAAGTTTGGCGCGGTGCGTGAAATGCACGGCTCAAACGCAGCGGGGACAGCTATCGAAATCAACGTCGAAGACGACGGGCGCACGTTCTTCGGGGCGCACATCGTTGACCCTATTGCGGTTACGAAAGTCAAGACAGGTGTTTACAAAGGCTTTTCAATCGGCGGCAGCGTTACCGCCCGCGACGAGTTGAACAAGTCGCAAATCACGGGCTTGAAGCTGACAGAAATCAGCCTTGTTGACCGCCCTGCCAATCCTGACGCGGTGTTTACCTGCTACAAAGCAGATAAGCCCAAAGACGGCGAAGAGGTAGCGGATAAGGACGACGAGCCAGCCGACAAAACCGATGAAACGCCCGCCGACGATACCGAAAAGGCAGACGGCGACAAGAAAGATGACAAAGAAGACGGCAAGAAAGACGAAGCCGAGAAATCGGCAAGCGTTGATTTGTCTGAATCTGAAATCGCCATCTTGAAAGCGGTCTTGGCTAAAGCCGAAAAACCGAAAGACGAGCCGGTCGCTAAATCGATGTACCAAGTCAAATCACTGGCTGACGTGCTGACGTCGCTGAAATGGCTGATTGAAGACGCAGCCTACGACAACATCGATGAAACCGTTATCGCGCAAATCAAAGAATCAGCGGGCAGCCTCGCCGAATCGTTGAAAGCGTTGGCGGCAAGCGAAGCCGACAAGCTGGTTGATGGCTTGGCAGCTAAAGCCGACAAATCAGACGACCTTGCCAAAGCCGAATCAGTGGACGAACTGGCGAAAGCGCAAGACGCGCTGAAAAAATCAAATGACGCACTTGCCAAAGCGCAGGCGGAAATCGAAAGCCTGAAGAAACAGGCAGCCCCGCCGAAAGGCATCACCAAAGCCATCGGCAAAGCAGAAGATAACGACGAAGACCCTCTGAATGGTTTTCAGCCGATTGTGAAGAATGACGGTTCGCTTGATGACGTGGCAACACTCGTCAAGGCAGCACAAACAGGTCGTCTGTAACACCGCTTACAGGCGGTTTTTTTATTATCAGGAGCGATAAATGAAGAACGTGAATCTAATCACAAAAGAAACAATTGAGCTGATGAAGTCAGCTCAAGCAGGCGGCGAGCCGCTGAATAAAGGTTTTACTCAGCCGACCAGCTTTACCACTGGTTTGCAAACCTATGACCTTTCCGCGCCGTCTCAAAAACTCTATCCGGTATTGACCCCGTTGCGTAACCGTATCCCTCGCGTGGGCGGTGGTCGCACCATCGGCTCAAACTGGAAAGCCATTACCAACATCAACGTCGGCAATCAACGCGCAGGTATCAGCGAAGGTAAACGCGGCGGCGTCATCAACCATGAAATCGTTGAACGAAACGCCCAATTCCGCGCCATCGGCTTGGAAAACCAAGTAACCTTTGAAGCGGATTACGCGGCACGCGGTTTCGAGGATGTAAAAGCGTTGGCGGTTGCCCAAACTCTGCAAGCGACTATGGTTGCGGAAGAAATGATTTTGCTGGGTGGTAACACCAGCCTGAAAGCAGGCGTTACCCCTACCCCGACCGCTGTCGCCTCTAACGACACTTTGGGCAAAATCAGTGCCTCTACCCTGTCCATTGTCTGCGTGGCTTTGGGCTTGCAGGCATACTGGGATGTGGCAGGCGCAAATAACGGCGCAATCGGTCAAAGCCTGAACATCAAGACCGCCCAAGTCCCTGCCAAAATCACACGCCAAAACGCTGACGGCACGACTGACACATTCGGCGGCGGCTCTGCCCAAAAATCTGCGGCAGCTTCCGTTTCTGGTGTTGGCACAGGCAAAAAAGTAACCGCCATGATTCCAGCCGTTCGCGGCGCGGTTGCCTACGCTTGGTACTGGGGTGCGGCTGGCTCTGAAAAACTGGGCGCGATTACCACTTCTGCCAAAGTGGAAATTTTGGCAGATGCTGAGGGTACTCAAACCGCTGCTTCCCTGCCGTCTGAAGACAATTCGACTTCAGTGCTGGAGTTTGACGGCTTGTTGACCCAAATCGCCCTGCCTGATTCAGGCGCGTTCTGGTCGGACAATAAAGGCAACGGCTTGACCTCTGACGGCGCAGGCGGTGTGTATGAATTTGAAGAAGCGTTCGCGCATTTCTTCTCGAAATACCGCCTGTCCCCCGATACCATCTACGTCAATGCCCGCGATTTGGCTGCGTTGACTAAGCTGATTATCGGCAACGGCGGTGCGCCGCTGATTAAGCTGAAAGTGGACATTGACAACGCCGCGAACATTCGCGCGGGTGTGGTGGTCGGTTCATACCTTAACAAAATTACAGGCGACGAACTGAACATCGTGGTTCACCCGAACTTACCAGCCGGTACTTACCTGTTCTACTCGACCCGTCTGCCCGCCTATGTGCAAGGCATCGGTAATCTGCTGCAAGTACGCACGCGCCAAGAGTATTACCAAATCGAATGGCCGCTGCGTACCCGTATGTATGAGTACGGTGTCTATGCGGACGAAGTGTTGCAAGGTATGTTTATGCCTGCGTTTGGTATGATTACCAACGCCGCCTAACCCTAACAAGGTCGTCTGAATTTTCGGGCGACCTTTTCTTTTGGAGAATCAAAATGACAGAAATGGTTAAATTACAAGCCCCCGAAGGCTTTACCGATGTTTCCTTTGGTAGCCAAAGCTACACAGTGGGTGAAGACCGCATCGTGGAAGTCCCCGCCGAAGCGGCACAATTTTTGTATCAGTTCGGCTTCGGTAATGTTGCCTCTGAGCCTACTGAAGAGCCTGAAAAAGCCAAGCGCGGACGCAAAGCGAAAACCGAGCAGCCGGCAGAACAACCAGCCGAACAAGCTGAAACTGTTGAAGCGGTAGAGCCTGCTGAAGCCGAGCAGGTTGAAGCTGAGCAAGCCGCCGAAACTGAACAGGCTGAATAACGATGACCGCCCTTGTCTCTCTTGATTTATTCAAACAGCGACTAGGCGTTACCCACGATAAGCAGGATGGATATTTCCAAACCCTGCTTAACGGGGTATCGGCGGCTGTTGAAGCCTATATCGGGCGCAAACTCGAAGCGGCTGACTACGTCGAGCGTTACAACGGCAACGGTAAAAACCGCATCGTCCTGAATCAATACCCTGTCTTGTCCGTGTCGTCCGTGAAAATCAATGGGCGCATGGCGAACGACTGGGATTTTGATAATTGGCTGCTGATACGTCATGCCTGTTTTGCACAGGGAATCCGAAACGTCGAAGTATCGTACCGCGCGGGCTATGAAACCATACCCGCCGATATTCAGGAAGCTATCTTGATTATTGCAACGCAGCGCATGAACGAAATCGAGAACAAGGGCGTACAGTCGAAAACACTTGCAGGCGAAACCATCTCGTTTTCAACGTTCAGCGAGTCGGGTGGTATGCCGCCGTCAGCGTTTGCGATACTCAATGAGTACAAGCGGAAAGGCGTGTGATGCTGAAGATGGAATTTATCGGCGGCGATGTTTTGGTGGCGTTATTGCGAGCATATGGCGACAAGGTTCAGACGGCTATCGTGAAGTCTGTCGCACGGTCGGCGTTGAAGTTGCAAAGCGAAGTCATGGAAAACCGCCTGTCTGGACAGGTTCTGAATGTACGGACGGGCAATCTTCGTCGGTCGATACACCAGCGCGTAACCAACACGGGCAGCGCGGTAATCGGCGAAGTCAACACAAACGTCCGCTACGGCAAGGCACATGAATATGGTTTTGCCGGGACGGTCAATGTGAAAGCCTCTTTACGGCAGGTTCGCCAAGCGTTCGGACGCCCGCTGAAATCCCCGCGATATGTTCAGGTTCGCGCGCATTCCCGCAATGTACGCCTGCCTGAGCGGTCGTTTTTACGGACGGCTTTGCGCGATATGAAGCCTGAGATTGAAGCCGATTTGAGAAATTCCGTGAAAGGGGCATTGCAATGAACCGCGAAGCGATTTATTCCGCGCTGTGGGCAAAGCTGGACGCACTGGACGGCTTTGTAACCAAAAGCCGCAAACTGCTGCACTGGAACGACGTGAAACGCTACGACCAGCCCGCGTTATTCATGGCGCAGGGCGATATGCAGGCGGTAACGTTGACAGGGCAGGAAACCAAGTGGATTTTGCGCGTCGATGTTTACCTGTACGTCCAAACGTCAGGCGAGCCGCCCGCGCCCATTATGAATCCGCTGATTGACGCGGTGTGCGATACCGTGAACGCCGTCCACCCTATCACGGGCAAGACGGCTTTAGCGGTTGATGGTGCGGACATTGAGTATTGCCGCGTTGAGGGTACGGTGGAAACAGACGAGGGAACGCTTGGCGAGCAGGCGGTCTGTATTATTCCGATTATGATTTGCGCCGCGTAATGCGGTTTTATTTTGGAAAGGAAATGTCATGCAGTTGACGTTTGGTAGCGGCGAGGTTTTCGCCGAAATGATTACGGATGCCTATGGCAACCGTGTACAGAACGCAACGCCCGTGCGAATCATGGGCTTGCAGGAAATGTCCGTCGATTTGTCGGCGGAATTGAAAGAGTTCTACGGTCAAAACCGATTTGCTTTGGCGGTTGCACAAGGTAAGGTCAAAGTGTCGGGCAAATTCAAGGGCGCACTGATTAACGGTCTCGCCCTGAATACCCTGTTCTTCGGCGCGGAATATGCAACCGGAACCATGAAAGCAATTTGGGCGGATGTTGCAGGTAAGGCTATCCCTACAAGCGGCGCATATACCGTCCAAGCAGCCGCCCCTAACGGCGGACGCTTCGTGGAAGACGCAGGCGTGATGGGTAGCGACGGCACGGCATACGTCAAAGTAGCGAGCAATCCGACAGCCGGTCAATACATGGTGTCGGCAACAGGCTTATACACCTTCGCCGAAGCGGATAAGGGTAAAACCGTCTATCCGAGCTTCACCTACACCCAAACCATGCCGTCAGCCAAGAAACTTGAACTGACCAACTTGGCGATGGGCAACACGCCGACCTTTAAGCTGAAATACCTGACGCAGTTCAAGGGCAAAAAAGCCCTGCTGGAACTGGAAAGCGTAACCAGCGGCAAACTGGGCTTGTTCTCGACCAAAAACGACGACTTTTCCGTCCCTGAAATCGACTTCACGGCGCAAACCGATGAAGCGGGCTTTAAAGTCGGTACGTTGTGGATCCAAGAGTAATCCATGCAGACCGTCCGAAAGGGCGGTCTTTTTATTTGACCTGAATCAAGGAAACAAAAATGACAGTACGAATTAAAGGCGTAACCGTTGAACTGAACGGCACAAATTACGTTATCCCACCTATCGCACTCGGCGCGCTGGAGCAGTTGCAGGAGCGCATCGGCGCATTTGACGGCAACGTCCAAGACGCCAAACAAATCTCTACCGTTATCGACTGCGCCTATGCCGCCCTGCGCCGAAATTATCCCGATATGACGCGCGAACAGGTCGCAGATTTGATTGATATTGCCAATATGGGCGACGTATTTGCCGCCGTGATGGACGTTTCGGGACTGAAACGCAAAGAGCAGGAAGCCGCACAAGCGGGGGAAGTTCAGGCGGCGGACTGAGTTTCGGCGCGATGATTGCCCACGTCTGCGCCTCTACGGGGTGGACGTGGGACTACGTCGCCGACAACTTGGATTTGCCGCGCATCAAACATCTGAACGAGTATTGGCGCGAACACCCGCCCGTGCATATCTTGGTAGCGTCGTACATGGGCATTAAGCCGTCGTCAGGCGTCGTACAGAGCGAAACGGACGAAGCCGAAGCCATCGGCATGCTTGGCGGTAACAAACTGTCTGAAGACGAATTTGATGCCTTGCTGAAAGCGAAAGGAATCATCTAAATGGGCAATGCGATTTTTCCCACGTTTCCCGGCTTGAAGTGGGGGCGGAAAAAAACGGCGGTATGGAGTACCGGGACGCAGAAATCGGCAAGCGGCCGTGAATTGCGAACCGCTTACTACACTTACCCGCAATGGCGGTTTTCGCTGTCTTTCGAGGTATTGCGGACAAAAGCGTCTGTAAATGAATTGGAACGGCTGGCAGGATTCTTCAACGCCCGCAAAGGCAGCTTTGAAAGTTTTCTGTATGAAGACCCAACCGACAACGCCGTAACCGATCAGCCTATTGGAAACACGGTGCAAGGCGTTACGCGCTATCAGCTTGTCCGTTCGATTGGTGGATTTATCGAGCCTGTGTTGGCTGTCAAGGAGCGACCCGCCGTCAAAGTGGGCGGCGTAGCGTTGACGTATGGGCGCGATTATTCCGTTACCGATAAGGGCGTTTTGGTTTTCAACACGCCACAAACGCCGGGTCGTCCGATTACATGGACAGGCGGTTTTTATTTCCGCGTGCGATTTGCGTCTGATACGGTGGATTTTGAAAACGTTTTGGGCAGCCTGTGGGCAGCCAAAAAGATTGAGTTTACGAGCGTGAAGTTATGAAGACAGCGACAAAAGAACTAATTGACTTGCTGCACGGTAGCGACGAGTTTCAGATGGCGGATTTGTACACCATCACGCTTTCGGGCGGGCAGGTGCTGCGCCATACCAGCGCAGATATGCCCGTCGTTTGGGATGGGCAGACCTACGAAGCGCATAAGCTGATCATTAAGCGCGGGGCAACCCGTATCGCTGTCGGCTTGGACGTGGATTCCAACACCCTGCAAATCGCTTCCGACCCTGATTACAGGCTTGAGGGCTTGCAATGGGCTGAAGCTGCTTTGGGCGGCGTATTGGACGGCGCACGGGTCAAGATAGACCGCGTATTCTTCGGTGTTGGCGCATCATCTATCGGCAACATGGTAGAGGATGCAAACGCAATCCTAGAGGTGTCGGGCGTGAATCGAACCGAGACCAAGACGCTGCAAGTTCGTGGCGATTTGCCGAATGAGTTTGTTTTGTCATGTGATATTGCGCTTGAAAACGCTACATCAATCTACGGTAAACCCTATCCGCGTATCGGTGCCGAATTGTCTGTAACCTATACGGATAATTCCGTCGGCTATTTTAGTTGCTGGTACGAAGATGCGGTCAGCGGTAGTACAAAAACGCTGTCTGATCGCATTTCGGCAAAACACCAAATCCCCGCAGGTAAGACGGTCAAGGAAATACACAGCCTGATTTTACAGGCACGATACCAAACGTCTGATTCCATCAGGATTTCAGGCGTTGATTTGCGGTCGGTTGCCGATGTTAACGGCTCTCTTGCCGAACTTCGCCCCGTCGGTGCTGTGAATATCTTTTCGGGGCGCGTGTCGGATGTATCGGGTAGTAGGTCGTCGGTAAAGGTTGACGTCAAATCTGACATCGAGCTTTTGAACGTATCAAGCCCGCGCAACATCTATCAGGCGGGCTGCATGAGAACGCTCTATGACGAGGGCTGTAAAGTCAACCGCGAAAAATTCACGGTGGACGGTCGCGTAACCGAAAACAGCCAAACAGGCAATGCGCTGAAACACAATCTGACGCAGCCTGACGGGTGGTTTTCGCAGGGCGTGATTAAGTTTACGAGCGGTCGAAACGCAGGCTTGAGCAGGACGGTTAAGGCGCATAACGGCAATACGTTTGAATTTGCCCTACGCCTGCCCTACCCGCCGCAAGCGGGTGATGTGTTTAAGGTTTATCCGGGCTGCAACAAACGTCAGGATACCTGCAAAAACAAATTTAACAACGTCGTGCATTTTCGCGGATTCCCGTATATCCCGTCTGCTGACACGGTGGTTTAAAGGTCGTCTGAAATGGATTTGAGAGAGCAAATCATCGAAGAGGCGCGGTCATGGCTTGGTACGCCCTATCATCATTTCGCAATGGTCAAGGGCGCGGGCGTGGATTGTGCCATGTTGCTTGTCGGAGTTTACGGTGCGGTCGGTATCGTCCCCGATGACTTCACGCCGCCCAAATATTCCCGTGACTGGCATCTACACCGCGACACGGAGCGGTATTTGGAAGTCATCGCCAAGTTTTGCAAGGAAACGGACGACCCAAAGCCCGGTGACATTGCTATGTGGAAGTTCGGGCGCACGTTTAGTCATTCCGCCATTTTGGTTGGCGACGGCAAGATTATCCACAGCTACATCGGGCGCGGCGTGGTTTTGGACGACATCAATCAGCCCGAACTTGACGGGCGCGAAGTGAAATTTTTTACGTTGGAGGCATTTCATGAACATTGAAGTATCAGCCTACGGGCTTGGCGGCGGTAGCGGTGGCAGCGGTGGCGGCAGTTATGACGACACAGCAATCAAACAGGAATTGTCACGAATCAGGCAGGCGGTAGCAGCTTTGCCGAGCGGCGCGCCGTATGACGACGCCGAAATCAAAAAAGAACTGGAAGCCGTCAAGAAGCAACTTTCTGACCTGCCTAAGGGCGGTGGTGCAACATACGACGACAGCGACTTGCGAAAACAGCTTGCCGCCGCCGTAGCGCGTATCGATGAAATTGCTGACACCCGCAAAGAGTATCAGGCGGCGTATATCGCGCGGGCGGACTTCCTGACAAATCCTGCAAACAATGAATTTATGACGGTCAAGTTCAAAAAACCGTTCAGCAAAAAGCCGTTTGTCAAAGTGACTTTGGACTTGGTAACCGTACAAGCACGGCTGACCTATCAGGCAAACGCGACAGAAACAGGTTTCGATATTGCAACCAACTACGCAGGCTCTTTGCTTGGCTTGTGGTACGAGGCGCATTTAGTAGATTGATATTTAGAGGTTTTCTATGGGCGGTAAATCATCAACCATTACATCGGCAGAAGAACGGATTTTATCGTTACAGGTACAACAATCGTCGCAAGGGCTTACCCTGCCTGTCATCTACGGCAGAACCCGTGTAGCCGGAAACCTGATTTGGTACGGCGACTTTGTTACCATAGAAAACAAGACCACAACACAGCAAGGCGGTAAAGGCGGCGGCGGTGTGAAGCAAGTCGATATTGCTTACACCTACGAAGCCGCCGTCATGCTTGCTTTATGTGAGGGCGAAATTCAAGGCGTCGGTCGTATTTGGCGTGATAAGGAAAAGTTCGATTCGCTGGCACAATTGCGCCTGACGCTTATGCGCGGCGGCGACGAACAGCCGTTGTGGACGCATTTGGCGCAGGCGAAGCACCAAAACCAAGCCTTGAACTATTCCGGCACCGCCTACCTGTGCAGCCCAAATTACGAACTGACGAAATCCGCGCAAATCTACCAACACAATTTCGAGGTCATCGGGAAACTGGGCTACTCCGGCAACATTCCCGACGCAAACCCGCGCGAAATTATCCGAGACCTGCTGACAAACCAACGCTACGGCTGCGGATTTCCCGTTGACAGCATTGGCGATACCGACCGATACAGCAACTATTGCCGCGCGGTCGGTATTTTTCTAAGCCCCGCCTACACAGAACAGGGCGAGGCGCAACGGAACATTTCCGAACTGCTGGAGCAGACCAATAGCGCAGCGGTGTTTTCGCAAGGTCGTCTGAAAATCGTCCCCTACGGCGACGGCAATTATTCGGGCAACGGTGCGGTCTATGTTGCCGACAACAAGGCGTTATACGACCTGACCGATGACGATTTTATCGTCTCAGGCGCGGAAGACCCTGTAAGCGTCGAGCGAAAAACCAATGCCGACGCGTTTAATCAAATCCAAGTCGAGTATCTCGACCGTGATAATGACTACAACGTCGCCATCGCCGAAGTGAAAGACCAAGCGAACATCGAGCAGTACGGATTGCGCCCGAAAGAAGCCGTCAAAATGCACGGTATCTGTAACAGCAAGGTCGCGCAAAAAGTAGCCCAGCAACTCTTGCAGCGCGCCCTGTATGTCCGCAATGAATATGAGTTTAAGCTTGGCTGGAAATACTGCCTGCTTGAACCGATGGACATTGTAACCCTGACTGACGCAGGGCTTGGTTTGAATAAAACGCCCGTCCGAATCACGGAAATTGAAGAGGATGAAGAGGGTGTCCTCTCTATCAAGGCAGAAGACTACCCTGTCGGCGTTTACACAACGTCAGAATACCCAACGCAGCCGTCTTTGGGCTATTCGGCAGACTACAACGTTTCGCCGGGTAATGCCCATGCGCCTGTTATCTTTGAAGCCCCGTTGCAACTGACAGGCGGCGAACCGCAAATTTGGATGGCAACCGCCGGTGGCGATATGTGGGGCGGTGCTGAAGTGTGGGTGTCAACCGACGGCGACAGCTACACGCGCGTCGGCGCAGTCAATCACAAAGCGCGTTTCGGCTCGCTGACGGCTGCTTTGCCGAATGGTGCGGTTTTCGACCGTACCAACACCCTGAGCGTGGAAATTTCCGCCGGGCAAATCACAGGCGGTACGGAGCAGGACAGCCGCGATTTGCTGACGTTGTGTTATGTTGATGGCGAGTTTTTGGCATACACAAACGCTGAACTGAAAGGCGTGGGTCGTTACACGCTGGGCAACCTGACGCGCGGCGCGTATGGATCCGCTATTGACAGCCATGCGGCTGGCAGCCAGTTTGCGCGCATTGATGATACGTTGTTCAGATACACCGTTCCGCGTAACTGGATTGGTCGCACGGTTTGGGTCAAGCTGGTTTCGTACAACGTTTTCAGCGGTGGCATCCAAGATTTATCGTCTGTTCCCGCGTATTCCTACACCATCAAGGGCGCACCGCTGGGTCAGATTCAAAACTTGCGTCTGACATCATCTTGGGCATACGGCAAAGAAGCCGTCATCGTTTGGGATAAATTGGACGGGGCAGATACCTACGACATAGAAATCTACGCAGGCAACAGCCAACGCCGTTTACGCGCAATCAGCGGTATTGTGGACAACAGCTACACCTACACTCAAGCGGATATGAAAGCCGACGGCGGGCAGATGCGTGATGTTGTTTTCAAAGTTCGCGGTCGAGCCGTTACCAGCAAGACGGGCAACTGGGCGCAAATTGCGGCGCAAAATCCGCAACTGCAGGCATTGCAAGGCATCGCTATCGACAGCGGTTTGAAACAGGCGTTTTTTACTTGCCAAAAACCCGCTGAAGAAGACTTTGCAGGGATTATTATTTGGGTTTCCGAAAACGCAGCTGTACCGACCACTGACGCAAACAAAGTCTATGACGGTGCGGAAACGTTTGTAACCATTGCAAAATGCAACGGCAGCCCGCTGGAGAAAGGAAAGACCTATCATCTACGCGCGGCAGGCTATGACAGCTTCGGTAAAGACGCCCTAAAAGTCAGCAACAGCGTGGCTTTTACCGTCTATGACGTCAATACGACCGACCTGTCGGAAAGCAATCTGAACAAGTCATTGCGCGATAAAATCAACCTGATTGACAGCAACGGCACAGGCAGCGTCAACGAACGTATCAAAAACGCGAAGGAAGACAGCAAGCGAGAAGTCCAGACCCTTTCTTCCAAGTTTGATGCGTTTGAAGTGGGCGGTAGAAACTACGCCCTGTCGACAGGCAATAACGCAAAAGTGTTGGCCGTCAGTGGGAATAATCAGACCAAGTCCGTCAATATTGACGTTTCCCCTAATTTGGAACTGAAACAGGGCGATAATCTGATTATCTCGTGTGATATCGAACTGACAAACGCTACATCACCGCACGCCAAACCCTACCCGCGAATCGGCGCGGAATTTTCCGTTACCTATGCCGATAACTCGGTCGGCTATTTTGGCGCATGGTACGACGAAGCCGTCAGCGGTACGACCAAAACGCTGAAACAGCGTCTTGTTGCCAAACACACGGTTGCCAAAGAAGTTAAATCCGTTCGCGGAATTATTGTTCAAGCGCGTTATCAGACGTCCGATGCCATCAAGGTTTCGGGCGTGAAGCTGGAACGCGGAACGGTAGCGACCGACTGGACGCCTGCGCCTGAAGACAATGACGGTTTGCAGGAAATCAGCGGGACGGTTCAGGTTGTACAAAATACACTGGCCAAAGCGACGGGCGACATTAAATCGCTTGGCGAGCGTATCACAACAGCCCAATCAACCGCTGACGGCAATAAAGCTACGGTACAAACCCATGCGAAAAGCATCAACGGCTTAGAAGCGCAATACACGGTCAAGGTTGACGTCAACGGTAAGGTAGCGGGCTACGGCTTGGCAACCACGCCGAGAAACGGCACGCCTGAAAGCAAATTCATTGTCAACGCCGACCGTTTCGGTATCGGCGCACCGGGCAAAGAAGATGCTTTTCCCTTTACGGTAGACACACAGCAAAACCGTGTCGGTGTGAACGGCGAGCTGGTGGTAAACGGCAAAGCCATCATCGACAGGCTTAATGTCGGCGATATTGACGGCAACAAAATCCGTGTCAACAGCATTGGTGCCAGTAGGATTATCGCAGGCAGTATTGATTCGCGCGAAATCAGAGCGGCGGGCATTAACGCCGACCGCCTGAACGTGAATCATTTGTCGGCAATATCTTCGGATTTGGGGGATATTCGCGGCGGTAACTTGAATATCGGTAACGGTAATTTCACGGTGACGCCCGAAGGTATTTTGACGGCTAATAATGCGGTTATTCGCGGTCGCATTGAAGCCGATTCCGGGTATTTTAACGGGGTTATGAAAGCCTCCCATATCGAAGGCGACGTTTTCCGGGTACGTACTATGGAGCGCATAGGTAATATTTGGCGGGCTGAGTTCCCGGCTGAGGGGGTGCCGATGATGTGGCATATTGCAGGTACCGCACTGGTAGAAATGAATAAGAATCCGGCAAAACAGGATATTGCTAAACTAAGACTGAATGGAGTGAATATTCCTTTAGAATATAGTTCAATCATAACTAAACGTAGCATCTTAAATGATAAATATTCTACCGATTCAAAGAGTTTTCTTTCATATTCTTTTGGCTGGTATCCTGCCCAGGTAAGCGGCACGAATTTGATTGAGGTTCAGATTAATAGTGGATATTTTAAGGAGGATTATCCAGTTTTACAGACAGCTTATATAGTAAATAACGACCCATTGTATCATCGGCTCTCCCAGAATAAACGCTGGATAAGATACAAGGACGAGCATATACAAGATGGCGGCTCGTGGGAATCATTGCCTTTGCCTCAGAACATACTGGGTATCAGGTTTAATGCCATCCACCAGCACAATACGGGCTACAAGTTTTATTACAAGATGGAACACTCTTTAGGTATTGATGATATTGGTGTAGCCGGTAATGGTAATGTTGATACTGGCCTGAGTAGAGAATGGCAAACTCCTTTGCAATCGCCTGTATTAAAGTTTTACACGCAAAACAAATTTGTCATCTTGAGATATATTGACGTTCTGCAATATGTTTAACAAACGCCCCGAAAGGGGCTTTTTTATGGAGATTTAAATGGTTATCGCAATTAAGCATGAAATCGAAGACGAAATCACGGGGGCGGTTGCAAGCCACCATGTGATTGAGTATGTCAGTATCGACTACAAATACGGCAGCGCGACCGCGACGCTTAACGGCTATGTGTCCCAAAAGGCGTATGAAGCGGGTCGGAATCCGCTTTGCTCCCACTCGATTGCCGTCAACGTGCTGCCTGAAGAAGGCGAGGTATCCCGCGCATGGCTGTACGGCAAGGCGGTTGAGCAGGAGAACGAACAAAGCGTCTTTTCAGGCGCGGAACTGGTCGAAGCCTAATCTAAATTTGAAACCACGCCCGTGATGATTCACGGGCTTTTTTATGGGCGGTCGTATGAGCGATTTAGAAACCAAAATCAAGATAACCGTCGAGAACGGCACGGCTGCGGGTTTTAATCAGGCAGCAAACTCTGCGTCGAATGCTTCCAAGCAGATTGAAAACGCTATCGGTCAGGTGCGATCAGAATTGACGCGCAGCTTTTCCGAAATGCAGAAATCGATGGAAAAGGCGTTTGACGTTGATATGTCCGATTTTTCAGGCAGTATCGGCGACGGCAGGGAAAAGGTCAAAGCGTTAAACGCGGAGCTTGCCAAGACGGAAAACGTCGCAGAACAGGCGGCGGGCGGGCTGGGTAAAATCGGCACGCTGTTGGCGGGATTTGCATCGGTGTCTTTTGCGAAATCCATGCTTGATACCGCCGACGCCATGCAGTCGATAAACAGCCAAGTTAGGCAGGTGGTGTCGTCTGAAAGCGAGTATTTGGCCGTCCAACGTCAGCTTTTGGATGTAGCGAACAATACCCGTGCATCGCTTGAATCAACGTCGAGCCTGTACGTTTCGACAAGCCGTGCCTTGAAAGACTACGGCTACACGCAACAGGAAATCTTGCAATTTACCGAAGCGACAAATAACGCGATGACAATCGGCGGTGTGGCAGCGCAACAGCAAGCGGCTGCGTTGATGCAGTTATCGCAGGCTTTGGGCAGCGGCGTATTGCAGGGCGACGAATTTAAATCCATTGCCGAAGCCGCCCCTATCCTGCTGGATACCATTGCGGAATATATGGGCAAATCCCGCGCTGAGATTAAAAAGCTGGGCAGCGAGGGACAACTGACGGCGGATGTGATTTTCAAAGCCATATCGGGCGCGTCGGAAAAATTTGGCGAGCAGGCGGCAAAAATGCCCATGACGATGGGTCAGGCTTTGACGGTGTTTTCGAACAACTGGCAAAGCATGGTCTCCAAGCTGCTGAACGACAGCGGCGCAATGAGCGGCATCGCCTCCATTATCAAAATGATTGCGGATAACCTGAATTTGGTCGTCCCGATTATGGCGGGCTTTGCGGTTGCCATTGCCGCTGCGACGGCGCAGGTCATCGGCTTAAATGCTGCCATGCTTGCAAATCCGTTTGGGCTGGTTGCGGTTGCCATCGGCGCGGTTATCGGTTTGATTGCGCAGTTTGGCGATGAGATAGATGTTTTCGGCGGGGGCTGGTCGAATCTGCTTGACGTGATTCAGGCGGTTTGGCAGGCAATCACGGAAACCATCGGCGAAGCCATCGGCGCAATAAGGGAATGGTTTGACGGGCTGACGGGCTGGCTTGGCGAAAGCGTGGGCGGCTGGTCGGCTTTGTTCGAGCGTGTGATGGGCATCATATCAAGCGTCATCGGCGCATCGGTAAATGCCTTCGTGAACACGTTTGCGACCGGCTGGATGCTGATTCGCGAAGCCGCCAACAATATGCCGCAATTCTTCGCCAATCTCGGCAAATCTATCGGCAACGTGTTTATCTCCGCGATTGAGTGGATGGTAAACAAGGCAATCGGCATGATTAACAGCATGATCGACTTTGCCAACAAAGCCGCGTCGATGGTCGGCGGTTCGGGCATTAAAAAGCTGGATAACGTCGACCTAAAAAGGATGGACGATGGCGGGCTTGGCGGTCGAATCTCTGACAGCATGTCAAAAGACCGTGTTGGAAGCGCAGTTGACAACATCAAAGCCCGCGCTGCTCTGGTTCACGAACGAAAAGCCATGCGCGGCGGTGGTGGCGGAGGTGGGAGCATACCGAAATCCCGCGTCCCGTCAGGTGGTGGTGGTGGTAGTGGAGGTGGTGGAAGTGGTCGCAAAGGCGGCGGGCGTAAGGGCAGAAGCGGCGGCGGTCATGCCGGCGCAGCCAAAGACCCGATGCAGGCATGGGAAGAAGAAATCAAAGCCCAAAAGCTGGCACACCGTGAAATGCAGCGAGACACGCTGAATCATCAAGAATGGGATTTGGCGCGGGAAGCCGCTTACTGGCGCGCGAAACTGGCAACGGTTGACGCAGGCAGTAAAACAGGCTTGAAACTGCGTGAGAAAATCCTGACCCTCGAAGACCAGCTATCCAAGCAATCGACAGAAGCCAAAATCAATCAGGTGGCGGCATGGGAGAAGCTGGATAAGCACAAGCTGGATATGGAAAAGGACGCGGCAGACCAAGCCCTAGCCGCTGGGCGCATTTCGCAACTCGAACGCCTAGACTTGGAAATCGAGTTTGAAAATCTCCGGTACCAAATCGCCTATGACGCATTGCAAGAACGGATCGCACTTGCCGAACAAGACCCGACATACAGCCAATCAGCTATCGACAAGCTGAAACAGCAAATGGCGGAACTTGGGCAAGGTCACGAACGCGAGCAAACCAAGAATCAGGGCAAGCGTGAAAACCAACGCCGAAAAGATGCGCCCAACGTCATGGAAATGCTGCAAGACGGCGGGAAAAACGTTTGGGAAGAAGCACAGCAACAGATGGGGCAGGCTTTTTCTGCCATGCTGTCGAAGACGCAGAATTTCCGAACGGCGATGAATAACTTTTTCAAGAGTATGGGGCAAACCTTTATTCAGGAAATGGTTAGAAAGCCGATTGCGGGTATGTTACAGCGCATGGTTCAGGAATCAGCGATTTATAAGATGATTTTCGGGACTAAAGAGACGCTGGAAACGGCGGCTGCGGCTAAGACTGCGGCGACCAAAGCGACGGAAACGACGGCGGTCGTCGGTAGTAATGCCGTTCAAGCGGCGTCAGGTGCGGCGGCTTCTCAAGCGTCTATTCCGTATGTCGGTCCTATTCTTGCCGTTGCAGCGATGGCGGCAATGATGGCGGCTGTAATGGGTTTGATGGGCGGTGGCGGCTCTTCAACAACCACGACTACAACGCGGATTCCATCGGCGGCTGGCGGCTGGGATATCCCGGCAGGCATCAACCCGCTGACCCAACTGCACGAAAACGAGATGGTCTTACCTGCGGAACACGCGCAGACAATCCGTGAAATGGCAGGTCAGTCAGGTGGCGATAACAGCACGATTATTATCAACACAACGGGCGGCGATTTTGTCCATAAAAAGGATATAGCGAAGCTGCTGAAACAGATGAATCGTGATTTTAAATTGGTGTAAGTGGCAGGTCGTCTGAAAGGGCGGCCTTTTTTATGGAGGTT
This sequence comes from Neisseria sicca 4320, assembly GCF_000193735.1. Lineage (GTDB taxonomy): Bacteria > Pseudomonadota > Gammaproteobacteria > Burkholderiales > Neisseriaceae > Neisseria > Neisseria sicca_E. The sequence continues at coordinate 57,481 of NZ_AEPF01000010.1, forward strand.
TTTAAATGAGCAAGTCTATTCAATGGCTTAAATACGCCTTTGAGCTTCGATTTCTTCCCGTTCGCTTTCAGCGTTGGTTGTTTGGCACGGGGACGCGGGCGGTTGAGTTTGTCAGCGGGTGTTCGATGATTGGTTATGCGCTGGTCTTTGCATTTTCGCCGAACGACATCTACAACTGGCCCATCTACTACAAGTTCAAAGACATTTCGGAACTGACGCTGATACTGGTATTCGGCGGCGTCGGCGTGTTGCAGTTGGCGGCAATGTACTGGCAGACATTCAAAGGGGAGGTTCTGTCAGGCTATATGTTGTTGATATCAGCTTTTATTTGGTATTTGACGGCATATGCGTTTTGGGCTGCCTATCCGCCTGCACATACAGGAATGGTCATCCCGCCCGTCTTGGCGTTCCTTTGCTTACTCGCTGGCAATAACTCACTTAAATTCTTGTTTTCAGAGGATAAATTTAAACGAAAACAAAAGGGGGAATGATGCACGATTTTTTTCAATTCGGCTATCTGTTTGCCATAGGGGGCGGCATCGTCGGTAGCGTTTGGTCAAGTATGAAAGACCATGACGCACCTGTATCAAGCCTGTTCGAAGCCTTGATTTCGGCGGTTGCAGCGGCGGCAGTAGCAGAGCGGTTTTTGATGGTTAATCAAGTATGGACTTGCGCGGTAGCCGGTGCTTTTGTCGGCATCCTGACAGGTCATGCGATGGATACCGTGAAAAGCCTAGCCCCAAGCATTATGACTAAATGGGTCAAGAAAACGGCGGGTAAATTCGTCGATAAAGATTAGTTCAACAACAGGTCGTCTGAAATTCAGGCGAACTTTTTATTTGGAGATAAGAAATGCAAATCACTGAACACTTTAGCTTAAAAGAACTGACACGAAGCGAAACAGCGCGTCGTTTAGGTCTTCAAAATACGCCCTCCTCTGCTGAAATGGCAAACATCCAATACACGGCGGAGCAGCTTGAAAAAATACGCGCTTATGTTGGGCGCGGAATTGTCGTAACTTCATGCTTTCGTAGTGAGCGTGTGAATAAGGCTGTCGGCGGCTCGCCAACGTCCGCCCACCGTTTCGGCTTGGCTGCTGACTGCGATGCCATCGGCTTAACTTCTTTGGCGTTTGCGAAAGAAATCATCAAAATGCGTGACGAAGGGAAAATCACGTTCGACCAGTTGATTCTTGAGTTCCCGGAACGCGGGGATGGCGCATGGGTTCATGTTGGTTTCCGCCGTAATAGCCCAATGCGTAACCAAATCATGACCGCAACCAAAAAAGGCGGGAAAACCGTCTATTTGCCCGGTCTGCACGTTTAGAGGTTGGGCATGAATCCCGTTGATTTTGCAAAACAGAAAATCACGGAATGACAAGAAAAAAGCCGCGAAGCCAGCGAAAACGCAGACCTAGCGGCTTTTGAGTTTGCCGAACGTGAGATTAAAACCTATAAGGATATGTTGGAATTATGGTTCAAACGTTGCTTAGAAATTGGAAATTGATTGCGGTTTTAGTTGTTTTTGCAATCATCATCGGTGCTTGGCAAGCCGACCGCAAAGCGGAATATCGGCGCGGTCGCGATGAAATGGCTGCTGAAATTTCAGGTCGTCTGAAAGATGCCGCGATTGAAAAAGCTAAAGAAGACCGCGAAACCTCTACTGTATATCAGGCAGGAAAAGCGGTGCGCGAGGGAAAAGAAAGGATTAGATATGTTCAAATGCCTAAAATTATTGAAAAAACTGTCTATCGGAATACCTGTCTTGATTCTGATGGGTTGTCAGTCATCAACGCCGCCATTGCCGACGGCGATTAAACCACCTGCCGATTTGGTGCAGCCATGCCCCAAACTGCCTAAACTTGAGGGCGGAACAGGGGCGGAGATACTGCCGTGGTCGTTACAGGTCGTCCATCTGTATAATGATTGCAAGGCACGGCACAAGGCATTGTCCGAACTGTCAATTAAAAGTTGACAGTCTCATCAAATATAAAGCAAAGACCGTCTGAAATCTCAGACGGTCTATCCTCATTTGCATACCACATAACCCATCAATATGAGCCATTGTTGGTGCGGCATACTTGCGTAACTTTTTTGTTTTGGGCTTGCCTCCCATCGTTGCGCGGTCGCTAAGGATACCTTTGTTATATTGGCGACATCTTGTTGCGTCAGGCCGTATTGTTGGCGCAATGCCTTGAGGTTCGCAGGCGTATAGCCTAATTCGGCGTTATCAATCATCTATAAGCTCCCGTGTGGGTGTGATTAGCTCATCTACTACCCGATGTAATGCCTCGAACTTAGGCTGCTGCAAAGCGCGCAAATCGGCAAATAAGTCGATAAGCTCGTCATCGTGTCCTTTGCTGATAGCCTGTTTGATTTGCGAGAGCAAAGATAAATAGTCCTGCTCCCATTTATGCGCCCACTCGTGCGCCATTTCGCGGCGCGACTTTCGTTTATGGTTCTTTTTGAGCCGCTCGGTGATGCTTGTTCGGTTTTTTGCCATATCGTCCTCCTATAAAACAAAAGCCGCTTGAGTAAAGCAGGCGGCTTTTATTTTTATTTATTTAGCGATATAACCACCAAAAACTTTTTTGCCCCAATTTAAATTATCAAACATATCCCAAAATGCCGGTACATCAAGAGAGTAGAATAAATGTTGCTCCCCGTTTTTGTATGTCATGATTTGGGCTGTTTTAATATTTTCATTTCCAATTGTAATAAATTTGAATGAAACTTCATGCACATTAAATTCTTCCCCATCTACAATTAAAAGATTTTGTTCAGGTTTGAACTCCACTTCTTTTGTTTCGCCCGTGTTGATTCGATTAAATCGTGTAACAGTTTCATATTGGCGTTTTACTTCAACTTTTTCCGTTTTGATGACGTTTATTGAGAATTTCATTTTTTTTGCTCCTATCCGCCCGATGGCGGTCAGTTTGTTAATCATGTTTCGGCGGTCTGTGTTGTCTGCCGATGTGTGTATATTACCGCGTTTAATGCGGTAATGCAAGAGGTTTTTTGATTATTCCACATAAATTCCATAACTTTATGATTTGTATGATAATTTATTTATAGGTTATCTACAAAGTCCGCCCAATCTTGCAACATTTGGCGGCGTTGCGTGATAAATTTGGCATGAAAATATGCCGCATCTGTTTGATTGTCTTTGGCATGGGCAAGCTGCGCCTTGATGTACTCATGCTCATATCCCATCTCTGATAGGTTGGTTGCAAGTGTCGCTCTAAAATCATGCCCCGATATTGTCAGTCCCATGTACTCCAATGCTCTATTTATGGTTGTGGCCGACAGCATATCATCGGGTCGTTTACTGTTCGGGAAAAGTAGCCGCCCGTTTCCCGTAACCGCGTGTAGCTCTTTGAGTAACTCGACAACCTGAGACGACAATGGCACGACGTGCGTTCTCGACTTTTTCATTTTGTTCGCGGGGATGCGCCAAATCGCGGCAGATAGGTCAATATCAACCCATTCAGCCCGCCTTGCCTCAATAGTTCGGACTGCTGTGTATAAAAGCAACTGCGCCGCTTTTTTGACGACAAACGACCCATTGTAGCTTGCGAGGCTTCTTTTAAAATCCCTGATTTGTTCGGCGGTCATGGCTTTGGCATGGGTTATTTCGGGTCGCTTGAGATACCCGGCAAAAGCCAACGTCGGGTCATTTGTCGCCCTCATTGTTCGGATCGCGTATAAAAATACTGCGCTCATGTGTTGGCGGGTGTATATACCCGACACAATAACGCCTTTGTCTTTGCAAACGTCGAGACACTCCATAATCTGACGCGGCGTTACTTTGGTTATCGGCGTGTCTCCGATGATTGGATAGGCGTATTTTTTAAGCATACGATGTATGGCTTTAATACTACCATCGCTGATTGCCTTAGATGCCAGGTACTCTTCGGCGATGGCTTCAAACGTGTTTCTGTTTTGGCGCGCGTTTTGGCGTTTCTTTTCGGCTCGGTCTTTGGCTGGGTTAATTCCCTGCTGGACAAGCAGCCGCGCTTCTTTGCGCCTTTCACGCGCTTCAGCCAGCGATATATCAGGATATGCGCCGATAGCGAAAACAGACTCTTTACCGTCAAGCCTGAAACGATACCGCCATAGTTTTGAGCCGTTTGGATTGATGACGATATACAAACCATTGGAATCGGTTAATTTATAAGGCTTTTCGGCTGGTTTCGCCTTGCGGATTTGGGTATCGTTAAGCATAAAAAAAGCGGGTATGTGTGAGGGGATACCCACAATCATACCCACTTTTTTTAAGGATTGCCACGCACTGACGCGAACAAAAACGGACAAGAAGTAGCGTTAAATTCAAATTTTTCAAAACGATAAGATTTAATACGGACTACTGCGAACGAGAATAACAATTATCAATGAACAAAAGCATGAGTGTGCGGCCTTTTAGGGTTGTTTGACGGCGGCGATGTTTTCAGGCGAGTTGATAAACGCCCACATCTGCTCTTCGGTTCGAAAAACGCCGTTACGGACGATATAATGCAGCGGATGCTTAATCAGCGCGTCCGCTTTGCGGACAAAAACACGCATATTGCAGCTATTTGCCGCCATTTCCAACACTTTGGCGGCAAAAGCCGGGCGGTGCAGCTTGTCGTGCATCAGCGGATGGCGGGCGATGTATTCGTTCAGAGGCTTGCCGCTGCTGTGGAAGTCGGTGTGCAGCGGGTCGAGGAATACAATGAAAAAAGGCATCTTGCCCAAATAATCGTCTGCATCGTTCATAAGCGTTTCGGACGGAATATTTATATCGCCATAATATCACAACCACGATTTTTGATTCGCGTCAGGTCGTCTGAAACATTGCTTGCCACATTCCGAAGTATCCACTTAAAATCAGCCTTACATTCCAAAAAGAGATTTGCTTATGGGTTTCAAACTTACCCCGATTGATGTTGTAGAAAACATCAGTCGCGAAGATTTTTATCAAAACTATCTCAAGCCCCGCTGTCCTGTCGTCATCAAAGGACTGACCCGCAACTGGCCCGCCCGCGACAAATGGTCGCTGGACTATATGAAAGAAACCATCGGCGATATCGTCGTCCCCTTGTACGACAGCGCCAAAGCCGACCCTTCCGCGCCGATTAACGCCGCCAGTACGGAAATGCGCTTCAGCGACTATATCGATCTGATCAAACGCGAGCCGACGGATTTGCGGATTTTCTTATTTGACCCCATCAAACACGCTCCCGCCTTGCTGAACGATTACGTTTTCCCCAAAGAGCTGATGGGCGGATTCTTAGACCGATACCCTACCCTGTTTTTCGGCGGTGCCGGTTCGGAAACCTTCCTGCACTACGACATCGATATGGCACACATCTTCCATACGCATTTCGGAAAGAAACACATCATCTTGTTCGATTACAAATGGAAAGAGCGTCTGTTCCGCATTCCTTTCGCCACTTACGCGCTGGAAGACTACCACGTCGACAACCCCGATACCGAACGCTTCCCCGAGCTTGAGGGCGTCGAGGGCATCGAATGTTTCTTGGAATACGGCGACACCCTGTTCATGCCGACCGGCTGGTGGCATTGGATGAAATATCTTGACGGCTCATTCTCCATCTCCCTGCGCGCATGGGATGAAAGCTGGGCGGTTAAGGCACACAGCCTTTGGAACCTGACCGTACAGCGCAAGTTCGACGACTTCATGAAAGCCCGCTTCAAAGCACGCTACATGAATTGGAAAGAACAGCTTGCCTGCAAACGCGCCCGCCGCGCATGGGAACGCGGCATGCCTCGTTAAAACAAACCTAAAGGTCGTCTGAAAACGGTATTTCAGACGACCTTTTTATTGACATCTTTTCCTCCATCAATACTCAGGCATCATCTCACCTTCACCGCCCATGCTGTTTGCCGCATTAACCCGCTCCTGCGCGGCTTTCACTTGATTTTCCAGGCCCTTAATCCGTTCTTGATAGCGGGCGTAGTTGCGCTCGTTGCCATAACGGACCTGTTTGCCCTCTTCCAGATTTTTCTGTGCCTGAGCCAATTCGTTTTGTGCCGAAGACGAACCGGGTATTGCTCCGGCTGGCGGAAGCGGCATTTGTTCGGAAGGAACGTTTCTTGAAGCAGCGTTTGCTGATGCCGAGTGTGCGGACGGTGCGGCGGAGGTATAAACCGAAGGTCTGCCGATATTGCCCGGTTTGCAGTTTTTGCCGCCGGTCTGCGTATAGGTTTTACGCCCTGATTTGTCGATACATTCAAATACGGGGGATGCCGTTGCTACGACGGAAAATGCGAGCAGTAATGTGCTTAAAAATCAATTTATTCATTCTTATACCTTTCATCAAATCATCAAAACCATATCCACCATGCCACCAAAGCAATGATCATCACCAAATTCGCAATAATAATCGGCTTCCATTGCCTAGGCGCACGGCGCAATTCTGCGCCCGAACGTGTTCGGCGGATATAGAAAAACGGACTGAGCAGCATGGATGCGGCACACAACAGAATAATCACGGCGTAATAGATTTTTTCGGTTTCCATTTCCTCCGCCCCCGTTTCAGACGACCTATACAAAATATGCTACAATCGCCGGCGATTATAACACCCTGTTTATCTATATTTATAAAGGTTTTACCAATAATGATTTCTACCAACGGCATTACCATGCAGTTCGGCGCGAAGCCGCTGTTTGAAAACGTATCCGTCAAGTTCGGCGAAGGCAACCGCTACGGCTTGATCGGCGCGAACGGTTCGGGCAAATCCACCTTCATGAAAATCCTCGGCGGCGATTTGGAACAGACTGCGGGCGAAGTGGCGATTGAAAACGGCGTGCGTTTGGGTAAGCTGCGCCAAGACCAGTTTGCCTACGAAGACATGCGCGTGCTGGACGTGGTGATGATGGGGCACACCGAAATGTGGGCGGCGATGACCGAACGCGACGCGATTTACGCCAACCTCGAAGCCACCGAAGACGACTACATGAAAGCCGCCGAACTGGAAGCCAAGTTCGCCGAATACGACGGCTACACCGCCGAAGCGCGCGCCGCCGAACTGTTGAGCGGCGTGGGCATTTCCGAAGACTTGCACAATGCGACCATGGCGGAAGTCGCCCCTGGCTTCAAACTGCGCGTATTGCTGGCGCAAGCCCTGTTCTCCAAACCTGATGTGCTGTTGCTTGACGAGCCGACCAACAACTTGGACATCAATACCATCCGCTGGCTGGAGGGTGTGTTGAACCAATACGACTCCACCATGATCATCATCTCGCACGACCGTCACTTCCTGAACGAAGTCTGCACCCACATGGCGGATTTGGACTACAACACCATCACCATCTATCCGGGCAACTACGACGACTACATGCTCGCCTCCGCCCAATCGCGCGAACGCGCCCTGAAGGACAACGCCAAGGCAAAAGAAAAACTGCAAGAGCTGCAAGAGTTCGTCGCCCGCTTCTCCGCCAACAAATCCAAAGCCCGTCAGGCAACCAGTCGTCTGAAACAGGCTGACAAAATCAAAGCCGAGATGGTCGAAGTCAAACCTTCTACCCGCCAAAACCCTTATATCCGCTTTGAAGCCGATGAAAAAGCCAAGCTGCACCGTCAGGCAGTAGAAGTCGAAAACCTGGCCAAACGCTTTGAAACCCAGTTGTTCAAAAACCTGAGCTTCATTCTCGAAGCCGGCCAGCGCCTCGCCATCATCGGCCCCAACGGCGCGGGTAAATCCACCCTGCTGAAACTCCTTGCCGGCGCGTTCAACCCCGAATATTCAGACGGCCTCACCCCCGACGCAGGCACCATCAAATGGGCGGAAAAAGCCAACGTCGGCTATTACCCTCAAGACCATGAAAACGACTTCGATGTCGATATGAACCTGAGCGAATGGATGCGCCAATGGGGCCAAGAAGGCGACGACGAACAAGTCATCCGTGGCACTTTGGGGCGTTTGCTCTTCGGCAGCAACGACGTGGTGAAAAAAGTGCAGGTTCTCTCCGGCGGTGAAAAAGGCCGTATGCTCTACGGCAAACTCCTGCTGCTGAAACCCAATGTGCTGATTATGGACGAACCCACCAACCACATGGACATGGAAAGCATCGAATCGCTGAACATGGCGCTGGAGAAATACAACGGCACGCTGATTTTCGTGTCGCACGACCGCCAGTTCGTCTCCTCGCTCGCCACCCAGATTATCGAGCTGGACGGCAAGGGCGGTTACGAACACTATCTGGGCGATTACGAAAGCTATCTGGAGAAAAAAGGCTTGGCTTAATTACGCCGTTTTAATCAATGTCTGAAACACCAACGTCGTCTGAAAGACTGTATCTTTCAGACGACGTTTATTTTTTAAAATCCGTTTATAAAATGTTTAAACAAGTTGCATCTACTTCGGTTGCCTATGATGGAAATAAGCAGGCATATATCGTGTTACCAAACTTGCGCTGCCATTCATCTTATTGACAGGAACTAATCCAAGTTTCTGAAGTTTCAGCCATTTCCAATATTTCTAAAATATCAGAGAAATCATAAGCAACAACAAAAGGTCGCCTGAAAACCCAAATCCAAGTTTTCAGACGACCTTTTCATATCAACCGATTATTTAAGCAGCAAAGCGTTTGGCGACTTCGTCCCAGTTGACGATTTCCCAGAAACCTTTCAGGTAGTTGGGGCGGCTGTTGCGGTAGTCGATGTAGTAGGCGTGTTCCCATACGTCGCAGGTCAGCAGCGGAGTGTTTTCAGTGGTCAGCGGAGTTGCCGCATTGGAAGTGGAAACCAAATCCAATTCGCCGGCAGGGGTTTTCACCAGCCATGCCCAACCTGAACCGAAAGTGCCTGCCGCGCAAGCATTGAAAGCTTCTTGGAATTTCTCGAAGCTGCCCCATTTGGCGTCGATGGCGGCGGCCAGCTCGCCGGAAGGTTTGCCTTGACCTTTGGGCGTAAAACCCAGCCAGTAGAAGGTGTGGTTCCAAGTTTGGGCTGCGTTGTTGAACACGCCGCCTGAAGATTTTTTCACAATCTCTTCCAAAGGCAGGTTTTCAAATTCGGTACCTTTGATTTGATTGTTCAGATTGGTGATGTAGGTTTGATGGTGCTTGCCGTAGTGGTACTCCAAAGTCTCTTTGCTCAGATGCGGGGACAATGCGTCCAGTTCATAAGGCAGTTGTGGCAGCTTATGTTCCATTTTAGTGCTCCTAAATTATTTGTTTTTGGTAGTGTCCGCTGCTCGGTATAAACCGGACAGCTTCGTTATTTTACCTGCTTTAAATCAGAGAAACCAGTTAAACTTGCGCTGCGCTATAATAACGGTTTCCAATTTCCATTCACTTAGGATTGCCGCCATGAACGATTATCCCGATACGTCGTCTGAAGACCGCGAAGTCAGCGCGTTGTCGCTGCCGCCGCATTCGATGGAGGCGGAGCAATCCGTTTTGGGCGGTCTTTTGCTCGAGAATTCGGCTTGGGACAGAATCGCCGATGTGGTTACCGGTGAAGACTTCTACCGACACGAACACCGCCTGATTTTCCGCGCCATCGCCAATCTGATTAATGAAAGCCGTCCTGCCGACGTGATTACCGTTCAGGAAAGTTTGGAGCGTAACGAAGAATTGGAGGCGGCGGGCGGATTCAATTACCTGATTACTTTGGCGCAAAACACGCCGTCCGCTGCGAATATCCGCCGCTATGCCGAAATCGTGCGCGAGCGTTCCATCATGCGCCAGCTTGCGGAAGTCGGTACCGAAATTGCCCGTAGTGCCTACAATCCGCAAGGCAGGGATGCGGGGCAGCTTTTGGATGAAGCGGAAAACAAGGTGTTCCAAATTGCAGAAAGTACCGCCAAGTCCAAACAAGGTTTTCTCGAAATGCCTGCGCTTTTGAAGGAAGTAGTCGAGCGCATCGACATGCTTTATTCACGCGATAATCCGGATGAAGTTACCGGTGTGTCAACAGGGTTTATCGACTTGGATAAAAAAACCTCAGGTCTCCAGCCCGGTGATTTGATTATTGTGGCAGGTCGTCCCTCTATGGGTAAAACTGCCTTTTCCATCAATATCGCGGAACATGTTGCCGTAGAGGGCAAGCTGCCTGTCGCCGTATTTTCGATGGAGATGGGCGGCGCGCAACTGGTGATGCGTATGCTGGGTTCGGTGGGCAGGCTTGATCAGAGCGTTTTGAAAACGGGCAGATTGGAAGATGAACACTGGGGTCGTCTGAATGAAGCTGTGGTCAAGCTTTCCGATGCGCCTATGTATATTGATGAAACACCGGGCTTGACCGCGCTCGAATTGCGCGCCCGCGCCCGCCGCCTTGCGCGCCAGTTCAACGGAAAATTGGGCTTAATCGTAATTGACTACCTGCAATTAATGGCAGGTTCCGGCCGCTCGGACAACCGCGCCTCTGAACTCGGCGAAATTTCGCGCTCCCTCAAAGCCTTAGCGAAGGAGCTGCAAGTTCCCGTTATTGCTTTGTCGCAGTTGAGCCGTACCGTAGAGCAGCGTACCGACAAGCGCCCGATGATGTCCGACTTGCGGGAATCCGGTGCCATCGAGCAGGACGCCGACTTGATTATGTTTATGTACCGAGACGAATACTATAACCAAGAATCGCCCATGAAAGGCATCGCAGAATGTATTATCGGCAAACACCGTAACGGTCCCGTCGGGAAAGTATTCCTTACTTGGATGGGGCAATTTACCAAATTCGATAATGCAGCCCACATACCCGAATCCGCATTGATGGAAGATTGAGACAAATCAGCCTGAAAACCAAGCAAATTTCATATTTTATTAGGCAATCCATCCCAATATCGTTTAAAATGAACCAAACCGCATAATTCCGGCGATAAAAATATTCTAAGCCGGATGATAAAACACATTACTTAACTCCAGACGTTTTTACCACTCATGTACGCACAACAAAAAGGTTTTACCTTAATCGAATTGTTGGTCGTGATTGCTATTACCGCCATCATGGCCACTATCGCCCTTCCCAATATGAGCGAATGGATTGCCTCCCGCCGCGCTGCCAGTCAGGCAGAGCAGGTGGCAAACCTCTTGCGTTTCGCACGAGCCGAAGCAGTCCGCCTCAATCTCCCTGTCTATGTCTGTCCCGTAAAAGTTAGAAAACACGGCTTGGCTGACGGCACATGCGACAGCAGCCAAAAAAGCAGCGGCCTGCTCGCCTATGCCGATACAAATCGGGACGTAGCCTATAAGAATGACACAAGCGATATTTCTTTGCGCTCCATAGTCCTCAACGGTACCGACCCTGCCAAAGTTTCCCATACATTCCAACACGTCGCATTTGGAAAAGATAATGCCGATGACGGTGAGGCCGTATTTTGGTCATTTATGCCCAACGGCACATTCGGCTATACCGCCTCTAAAACACTGGATAAATCAACAACTTTCAAATACGCCGACGGCTACATCAAAATCAGCATGACCGATTCCGCCGCAACGACCGAAGAAACCAAAAAATCCCGCGCCAGTATCGTCCTTATCGACAGCAGCGGTCGAGTCGAAATCTGCGCCAAATCAGATTCGCGACCCCTTTGCCAATATTCAGAATCTCAAAGTCCCGAACCCAAAAAATAAAAATACCATCCTATGAAATACATAACATTACATACAAAAGGTCGTCTGAAAACGAGCAAAGCGAGTTTCGCCAAAACCCGTTATTCAGATTTTTCCAAACCTAACCAAGCAGGTATGACTTTAATTGAAGTCTTGGTCGCCATGTTCGTCCTCGCAATCGGCGTACTCGCCCTACTCGCCATCCAGTTGCGTACCGTTTCCAGCGTACGCGAAGCGGAAGGGCAAACCATCGTATCCCAGCTTACCCAAAACTTAGTTGAAGGTATGCTGATTAATCCAAGGCTGGAAGAATGCACTCGTAACAATGGTCAGCGTGGATTTTGTAAAACATACATTGATTATTACATTACTGCCGGCTCTAGTGATAATCCCAAAAACGAAAAATTAGATCCCACAACCAGCATGAGCAAAAAAAGTTTAGCAAAAGCACAGATCGCACAATTCGATCAAGCCTTGCGTGCTGCTTTACCTGAATCCGAATTTCATTATGAAATCTGCCGAGACAGTTCTAATGAAGAGCCTACTTACGATGGATCATTTAATTCTCATTGTGACAAAAAGGCAGATGCTGATACTGTTATTAAAGTGTTATGGCTTAAAGATGCAGAAAGCGACAAAGCAGCAAGCGGCAAATCCGATGAACCAATTGTTTACACCTACCAAGTACGCATAAGGGAAAGATAATGAATAATAAAAACCGCCCACACATTCCGGTAAAAACAGGTATGCAAGGCTTCAGCCTGATTGAATTCCTTGTAGCAAGCGCATTGAGCATGATAGTCCTGCTGGCCGTCAGCTCGGGCTATTTTACCGCCCGCAGCCTGAACACCGCTGCAACCTCCCGTCTAAACGTCCAACAGGATTTGCGCAACGCATCCAACCAAATTGTGCGTGATGCCCGTATGGCTGGTAACTTTGGCTGTTTCAATATGTCAGGCTTCGATGACCAAGTCGTTATTCAAGATTTCGGTTCCGCAGATTTATTCAAACTCAAGGGTACTGGATCAATACTTCCCGCTGTCAGAGAAACAGACTCTTTAGGCTTAAAGGACTTTACACCGAGTGGAAAAGCACTGATTTTCCAATACGGCATAGATGCCCAAGATCCGCCTGCAGAAACTGCAGTTGCCAGCAATTGTACTAACATTACCAAGCCAGGAACGAAAATCACCGATGGTAAAGCAGCTTTAAAGTCAGATAGTTCCCAAGCAGGCAATATCTCAATCATGAAACATGAGGTAAATGCTTACGCTGTTGGTAAAGTAGATGGGCAAGAAGGTTTGTACCGTTTCCAACTGGCTGACAACGGTACATGGAGTAATCCGCAGTTGCTGATTAAGGGAATAAAAAATATGGACATCCATTACTTTTATACTGAAGAATGCCCTGAGACCTTTGAAGGAAGTGAAGCCGCATCAGCCCCTACCCCCACCACTGCTGGAAATGCACAAAATCAGGGAACAAGTCAGGAAAAAGACGAAAAATTCAAATATACTAAAGAATTTTCCAATAAAGAAACACCTGCCTCCATCGAGATCCTGTTGAACGGAGGTAACAGTATCAATGTAGGCAAAAACAATGATAAAAATGAAGTCCAAATCTATCGAATCAACGCGACTGTACGCGGAGGAAACAAATGCGCAGACCGATTACTTTAAACCATCCTGCTAAAGCCTCTGCACAAACAGGCTTCGCATTATTCATCGTCCTGATGATCATGATCGTCATCGCCTTGCTCGTCGTTACTGCGACCCAGTCCTATAATACCGAGCAGCGTATCAGTACAAATGACGCCGACCATAAATTTGCTACCACGCTTGCGGAAGCGGCATTGCGTGAAGGTGAGAACTATATTTATTCTATTGAAGATGGAACAACAACCTTTGATGATGATTGTACAAATGGCCTTTGTAAAGCGAAATCACTCCCCGCGTCGAAGCCCAATGAACCATATACCACCACCACAGGCAAAGTAATAGTAGAAGGGAATTCCACTGAAGAGGCTTGGCATAGAGAATGTGGCAAAGATAAAGTTAAGTGCATTGATATTAACGGTATCCCCTATCCTGGCAAAAATAGCGGAGCTAAAAAAAATTGCAGACCTAAAAAAGATGCGTGTTACATCATCGAATACCTAAGCACCAATTCTACCGACAACCGTACCATTTATCGCGTTACCGCCAAAGCATGGGGAAAAAACGAAAATACGGTAGTTATGCTGCAATCCTATGTGGCCAACGAATAAATAGATAAAATCATGAATACGTCTATCACTAAAGTTCAAGGGTTTACGCTGGTCGAGATGCTGATTGTCGTTGCTATCATCGGCATCCTCAGTACCATCGCTTACCCTTCCTATATCCATTACATCGAACGCGGCTATCAATCTCAAGCGCATACGGAACTGCTTGCTATTAACAATGCCTTAAAAACCGAATTAGTCAAAAATCCTACCCTTAAAATAAAAGATGAAATTGAGGGAGATACGGGATTGGTTAAGACCTACAAAGCTGCGCCCGAGGTCGCTGCCAAATACGACTTCAGCGGTGAAATGAAAAATAAGGACGCTAAAAACAGCAGGGCTTATTATCTTTTCGCCACTCCGAAAACCGGTACTGATTACAAACTTTCCGTTTGGATGGACAGCTTGGGCAATGCCTATAAATGTACTGATGCAGAATCGGCTAAAACCAAGTCAACAAGCAAAAACGGCAATACAGGCTGTGAACAGGTAGGTTATAAAAAATAGAGAACTAAATCGGCTCTTTTATTTGCTTTTAAGCCTTAAGATCTATTTTGTTAAAATTTAGTTTCGTCGAATAATATCGGCTATCCATATTCCAAAATATAGCGATAAAGCAAACAAAGGTCGTCTGAAAACACATTTGGTTTTCAGACGACCTTTTTCTATTCCAACAATCAAGCCAAGCTGACTTCCAAATTGTCAATCAGGCGCGTCGTTCCCAAGCGGGCAGCGGCGAGGACGACGAGGGCTTTGTCGCCGGTGCGGGCGACGGCGAGGCTTTCGGCATGGCGGATTTCGACGTAATCAACCACCCAGCCGGCTTCGGTCAGGCGGCGGACGGTTTCTGTTTCCAGTCCGACATAATCGAGATTGCCGTTTTTGAGTTCGGCGGCGACGCGTTGCAATTCGCGGTACAGACGCGGGGCTTCGGCACGTTCGGCTTCGCTGAGGTATTGGTTGCGGCTGGAAAGCGCGAGTCCGTCGGAAGCACGGCCGGTATCGACAGGCACGATGTCGATATTGAAATTCAGGTCTTCGACAAATCCTTTGATAATCGCCAACTGCTGATAGTCTTTTTTGCCGAAACAGGCGGTATCGGGTTGGACGATGTTGAACAGTTTGCTGACGACAGTAGCGACACCGCGGAAATGCCTGGGGCGGAATTTGCCGCACAATTCGTTTTGAAGGTTAGGCGGTTCAACGTTGAAACGTTGCTCGACATTGGGATACAGCTCTTTTTCGTCGGGTGCGAACACGACGGCTACGCCTTCGTTGGCGAGTTTGTCGGCGTCTTGCTGCAAGGTGCGCGGGTATTTGTCGAAATCCTCGCCCTGCCCGAATTGCAGGCGGTTGACGAATATGCTGACAACGACGTTGTCGGCGCGTTTTTTGGCTTCGCGAACGAGGGCGAGATGGCCTTCGTGCAGATTGCCCATAGTCGGTACAAAGGCAACGCTGCCTGCGTTTTTGCGCCATTCGCGTAATTCTTTAATGGTATGAATGATTTGCATGGTGGAAAATGTCCTTTATCTTTTTCGGGATTGCGGCGCACAGCCGCCATGTTTTGTCAGCCCGAAAATCACGCGCCGATTATACGCTGGGAACACCGACAAACAAAGGTCGTCTGAAATTCGGTTCTCACGATGAAAAACCTTTTCAGACGACCTTTTTTAGTCGTAAGCATCAAGCGAACGAATGTTCCGCAGCGGGGAAGGTTTTGGCTTTGACTTCATGGACATAGGCTTCAACGGCGGCTTGGACGCTGTCTTTGCCCTGCATGAAGTTTTTGACGAATTTGGCGGTTTTGCCCGGGAAAATGCCGAGCATATCGTGCATAACCAAAACTTGTCCGTCGCAATCCACGCCCGCGCCGATGCCGATGGTCGGGCAAGAGACGGTTTCGGTTACTTTTTTCGCCAACTCCGCCGGCACGCATTCCATCAATACGATGGCTGCACCCGCTTGGTCGTGTGCTTTTGCATCTGCCAACAAAGCTTCCGCCTTATCGCCCCGCCCTTGCACTTTATATCCGCCAAACGCAAACACGGACTGCGGAGTCAGGCCGATATGGGCGCAGACGGGAATGCCGCGCATTTGCAGGAATTCGGTGGTTTCTGCCATCCAAACACCGCCTTCGAGTTTGACCATATGCGCGCCCGCCGCCATCAATTCGGCAGCGGCGGCAAACGCCTGTTCTTTACTCTGCTGATACGCACCAAAAGGCAAGTCGCTGACAATCATCGCGTTTTCCGTACCGCGCGCGACGTTTTCAGTGTGGTAACACATATCGCGCAGGCTGACGGGCAGCGTGGATTTGCGTCCCTGCACGGTCATGCCCAAGGAATCGCCTACCAGCAAAACATCGACGCCGGCATTATCCATCAACGCGGCAAAGCTGGATTCATAGGCGGTCAGCATGGCGATTTTTTCGCCTTCTGCCTTCATCTTTTGCAGTGTGTTCACAGTAATCATTGGAATGTGTTCCGCCTTTTTCAGACGACCTTTTAGATTAAAACGGGCTATTATAGTGAAATGCCCGCCGCCCTGCCACCATCCACCCGAACGGCAGACGCAAAACAGCCCGACTGCTTTCACAATCGGGCTGTTTGATTGGTGCCGGCACCAAGAGTCGAACTCGGGACCCCCTGATTACAAGTCAGGTGCTCTACCAACTGAGCTATACCGGCAAAGAAGCCGAATTATGCCGTTAACCGCCCCGCTTGGCAAGAGCTTGTTGCCCACAAAGTAAATTTTTATAAAAAATATCTGATTTAAAAAGAAATTTATTTCAGGCGTAATGATTACCCCATATATAAACCAAGTCGCTCAGACGCATAACCGCAAGGTCGTCTGAAAAACACAAGCACAAAAAGCATTTCAGACGACACTCTGATAAAATACACCCCTTCCCCTCCATCCGTCCTACACCATGCCACGACACCCCTACCGCCGCCTGCGCCCCGCCAAGTCCGACCTGCCAGAAGTCGGCATTTCAGAAGAAGGCAACATCCGCTCGTTGCATTTGGGCAGCGACACCATCCAAAGCTCGATGAACCTCGACCATCCCGCCGAACTGGTTTTGTCGTACAGCCGCGCAATGATGGGCTGGCTTCTGTTTGCCGAAGAAAAGCCGAAACACATTACCCAAATCGGCTTGGGCGGCGGCTCGTTCGCACGCTGGATAGACAGTTATTTACCCGACACCAAACAAACCGCCGTGGACATCAATCCGCAGGTTATCGCCGTCGCACGCAGCCTGTTTGAGCTGCCTTTTGAAGGGGAAAACTTCGAAATCGTCGAAGCGGACGGCGCGGAATACATCAAAGTGTTCCGCCACAATACCGACGTGATTTTGGTGGACGGCTTCGACGGCGAACAAATCATCGACGCACTGGTGGAAGAACCCTTCTTCCAAGACTGCCGCAACGCCCTCTCGCCAGACGGCGTGTTCGTGACCAACTGGTGGAGCGGCGACAAACGCTACCAACGCTTCGTCGAACGCCTGCTCAACGTCTTCGAAGGCCGCGTGCTGGAGCTGCCCGCCGAAAGCCACGGCAATATGGCGGTCATGGCGTTCCAAAGCAGCCCGAAAGAACAAAACCTCGACAAGCTGAAAAAACGCGCAGAAAAATTAAGCGAACAATACGGTTTGGATTTCAAACGGATGTTGAACGATTTGAAAACAAGCAACCCGAACAACGGCAAACATTTTTATCTGTGAGACGGATAGGTCGTCTGAAAACCTAAAGCTGCCGACACATAAAATTTCAGACGACCGCCACCTACCCGCCCCTCCTTATCCGTTCATTTCATACTTGAATTGGGCTATAATACCGCCCGACACACACCATTCCGCAAAACACCCTCCCCATGCAACTCACCGCCGTCGGACTCAACCATCAAACTGCGCCCCTGAGCATACGCGAAAAATTAGCATTCGCCGCCGAGCATCTCCCCGATGC
The DNA here is from genome assembly GCF_000193735.1 of Neisseria sicca 4320. Classification (GTDB taxonomy): domain Bacteria; phylum Pseudomonadota; class Gammaproteobacteria; order Burkholderiales; family Neisseriaceae; genus Neisseria; species Neisseria sicca_E. The sequence continues at coordinate 75,259 of NZ_AEPF01000010.1, forward strand.
CGTTCGTGCTTTGGCACACAGTCCGGCTGCTAACGAAGCCGTCATTCTGTCTACCTGCAACCGTACCGAGCTCTATTGCGTCGGCAATACAGAGCGGATTATTGAATGGCTCGCCGAATATCATAATCTTCCTATCGAAGAAATCCGTCCCTACCTATACACTTTAGACAACAACGAAACCATCCGACACGCCTTCCGCGTAGCCTGCGGGCTAGATTCCATGGTATTGGGGGAACCGCAAATCCTCGGACAAATCAAAGATGCCGTCCGTATCGCCCAAGAGCAGGACAGCATCAATTCACACCTCAATGCGCTGTTCCAAAAAACCTTCTCGGTGGCCAAAGAAATCCGTACCGATACCGCCGTCGGTGAAAATTCCGTATCTATGGCATCCGCCTCGGTCAAAATGGCGGAACAAATTTTCCCCGATATTGCCGATTTGAATGTTTTATTTATCGGTGCAGGCGAAATGATTGAATTGGTGGCTACCTACTTTGCCGCGAAAAACCCCAAACTGATTACCGTCGCCAACCGTACCCTACCCCGTGCGCAAGAATTGTGCGACAAACTCGGCATTACTGCCGAACCTCGCCTGCTGACCGACCTACCTGAAATTTTGCACGAATACGATGTCGTCGTTTCTTCAACTGCCAGCCAGCTTCCGTTGGTCGGCAAAGGCATGGTCGAACGCGCTTTGAAACAACGCCATAACATGCCTGTTTTCCTATTGGATTTGGCCGTCCCCAGAGACATCGAAGCAGAAGTGGGCGAACTTGGAGATGCCTATCTTTATACCGTCGACGATATGATGAACATCGTCCAAAGCGGTAAAGAATCACGGCAAAAAGCCGCCGCGGCCGCCGAAGCCATGGTTGAAGAAAAAGTCGGCGAATTTATCCAACAACAAAAAAGCCGCCAAAGCGTTCCGCTTATCCGCGCACTTCGCGACGAGGGCGAACGCGCCCGCAGACAAGTGCTGGAAAATGCAATGAAGCAACTGGCGAAAGGTACGTCCCCCGAAGAAGTCCTCGAACGCCTCTCTATCCAACTGACCAACAAACTGCTCCATTCCCCTACCCGCACCCTCAATAAAGCAGGCTCAACCGACCGTGATCTTGTAGAAGCCGTTGCCCAAATTTATCATTTAGACAAAAATGATTGAAGCTATAAAATATAAGGGTCGTCTGAAATCTCAAATAGCGTTTCAGACGACCTGGTATTTTCAAGAATAGCCAAGACCTTTGCGAAATATAGTGGATTAAATTTAAACCAGTACGGCGTTGTCTCGCCTTGCCGTACTATTTGTACTGTCTGCGGCTTCGTCGCCTTGTCCTGATTTAAATTTAATCCACTATAACCCTTTTTACCCAACAGTTAAAATTCCAACACAGATTTTCGGCTGTTTTCCGTTGTCCGAGCAGGACGGCTATGAATGCGGACAACAGGGTATAGGCGGGACGGCCGCGATGGTCTCGGAGATAACGGTTTTTTGTCGATTCAGGTACTGTTCGATCGGCTGCCAATCAATCACTTGATCCAACTTCAATAGTGGGAAGCGGTCGATGTGTTTGGCGATCATGGCTTGTGCGGTTTGCTGGAAGAAGGTGCTCATGAGAAATCCCCTAAATGTCTTGGTGGGAATTTAGGGGATTTTGGGGAATTTTGCAAAGGTCACATGCTGTCTGTTGGTTTTGGCAACCCAAACTATGCTTGCTGTGAAACCTACCCCAACTATTAAATGCTGTTTTACTCCCTGCCGACCAGCAACTCCGCCAGTCTTTCACCGAATTTCTGCAAAGATTCGTTACTGTTCAAACCGTGAGAACCGCTCGGGAACGGCAATACTGCCAGCAATGTGTCGTTTTGATTGCGCTTCCATTTTAATTTTTTCCGACGATTTCTTCCTGACGAAAACCTGAAAGGCCGTCTGAAAACGCAACGTTAAACTCCTTATCGTAAGATGTGCCGAATCCGATAATCAGGCGCGGGCGGTATTGTTCCGCCCATTGGTTCATTTGGGCAAAGCGGTATTTGTTGCAGAAATTGACGTATTCCTGCTTGTCGGCAAAACCCGTAATCTCGGAAAACTCCTGCTGCCAAAGGCTGGCATCAGTGTTTTTAAACGCAATCGGATACAGGTTCATTTTGAAATAGCCCGAATCCGCTTTGTGTACAAACGGCTGCACTTCTTCGGCAAAGCGGCGGTAATTCTCTACCTGCCCGCCGTTTAAGGCGCACAACAGTTTGCAGACGCTGATGTTGTAAGGATAGGCAACGCATTCCTGCCAGTCTCAATAACCGAACTCCGTGTCGCCCGTGTACGGCTCTGCCGCAATCTGCCGCAGGTTTTCAACGGTGTGCCCGCCGCCCCATTCGATGCCGCATACCCATACAGACGGTTTCTCAGGAGAACCGATGTCGCCGCCGTCGCAGCCGTGAAAGTCGCGCAGCCAGTCATAGTTTTGTTTGATATTCATTTAATTCCCCTAGTATCAAAATATCTATCCATTTCCACGAGTTACATCATCTGTGCTTTCATAAATCTCAAATTTTATTTTTCCACCTTCTTTCCAAAAATCTACATTCATAGAGCCTGTGGTTTTACGCTTTCCTCTCTGCACTTTCATGCTATATCCGCAATCAATATGGCCACCACTTACAACTTCCCCACCTATTTCATAAATTTTACCTTTATACATTAGCTGACTCTTCCCAATTTTTCCAAGCCAAACCGTAATATTCTTTTGGGAATCAATATATGTCCCGATATTAGGATCAGAGTTAATCAACGCAATTGCTTGATTACTGCAAAATTCCGTTGCCACTTTGTTATTTTTAACAAAGGCACCTGCATTTAAACTCATACAACCCAATACAACCGATAAAATAAATTTCTTCATTTCAAACTCCTTATTAGTATCCAATATACATCCAACGCTCCGTTTCAGGAATCAACCTTAATCTAACAGTATGACTCAAAACATTTCCTTTATCACTTTCAAAATAAACAGTTGCATCAGTTACATATCCTGAATAATTTCCAACTTGGATCTGAGCAACATGGTAACAATCCTGTTGAATATATTCCTCAGAATTGATTTTTCGAGAAAAAACCAGAGCTAAAATTGGAACGGTTGCCTGCTCTCCATAATAATCGTTATCAGCAACCCATTTGAAATCAATATGGGTTTCTTGCTTCAAATCCTGATAACTCGCATTACAGGCAAGAGAACCGATAAGCCGGCTCAATACGGGTTTGATACCCCTCCAATCCGAATAACTCACTTTTTCCGGCCGGGCTTTATCCAACAGTCGGTTTACATCGGCCTGTGTTTTTTCCTGAATAAAATAAGGAGAATTAAGCAGGGATACGGTTTGCTGGGTTGCCGTACCCTGTTGCAGCTTTTGATTCAAATCATCCAAATAAGCATTAACGTAAGGTTGCACAGATTCGCAAGCCGTCAGCGTCAATACCAGACAATAAAGCAATAATTTCTTCATATGATACCCCTTAATCAGTTTGATAAAAATTGAGTACGCTCACCCGTCATCCGCGCATAACACTGATGAAAACGGACAGTCTGTTCATTTTTATCAGCCTCACTCAGCGACTCGGCCTTACATTTGTTTTCGCGTTCTTTAAGCCACGCTCTTTGCAACGGTAAAATTTCCTGCCTTACTTCCTTATCCAAACCATTCCAAACCAAATTCAGTTTGTCATCAGACAGCTTCGCCAACGACTTGGCCTGCGCAACACGTGCTTCGGCTTCCTTTTCCTGTGCCGCAGCCAACTCTGCCTGCCTTTGCCATTCCGCCTCCTGAGCCTCTCTTGCAGCCTGTTCTTCTTCCTGTTGTATTCTTTGGGCTTCGGCTTCTTCCTCCTGCGCCTGTTTCTTAGACATGGCCAAAGCAAGCAGTTGGGTTGGTGCTTGAATTACATTGTCCTGATTTGCCTCAATTTCGGCAAAAATCACTTTCTTATCATCGCTGGGCTGCAAGTTGTACAACAAGGTGCCTTCAAAACCGTTAGCCGACTGCTTAGATTTTTTAAACGCGTACGAATCCAAGAAATTCTCCAAACTGTCTGCATTGCCACGGATTTTCAACACCGTTTCGGCATCTTTCACAGTTTCTACTGATGGTGTGATGCGGAATGTAGCCTGACAAAAAACTTTCGTACTGTTTGGGTCTTCTTTAGAGGTGCGGATTTCCTCAAAACTCATCGGCAAAGCGGCAATTGATGCTCTGATATTGGCCAAATCAAACAACCCTTGATTTTTTAAAGATTTTTCAATTTCTTCCCCAACCAAACTGCGCAGAACCTGAATACCATTTTCATTCGAACAGGCAACTTTACCTCCGCCGATGTCGCACGCATTCAGTGCAAAAACAGAAGCTGCCGCAACGCTGATCAATTTTATTTTTCCCATTTGAAATTAAACCTTTTAACAAAATTTTTCGTATAGTGCAGGAACTCTGTATGATAAACTTCCACCCATGCCGATAACACCAACCCGTAGTATCGGCAATACCAACCAATAAGGAGGCTGGATGAAAGTTCATGAAAAAGTACGTAAGATTCGCGAGTTGAAAAACTTCTCGCAGGAAAACATGGCCGAGCAGTTGCAGATGTCGGTCAACGGCTATGCGAAAATCAAGCGCGGGGAGGTGGGTTTGCAGATGGACAAGCTGGAAAAAATCGCCGATGTGTTGGGCATGGACGTGGTGGATCTGCTCACGGTTGAGAAAAATCTGGTGTTTCTGAATATGGAAAACAGTACCAACTTCGCCAACTATTACGCATCGCAGGAGCAGTATGTGATCGAAATCGAAAAGTTGAAGCAGCAAAACGGCTATTTGCAGGCCATATTGATGGAAAAGGAAAAACTGATTACTTGGCAAAAGCAGCAGCTTGACAGTTTGAACGAACTGATTAGAACAATCGGACGCGGATAGGAAACCTGTGGTTTTGATGGGCGACGAAGTCGAACCCCGCCGCGCCTTCATCGAAAACAACGCCCTGATCGCGCAGAACATTGACGCGTAAAACCGTTTAAAGGAAAACCATGAGCTACCCGCAACAGGCCATAGACAACATCCTCAAACAGCGGAGACAGCCCGTGAACAAACGCAAAACGAAAAACCGCCAAGCCCGCGCCGCACGACCTGCCGTGTCGGTGCGGCGGGCGAAGCCTTTGGAAAAGCTGTCGGAAAAACTCTTTGCTATCGGCATGGTCACGGCGTTTGCCGCGCTGGTGCCGCTGTTTTCCCTGATATCGGAGATTGTGCGCGCTGTCATGGGAAACGGCTTTTCAGACGGCCTGAGACCTTTGCAAAAAAGCCTTCCCTCAACAACCGAAACCCCAAACACAGGTTTTCGGCTGTTTTCTCCCCCAATCACTCCTAATTTTACCCAAATACCCCTTAATCCTCCCCGGATACCTGATAATCAGGCATCCGGGCCGCCTTTTAGGCGGCAGCAGGCA
>NZ_AEPF01000009.1 GCF_000193735.1 Neisseria sicca 4320
CGGTTACTGGACGGCATTATGCGCAAAGCCCACCGCAACCGTCCGCTGACGGAAGCGCAAACCAAACGTAACCGATATTTGTCGAAGACCCGTTATGTGGTTGAACAAAGCTTCGGGACGCTGCACCGTAAATTCGGCTACGCCTGGGCAGCCTATTTCGGACTGATTAAAGTGAGTGCGCAAAGCCATCTGAAGGCAATGTGTTTGAACCTGTTGAAAGCCGCCAACAGGCTAAGTGTGCCTGTTGCCGCCTAAAAGGCGGCCCGGATGCCTGATTATCAGGTATCCGGGGAGGATTAAGGGGGTATTTGGGTAAAATCAGGAGTGACTTGGGGCGAAAACAGCTGAAAACCTGTGTTTGGGTTTCAGCTGTCGAAGGAAGGGCTTTTTTGCAAAGGTCTCGGCTTGGTGGTATAGGGTGAAGCAGGTGTTTTTGTGCATGTTCCTGTTTCAGTATTCTCCTAGAAATACTGTAAACAACGCTACTGTTTTCTATATGTAAGGATTGCAGGCTTGCCTGGAAAATTCATCGTCAGGGTGTGGATGAATAGCTTTTTCCTAAAACCCCGCCCGATCCAATTCTTCCAACAGAGCAGGCCGACGCGGTTTTTTCGCTATATCGTTCCCTGATTTCGTCGGCAAAGTCTTCCATCGCCTGCCGTTGTGCGGAATATTGGCGGCGGAGGGTCTTCAATTGGCTCAAGAGCTGGCGGTATTGCTTACGGTTGCTTGCCTTATTGATTTCAGCCGCAAAGATTTTCAGGTAGAGCGCTACGATTCGGTCGTGATACGGCTCGGGGAAAGACGGGGCAAAACGTTCCATCATGTACAACGAAAGGTGTTGCTGCAATAGGGCGAGCAACAGGTCGAATTCCTGTTCATGCTCCAATATTTCAGCTTGCAGCGAATATTGACCCGACAAGCGCGCAAGTAGGCGGTTGAATTCATCCGGCCATTCGGCGGCGGGAAACGTGGCTTTCCATGCCTCGTAATGCGGCAATGAAAGGCTGGTGGAAAACGCCAAATCCGCTGCGATTTCGCGTACATTTTTATCAGTTTTCTTCAATACATCAAAAAGTTGCAGCTTCCATTTGTGCAGTGTGCCGAGTGTTCCTTCATCTTCGGCAATGTTGATGCCTTCACGCAAGAGGCGTTCTGCTTCCGCCCAATTTTGCTGCCCGACAGCTTGTTCTACCGCAATTTGTCTGAATTGCGGCAGGTGCAGATGTCGTCTGAAATAATCCTGCGCGGCAGCAGTATCGCCTTTCGCCTGCAAAACCTGCCAACCCTCAAATGCCCAAAATTCATGTTCCCAACCCGACTTGGTAACAGCCAAACGTTTAGCCACATAATCTTGCCACGCCTGCCATTCGCCGCGCAGCCGCCAGATTCGGGCGCGGATTTGGTAGATTTTATTGCCTGCCTCCGAGAAATCAAAATAGCGGCTGTCGTCCAAACATTTGTCCAAAAAATTAATCAAACGCTTCGGGACATTTTCCATGACCGCCTCTTCCAGCAGGTCGATTGCCATATACATAGCATCGCCCAACATACCGTCCGAATCATCCGCCTTTTCAAAAGCATCCTGCAAACGCGGTATCAACAGAGGCAAAGCCTGCTGCAACGCCGCCGTCCCCTCCTGCGCCACATCTTCCAACCAGTTTTGCAGCCTGAAGCCCAAATCGGCGGCTTCGTAGTAATCATAATATCGGGTTCGGGAAAAGATTTTGGAGAGCTGCTGCCGATACGGATTGCCGCCCTGTTTAGGCTGTTGCGCATCGGATTCGTCCGGCCGCTCGTCCGGCGTTTGGGCGCGCACCGCATACCACAACGCCGCCATATGCTTGCACGCCCAGCCATAAGGACAATCGCAGCCCCCGTCCTTAATGTACAAATCACTATCCAGCTTCAGCCATACCGAATAGTTTTCCGAACCGCACACCTCCGCCCGATAACGCCCGGCGGAAGTTTTTTGGACATCGCGAACCTTGCCCTGCTGAAAATACAGCAGGCCGCGTTCGGCGATGTGGGGCGGGAACAGGTGGAGCGGATGGATACGGGGCATGGTTGGCCTCCATGAAGTTGTTGAAATATGGGGAGTTTACTGGTTCGGGTGACGTTTGGGGAGAGGGTTGCGGGAAGATTTGTTTAGCAAAGCGGCAAAAGGTCGTCTGAAAATGGGTTTCAGACGACCTTTTTTTGGGTGGGAAGGGGAGTAGTTTAGAAAGTCCACACATATTCTGCGTATGGATTCCAAGTTGTATAGGGGGGGTATCTTCCAGAAATACATATGAGTAGAACAGTGTTATGAGTTGACAACTTGTTTATTAAAAACATCTTTCTTGAACTGTACTAATTCTTGAATTGTCTGCACATTAGGATTGTATATCCACTCACGATCAAAATGTGTTTTTAGGCGTTTACTCATAAAAGCATTACCAATAACCAAAGAATTAAACTGATTACCGGTTTCTCGTTGTATTTCGATTGATGCCAACAAATCATCAGGTAAGCCATTCATCACAAAATCGGAAATCATTAATAAGTCCGCCTTTCGATAGCTTTCTTGCTCCATCATTTTTAGCGCATGACGTAAAGCTGGGGCAGCATCTGTACCACCATGAAAGGATTGACGTAAAAAAGCAATCAAATTGGAAATCCCTGTTTTACTTGTTAATTCAAAAGTTTCTATTCCAGTGGAAAAATTGATAACAAAACAAGAACGGTTTTCGCTTTTGGCTTTTGTTCCTAAAAACAGAGCCATTGCTTTGGCGATATTTTCAGGTAGCCCGTTCATTGAACCGCTGGTATCTACGCATAAAATCATTGGTCCGAGCTTTTCATCCTCTTGGCTTTTTTGTTCAACTATAATTTCAGTTGGGGCATCACAATAGGCCATTCCTTGCAATTCAAAACACATTAATTTGGATTCCAAAAACTTCAAATCAAATAAAATCGACGTTTCTTCATCTGCCATTAAAGCCAATTCAGACGGCAATACATACTCTAAATCTTTACCTAAACGTAATCCGATAATTTCTTCGCGCGAATTTACATCAATCTGTGGATTTTGGATGTAAACAGTCTGTTTTACCTGTTCGATTTTTTCGGATTGTTCGATTTGGCGCATTTTGCCTAGTAATTCAGCAATCTGTTGGGCATTCTTATCTTGGGTCAGATAATTCAGCCAACGTTTCATTTCTTCAATATCTTGTGGGGTCAAATTGCCAATATCGTCTCCTATACCAAAACCCAGCTGTTCCAATTGTTGCGAAAGCTGCTTAACTACTTCTAATTCTTGTTTTAACTGGGTTAAAAGTTCCTGCCTTAATTGATTAATTTGTTCTACTTGCCATTGAGCTTTGGCTTGGTCTAACTGTTGCTGCCATTTTTCCGTCAACAGTTTCAAAGGCAAATTCTGTTTATGAGATTTTACCTGCTTGCTTTGAGCCAATTCTTTTTGCCAAAAATCTTTTTCAAACGGTATGCCTGTCAATTTGCAGAAACGTTGGTAATCATCAACAGGCGATTGATTAAAAAGTCCTGTCTGTTGATGATTTTTCAGATTTTCTTCATGTATGGCAAATGGACTTCTTTGCCATAAGTCCAACTTGGTTTGGTGTGCCCAGCCAAATAACCTTTGTTGAATCTGTCCACCTAACCAACTGTGCTGTTTGAACAAATCTTGATAATCTGTTTGCAAAGAAGCTTTAATCCATCTTATTTGCTCGAATAGTTTGCTGCTTAACGACATAATGACCCCAGCCGTTCGCAGTCTTTAATCCGCAAATTAAGTTTGTCGATTTGGTCTAAAATACCTGATACAGCAATATCAATATCGGCTTGGATTGCAAAAGGGCTTTGCAGGTACTGTTGATATTCCTCATATTTTTTCTCAACTTGTTTTTTTGTATCAATAAATTGTTTTCGAATATCAGATACGGATTGAGCGAGTGAATGAATTATCCATTCACTGACATCTGATTTTTTATCTCCTTTATGAAACATAATTTTAGGTTTGAATGTTAAAGGTTTATATGAATCACGATTAAATCCTCTATTAATTTCTAGTTTTAATGAACAACTGCCTTGCCCATTAAATTGACATTTGATGTCTTTGATAGTATTTCCCTGTTCATCGAGAGGGTGAAATGTATCTTGGCTTTTAAATTTATCAAATGGAACAAGTAGCTGATAATTCTTATTGTAATAATTGTCATATGAATCTATAAATGTAGCTGAAACAGGGAAATATTTTTTTTCATTTATTTCAACTGTATCATAAATATTATTAGAATAATAAAGCTGTTTATTAATCTCCTTGTCCAAATTCTCTTTTTCCCTATCCAATCCAGCCAAATCAATATCCGTATCGAACCCGCAGGATTTAATGGCATTCATCACGATTTCTTCAACGGTTTCCCGATTTTCAGGTGTTGTCCACAGGCAATATTTCAACAAAACCACATCACTGTGATTGGTTTCTTTACGTCCATTGCAGAAAGCTGAAGCCTTTAATAATACAGCCGCACGCTGCCAACGGCGATCAGATACATAAACGCCCAATTTATCAAACTGTTCTGTTAATTCTTCCCTAATATATTTGATAATCAACAAAGTATCTGTGCTGAGTTTGACTTCGTGAAGTTGCTCGCGCCATTTGGCAAGCTCTTGATAACTAATCTTCAAATCTTCACTGATTTCAGGTTTGTCGCTGCTTGGTTTACTGTCTAGTAAACGGTTAAAATTCTCTTCTTGTTCAATCGGCGGTACGAGCAGGCGGATAACAAAACGGTCGTATAGGGCTTCCAAGCCTTGATTTTCAGGCGGAATTTCATTGGAAGCAGCAATCAGGGTTTTGAGCGGTACATTAATCCGTTCATCGCCGTTTTTGAAAATATGCTCATTAATAATGGTCAGTAAGTTATTCAAAATAGCAGGACTGGATTTCCAAATTTCGTCGAGAAAGGCAAAATCGGCAGTCGGTAAATAGCCGTTTATTTTTCGGATATACCGGTCTTCTTTCAATGCTTTAATAGATACGGGACCGAATACTTCTTCAGGTGTACTGAAGCGGTTCATTAAGTATTCAAAGTATTGAGGATTTTCAAATGCACATGCCAAGCGGCGGGAAATCAGGCTTTTCGCTGTTCCAGGCGGACCAAATAGGAAAGTATTGTGTCCTGCAATCGCTCCAAGCAGGGAAACTGCCATAATTTGATTGCGTTCATGAATGCCATTTGTGAGTTGTTGCAGCAAATCTGTTATGCGTTTCTGCATCTCATTCTTCTGAGAGTGTTGGAATTTTTTAGAATTTTGAACAATACGTTCATAATTATTTTCGCTTTTCATTGTGTTGTACCTTTTATGTAAGTTAGAAATTTTCCTGTAAATGTATTGGATAATATCACTACTTATTCAACCCTTCCCACTCCTTCAACAACCTCTTCACCGAAACCGGATACGGCGTCTTCAATTCCTGCGCAAACAGCGACACTCTCAATTCTTCAATCATCCATTTAAAAGCGGCGAGGTCGTCTGAAACGGGTAGTCCTTGTTTTACCAAGCTGTCGGTTTTTTCCTGCCACATTTGTTCCAGCTCTTGAATATCGGCTTCGCGGGCTGCATCGCGGGCGGGGTTGCCGCTGTATTTTTCGAGGCGCAGGGTCATGGCTTTGAGGTAGATGGGGAGGCGCGGCCATTGTGCCCACGGGGTGCGGGTGGCGAAGCCGGCGGCGAGCAGGGTTTGCAGGCGGTGGCGCAGGAGGTGGGTAAGCGGGTGTTTGCCGAGTTTACTGTTCAGTTCGGCGTAGGCGGCGGTTTCCTGCAAGTAGCGGCTGAGGGCTTCTTTGACGGCGGGCAGGCGGCTGCGGGCGCGTTTGATTTGTTCTTTGAAGGCTTTTTCGTTGCGCGGCAGCTCGTCTTCGCCGATAAAGGCGCGGTCGCAGACGGCGTGGGTGAGGTCGTCGCGCAGGGTGTCGGCGTTGATGTGTTTGAGCAGCATGGCGGCTTGGGTGAAGCCTTGGATGCCTTTGTTCAGGTCTTTAACCTGTTCTTTTAGTTGTAGTTTCATGAGTTCGATCACGCCTAATCGGTGGGCTTGTTCGGCGGCGGCGGACGTGTCGAATAGGCGCAGGGCGATGCGGCCGTCTTTTTCTTTTTGCAGGCCGAGGTAGCCGGTGAGCTGTTGTTTGCCGCGGGCGAATTTGATGGATTCGGGCAGGGTGCCGATGTCCCATGCGGTAACGTTGTCACGCTCGAATTCTTGGGTGTTGTCGCGGAAGGTGGTGGCGGCGGCTTTGCCAAGTTGTTGTTGGATTTGGATGAAATCGCGCCCCATGGCTAATTCTTGCCTGCCGTCGTCGATGATACGGAGGTTGAAATAGCAGTGTTCGGGCAGCCTGAACGCGGCCCATTCGTCTTGGTTGATTTGCTCGAGTATGCGGATGTCGCCTGCGGTTTTGGCGATGGCTTGGGCGAGTTGGGGCAGGATGGGGGCGTTGCGGTCGGGGTTTTGGCTTAAAAATTGGGTGATGAATTCGGGCACGGGTACGCAGATGCGGCGGATTTGTTTGGGCAGCGCTTTGATTTGTAGCTGAATTTTTTCGCGTATCATGCCGGGCACGAGCCATTCGAGGGCGGCGGGGCTGATACGGTTGAGCACGGTGAGCGGCAGGGTGAGGGTAACGCCGTCGAGCGGGTGGTGCGGCTCGAAGCGGTAGCTGAGTTTGAATTTGCCGTCTGCGGTTTGCCAGTGTTTGGGGAATTGTTCTTCGGTGATGTGCGCGGCGGCGTGCTGCATGAGGTCGTCGCGGCTGAGGAACAGCAGGTGCGGGTTGTCGCGCTCGGCGGTTTTGAGCCAGGCTTGGAAAGTGCGGATGTCGGAGAGTGGGAGGGGTTTCAGACGGCCTTTTGGGGGGGCAGGCTGCTTTTTGAGTTTGGGGTCGTCTGAAAGTGTTGAGATTGCGGCACTCTGTTCCCTCTCCTGTGGGAGAGGGGTAGGGAGAGGGTTTGTTGAGGTTGAGGAAAAGTTGGTTTGTGCAGCAACTGTTTTGCCTCTCCC
>NZ_AEPF01000008.1 GCF_000193735.1 Neisseria sicca 4320
ATGGGTTTGAGGCTTTCAGACGACCTTTTTGTATTGTTGCTCGTGTTGGCAAGGATTTAAGGCAGTTTCAAGAAGTTTTCGCGGTAGTAGCGCATTTCCTCGATGCTTTCGAGAATGTCGTCCAAAGCCTGATGCGAACCGCGTTTCACCACGCCTTTGGCAACGGGCGGATTCCAACGTTTGGCGAGCTCTTTCAGGGTGGATACGTCCAGATTGCGGTAGTGGAAATACGCTTCGAGGCGCGGCATGTATTTGACCATAAAGCGGCGGTCTTGATGGATGGAATTGCCGCACATCGGCGTGGCTTTTTCGGGAATCCATTGCGCGATAAAGTCCAGCAGTTTTTGTTCCACTTCGGCTTCGGTGAGTTGCGATTCGCGCACGCGCCGGGTTAATCCTGTACGCCCGTGGGTGGCGGTGTTCCATTCGTCCATGCCGTCGAGCAGTTCGTCGCTTTGGTGGACGACATAAACTTCGGACTGCGCCAAGACGTTCAAATCGGAGTCGGTAATAATCATGGCGACTTCGATAATGCGTTCGCGTTCGGGGTCAAGCCCGGTCATTTCCATATCGAGCCAGCAGAGGTTGTTTGCGTTTTGGGTCATTTCAGACAGCCTTTTTCGTTAAAAACAATGGGCGGCATTATAAGGGATTTGATGTGCAAAGGTCGTTTGAAAAGGTTTCAGACGACCTTCGTTTTCCGTCAGGACGACAGGTTATCTCTTGTTTTCTATACCGAAACCGCCCCCAGTTTGCTATAATGCCCAGTTTCATCAAACCGCAATACCACACTTTAAAGGACAAAAAATGGGTTTTCTGCAAGGTAAAAAAATCCTGATCACCGGCATGATTTCCGAGCGTTCCATCGCTTACGGCATTGCCAAAGCCTGCCGCGAACAAGGCGCGGATTTGGCGTTTACCTACGTTGTCGACAAACTGGAAGAGCGCGTCCGCAAAATGGCCGCCGAATTGGGTTCCGAACTCGTGTTCCGCTGCGATGTCGCCAGCGACGACGAAATCAACCAAGTTTTCGCCGATTTGGGCAAACATTGGGACGGCTTGGACGGCCTCGTCCACTCCATCGGCTTCGCACCGAAAGAAGCCTTGAGCGGCGACTTCCTCGACAGCATCAGCCGCGAAGCGTTTAATACCGCACACGAAATCTCCGCATACAGCCTGCCTGCATTGGCAAAAGCCGCCCGTCCGATGATGCGCGGCAGAAACGCCGCCATCGTCGCCCTGAGCTACTTGGGCGCGGTTCGTGCGATTCCGAACTACAACGTTATGGGCATGGCAAAAGCCAGCCTCGAAGCAGGCATCCGCTTTACTGCCGCCTGCTTGGGCAAAGAAGGCATCCGCTGCAACGGCATTTCCGCCGGCCCGATCAAAACCCTCGCTGCCTCCGGCATTGCCGATTTCAGCAAACTCTTGGGACACGTCGCTTCCCACAACCCGCTCGGCCGCAACGTAACCATCGACGAAGTCGGCAACACTGCCGCCTTCCTGCTCTCCGAACTCTCTTCAGGCATTACCGGCGAAATCACTTACGTTGACGGCGGTTACAGCATCAACGCCCTGAACGACGAAGAGGCGTAATGATTTGTAATATTTTGTAGAAAAGACAACTTATTACACAAAAAACCGTCTGAATAAGTGGTGTAAAAAAGGTACACTCCGATTTCAGACGGTTCTTTTTTCATATAAAAGGCGGCATATTTCGGGAATTTTGTCATATATACAAATTTTAACTTTTATAAATTTTGTTTAACGAATAACACGATACCATGCCTGCCGGTTTGGAAAAGCCTGCCCGACCCTTCGGATGCGCTTTTTTAAAAATTTCACTTTATTATCCACAAACATACAGGAGGACATTTATGTCTATTGCTTCAGAATTTAAACAGTTTATTATGCGCGGCAACGTTATTGACTTGGCAGTCGGTATGGTCGTCGGTACTGCGTTCAGCGGCATCGTTAAATCTTTGGTTGACGACGTAATCATGCCCCCTATCGGTCTGTTGATCGGCGGCGTTGACTTCTCGAATTTGTTCGTTACCTTGAAAGACGGCACACCGCCCGCCCCCGAAGCCGGTTACGCCAGCCTGGCGGCGGCTCAAGCTGCCGGTGCCGTTACGCTTAATCTCGGTCTGTTCATCAACTCTGTGATCAGCTTCCTGATTATCGCCGCCGCAATCTTTTCCGTTATCAAAGCATTGAACGCTATGAAAAGAGCAGAAGAACACATTGAAGAAGAAGCCTTAATCCCTAGCGAAGAAGTATTGCTGTTGCGCGAGATCCGCGACTCTCTGAACAAAAAACAATCTTTATAATTGTAAGATTTGAAATCGATGGTCGTCTGAAACCGAATGTTTGGTTTCAGACGACCTTTTTGTATCCATGCGCCTTTTATTTTAAAGCGGGCGAGGTTCGGGTTTTATGGGAAACACACGTTACGGGCTTGTTTCTCCTAAAGCCTGCACCCTATCAATTAAAGAAAAGTCGTCTGAAACCTTCCAAATCGGTTTCAGACGACCTTTGCTTAATGAATATTAAGCGTTGATGTTTATTGCAGACGCTTGGCTTCGTCTAGGACGGCGTTGACGACATCGGCACCGAAGAGGGCGTTGACATCGGTTTCGTCGAAGACGTATTTGGCGTGGCAGAAGTCGCAGTCGATTTGGATGCTGCCTTGTTCGGCGACCACGCCCCCGACTTCTTCGCCGCCCAGCATGAGCAGCATATCGCTGACTTTTCCGCGCGAACAGGTGCAGGCGAATTCGATATTTTCGGGATCGAAGACGCGCGGAGGGGTTTCGTGGAAGAGACGGTAGAGGACGTGTTGTGCGTCCAGCCCGGTCAGTTCTTCGGGAGTCAGGGTTTGAGCCAGCGTGCCGACGTGTTCCCATGATGCCGCGTCAGGTTCTGTCTCAGGCAGGCGTTGCACCAAAAGTCCGCCGCAGGCATCGTCCGATGAGGCAAGGACGATTTGGGTATCGAGCTGTTCGGAGCGTTTGGTGTAGTTGATAAGCATTTGGGCGATGCTGCCGCCTTCGAGCGGGACGACACCCTGCCAAGGTTCTGCGTCTTTGGGCTGAAGGGTGAGGACGAAGACGCTGTTGCTGCCGAGAAGGTCGGTCAGGCTTTCGTCGTCGTTGATGTCGGCGGTTTCGTCCCAACGTGCGGTGGCGCGGACGGTTTGGTCGGAAGTAGCCTCGACGACGAGCATTTTCAGACGACCTTGTCCTTGAACTTGAACGATGAGCGTGCCGTCGGTTTTGAGGTTGCCGGACAGGAGCGCGCCTGCGGCAAGGAGTTCGCCCAAGGCGCGGCGGATGGCGGGGGGATAGTGTTTTTGTCCGACGATGTGTTTCCATACGTTTTCAAGGCGGACGTGCAAACCGCGAACGGGCATATCGTCGAAGATGAAGCGGGTGCGGATGTCGGCGTGGTTGATCTGGGTTTGCGGCATAAATTCCTCTGTTATATCTGGATGACGGGTTGACGGCTATATGGTTGCGTCCGCAGGGAAATCAAGGTCGTCTGAAAACGTTTTGGCGAAACCTGCGCCCTTGGTTTTCAGACGACCTTTTTGTTCTTGTGCTGATTGATGATTTGAGCAAACGTGAGGCTAGTGTTTCCCCGACCGCCACACCGACCAGATAATCCACAGGCTGTTGGCGAAGGCGATAAGGTAGCCGACGAAGCCGATAAACTTGGGGCCGGTGTCTATGCTCATGACGATGGACGAACCGATAATCAGGGCGGCGGTAACGATGCCCATGGTCAGGCGGTTGGCGGCGCTGTCGATTTGATGGCTGATGCGTTCTGACTGCTTGAGGTCTAGGGTGATGCCGAATTTGCCTTTTTGCAGCATTCTGGTCAGCCTGAAGAAGTCTTGCGGCAGCGACTCCGCCATTTGCAACAGGGTGCGCAGTTGCGTTTTGGCGTTGCGGGCGATGTGGGCGGCAGAGGCTTGTTCTTTGACGGCGGCTTCGGTGATGGGTTTGGCGCGTTCGAGCAGTTCAATACTGCCGTCGAGCCGTTTGACGACGCCTTCGAGGGTGATGAGGGTTTTGAAGAGCATCACGAGGTCGCCGGGCAGGGTCAGCCCGTGGCGGCGCATGATGGAGGTGATGTCGTTAATGACTTGGCTGACGCGCAGGTCGCGGATGGGCGTGTGTTCATAGTTGAGCAGCATTTCCAAGACGTCTGCGCCGAGCAGGTTTTCGTCGGGCAAATCGCCCTGAGCCCAGTCGCTGAGGACGTATTGGATGAGCAGCGCGTCGTTGTTGGTCAGGGCGTTGATGAGGTTGAGGATTTCGCGGCGGCGGGTGTTGCCTAGGTGTCCGACCAGCCCGAAGTCGATGAAGGTGATGCCGCCGTTGTCGTTGATGAAGATGTTGCCCGGATGGGGGTCGGCATGGAAAAAGCCTTGCCGCAGCATCATGGTGAAGAGCGTGTCGGTAATCCGTCCGGCAAGCCCGTTGCGCAAGGTGTGGGGCATGGTTTCTAGGTCGGCGTCTTTCAGGAGCGTGCCGTCGATGTAGTCTTGTACGAGGATGTGCCGGTTGGAAATGTCGGGATAGACGGCGGGGATGCGGACCAAGGGGTCGTCTGAAAAGGTCTGACCGAAACGCTGCATATAGCGCAGCTCTACTGATAAATCGGTTTCTTTTGCCAGACTTTTGGCAAAATAGGCGACCATCAATACGGGCTGGTAACGGCGCACTTCGGGGATTTCGGATTCCATCAGTCTGGCGAGGTGGTTCAAAATCCGCAGATCCGCCTGAATGACCGGCTCGATGTCGGGGCGTTTGACTTTGACGGCGACGGCGGTTCCGTCTAAAAGTTCGGCGCGGTGCACCTGTGCCACCGACGCGCTGCCTGCGGGTTTCGGGTCTATGCTGCGGAACACTTCGGAAACGGGTTTGCCCAAATAGGCTTCGACCAAAGTATAGATTTCAGACGACGGTATCGGCGCAACGTTGCTTTGCAGTTGTTCAAACTCTTCAATCCACTCCGCCCCGAAAATATCGACCCGCGTGGACAATACCTGACCGAGTTTGACGAAGGTCGGCCCCAGCTCTTCAAACGCTTTGCGGAAGCGTCGCGGCGTACTCATATAACGGCTGTCGGGATGCACTTCGTCCCCGCCCGCTGCGCCCAAACGGATACGCTGCACAAAGCCGCCCAAGCCGTATTTCGTCAGTACGGTAATAATTTCGCGCATTCTGGAAAAGTCGCGCATGGCGAGCAGAGTGGGTATCATCATCAGTTGAGTGTCTTCGCAAATTTTTTATAAACAACGCTTTAACGCAATATAACAGACGCTTTTTTGCCAAACATCCTGTTTTTTATATACAATCGCCTGCATATCCTAGATACAGAATAACATAATAGCAGGCGGCAGACAGGTCGTCTGAAAATGGAATCAGTCAAACATGAAAGCCTTATCCAGGCTGGCGGCACTATTGGTTTCGGCCTGTATGCTGTCCGGCATTCATTTTGCAAACGCCGACGAACTGGACGTGTTCGTTAAAAACAGGCAGCAGGTTTTAAACCAATTTGAAGATGCAAAACAGCCTGCTCCCGCACAGGCTCCGCAGATAAATTTCCAACCCGCGCGCGCGGCAACTCCTGTTGTACATTCCATTCCTTCAGCTTCGGCAGCACCCGTCCGTGCATCGAGAAGTTCAGATAGTGCCGACGAACTCATCGGTAGCGCGATGGGGCTTTTGGGCGTTGCCTACCGTTACGGCGGTACGTCAGCATCCACAGGTTTCGACTGCAGCGGATTCATGCAGCATATCTTCAGACGCTCAATGGGGCTGAACCTCCCCCGTACCTCCGCCGAACAGGCAAGAATGGGCGTCGGCGTATCCCGCGGCGAATTACAGCCGGGCGATATGGTATTTTTCCGCACGATGGGACGCGGCAGGATTTCCCATGTCGGACTCTACATCGGCAACGACCGTTTCATCCACGCTCCGCGTACCGGCAAACGTATTGAAATCACCAGCCTCAGCAACAAATACTGGAACGCCAAATACGCCTTTGCACGCCGCGTGAAGAAAAACGATCCGTCCCGTTTTCTCAACTAAGTCTAGGAAAGCAACAACGTGAGTATGCCTGAAATGCCCAAATGGTACGACGACGACGGGCAAATCGTATCCTGCACTGAAAAAGTGAAAGTCATGACGGAAAACATGACCGAGCTTTATCAAGCAGCACAAGATGCATTTGAAGACGCGCTTCTGATGGGCTGCAGTGAAAAACAGTTGCGCGAATACCTGCAAGCCTTGATTGAAGGTGTGGAAAACCCCTATCGGAAAGCTTAGTCGGCAATATATTCCCTACAACGGTATGGCTTTTGCCATGCCGTTTTTTATGGACCGTAAAACAGCAAGGTCGTCTGAAAGCTGCAATATGCTTTCAGACGACCTTTTTTGCTTGCCCAAATCGGAGCCTGTGTCGTGTAATGCAAGGAAACTCTATGATATTTATCAAGATTATGCCAATGCTGAAACTGTAAAGTTTTTTCAGTTTGTCAACAGTCTGCTAGAATAGCGCGTTTTGGCGTCGGGTGTTGTCCCGATGTCGTCTGAAAACAGCTTTGCGGCACTTTGACAGGATCATCCCTTCGGAGAGCCGTATCTAGAAAGGCTTTTTATGGATAACTTTACCGAATCGCTGCACCAATTGGTTCAGAAAATCAATGATCCGATGTGGACAGGGCTGGTGTATGTCCTGCTGGGTGCAGGGCTGTTTTTCACAGTTGCCACCGGTTTCGTACAATTCCGCCTGCTCGGACGCAGTATCAAAGAGATGCTCGGCGGCCGCCAACAAGGCGATGATCCGCACGGTATTACGCCGTTTCAGGCTTTCGTTACCGGACTTGCCAGCCGCGTGGGCGTGGGCAACATCGCGGGCGTGGCGATTGCCATCAGCAGCGGCGGCCCGGGCGCAGTATTTTGGATGTGGATCACCGCATTAATCGGTATGAGTTCGGCGTTTGTCGAATCTTCACTGGCGCAGTTGTTCAAAATTCGCGATTACGACAACCATCATTTCCGCGGCGGTCCTGCTTACTATATTACCCAAGGCTTGGGTCAAAAATGGTTGGGCATCGTATTTGCATTGAGCCTGATTTTCTGCTTCGGATTCGTTTATGAAGCCGTTCAAACCAACACCATCGCCGTAACCGCCAAAGCCGCGTGGGGCTGGGACGAACATGCGGTCGGCGTCGCATTGGTCATCATGACTGCGCCGATTATTTTCGGCGGTATCCGCCGCGTTTCCCGCTTTGCCGAAATGCTTGTTCCGCTGATGGCGACTTTGTATCTGCTGATGGCGCTCTACATCATCATCACAAACATCAGCCTGATTCCCCATGTCTTCGGTCAGATTTTTGACAGCGCGTTCAACTTTGAAGCAGCCGGCGGCGGCCTGCTCGGCGGCTTGATTTCGCAAACCATGATGATCGGTATCAAACGCGGCCTGTATTCCAATGAAGCAGGTCAAGGTTCTGCACCTAACGCCGCAGCGGCAGCCGAAGTCAAACACCCTGTTTCCCAAGGTATGATTCAAATGCTGGGCGTATTCGTCGATACGATTATCGTATGTTCCTGCACGGCGTTTATTGTTTTGGTTTACCAACAACCTTACGGCGATTTGAGCGGCGCAGAGCTGACCCAGGCGGCGATTGTCAGCCAAGTCGGTGCATGGGGTGCGGACTTCTTGGCAATCATTCTGTTTATGTTTGCCTTCTCTACCGTCATCGGCAACTATGCCTATGCCGAATCAAACGTGCAGTTCATCAAAAATCATTGGCTATTGACCGCCCTGTTCCGTATGCTCGTTTTGGGCTGGGTGTATTTCGGCGCAGTCGCCAACGTGCCGCTGGTTTGGGATATGGCGGATATGGCGATGGGTACGATGGCATGGATCAACCTTGTCGCCATCCTGCTCCTCTCTCCGCTTGCCTTCCTGCTGTTGAGGGACTACACGGCGAAACTGAAAATGGGCAAAGACCCTGTCTTCAAACTTTCCGAACATCCGGGTTTGAAACGCAAAATCAAATCCGATATTTGGTAAATCAAAAAACCGCCCTGCAAGTAGGGCGGTTTTTTATGGCGGACTGAAATGGCAAAATGCCTACGCTTATGCTTGCGCATACATACAAGGTCGTCTGAAAAACCCTGTTTCGGGTTTTCAGACGACCTTTTTCAATATTCAAACCTTCTTCAAAATCACCATATGCCGTTCTGCATCCAAGCCGGGGACTTGGAGGGCTTCGACGCGTTCGACGGCGACGGTGTCGGGGAGTTTGGCGATTTCTTCTTCGGGGTACACGCCTTTCATGGCGACCCAGCGGCCGCCGTCTTTCAGCAGATGTGCCGTCCAGTTGACGAAGTCGGCGAGTTCGGCGAAGGCGCGGCTGGTGATGATGTCGGCTTGGAAGTCTTGAACGGCTTCGACGCGGCCGCTGACGACGCGGACGTTGGCGAGTCCGAGTTCGATGACGGCTTGTTGCAGGAAGGCGGTTTTTTTGGTGTTGGCGTCTAGGAGGGTGATGTTGAGGTCGGGACGGCAGATGGCGGTGGGAATGCCGGGCTGTCCGCCACCGGAGCCGACATCCAGCATGGTGTGCGCGCCTTGGAGGTAGGGGAGCAGGGTCAGGCTGTCGAGCAGGTGGTGGCTGACCATTTGCGCTTCGTCGCGCAGGGCGGTGAGGTTGTAGGTCTTGTTCCACTTTTTGAGCAGGCCGGTATAGGCGAGCAGTCGGGTTTGCTGTCCTGCGGATAGGTCCCAACCTAATGCCTGTATGCCTGATTGGAGTTGCTGTGTCGGGGTCATGGTGTTTGTCCGTGTTGTGTCGGGCATTATGGTAGCGGAAAAAAAGGTCGTCTGAAAGGCGTGGTTATTAAGGGATTAGGTTCTCAGGGCGGCGGAGTTGTAGCGTGGGCTTTGCCCGCGAAACTTGTTGTCTGACAATTTGAAACCGTCTTTATTTTCACATTTATTTCGTGGGCAAAGCCCACGCTACGGGTTTCAGACGACCTTTGGGTGTTTTTGGGAACGGTTGGTATTTAATTTTCCGAGCGAGCCGTAATGTGGCGACGCTGGCTGAAAATATGGAAAATTTTTTCAGTTGTAGCGTGGGCTTTGCCCACGACATCTTCGGTCTGGCAATCTGAAACCGTCTTTATTTTCACACTCATTTCACGGGCAAAGCCCACGCTACGGGTTTCAGACGACCTTCTTTGCGTTTTCCAACATCAGGACGAATTGTGCCAAATCTTGCGGCAGCGGGGCTTTTAAGATGAGTTTTTCGCCTGTCAGCGGGTGGTCGAGGTGCAGCTCGGCGGCGTGCAGGAACATCCGTTTCAAACCGAGTTTCTGGAGGCGTTTGTTGGCTTGGTAGTCGCCGTAGCGTTCGTCGCCGGCGATGGGGCATTGCTGGGATTGGAGGTGCACGCGGATTTGGTGGGTGCGGCCGGTTTTCAGGGTGGCTTGCACGAGGGTGAGGTGCGAGAGGCCGACTTGGTGCAGGAGGTCGTCTGAAAAGCGGTTGAGCACGCGGAAGATGGTGTGCGCGGATTGTCCGTCTTCGCTGACGCGCACCATTTTTTCGCCTTGCGCGCCGGTGTATTTGAACAGGGGCAGTTTGACGTGGAAGCTGTCGTTCGGCAGTTTGCCTACGCCCAGCGCGAGGTAGATTTTTTTGGGGTGGTCGTTGCGGATGGCTTCGTGCAGTTTGACGAGCGCGCTGCGTTTTTTGGCGATCATCAAGAGGCCGCTGGTGTCTTT
This sequence comes from Neisseria sicca 4320, assembly GCF_000193735.1. Taxonomy (GTDB): domain Bacteria; phylum Pseudomonadota; class Gammaproteobacteria; order Burkholderiales; family Neisseriaceae; genus Neisseria; species Neisseria sicca_E. Next base: position 9,811 of record NZ_AEPF01000008.1, read on the forward strand.
GTCGAGGCGGTGGACGAGTTCGAGATAGTGGGCTTCGGAGCGGGCGCGGCGGATTTGTTCGATGACGCCGAAGCTCACGCCGCTGCCGCCGTGAACGGCGACGCCTGCGGGTTTGTCGATGACGAGTAACGCGTCGTCTTCGTAGATGATGTCGAATTCGCGCGCGGGTACGGCTTGGGCGCAGTTTTCAGACGACCTTTGTTTTTCGGCGGTGCGCACGGGCGGGATGCGGAGCAGGTCGCCGGTTTGGATACGGCTGTCGGGCTTGCAACGTTTTTTGTTCAGGCGCACTTCGCCGGCGCGGATAATGCGGTGGATATGGCTTTTGGGTACGCCTTTGAGGATTTTTATCAGATAGTTGTCAAGGCGTTGGCCGGCTTCGTGTTCGGCGACGGTAATCAGGCTGACTGAATCTTTGCTTATTGCGTGCGTTTTCATCTATAATCCGAACATCCGTTTCGGCAGAAACCTGTACAAACAGGCCGTATGGGACGGATGGTATTGTTAAAACGAGATTTTATATTAAAAACGCACTCTGCAAAGCATTTTCCCTGCGTTTATGCCAAAGCCCGTAAACGCAGGAGCGTAATTAAGTTTGATTTGATTTTGCCGATTTGACCGGGCATAAGACGAGGGGCGGGTGTTTGACAAACCTGCCGCGCCGCACCGTTCGAAACTTCCGGCATAACGATAATAAGAAGATGTCGGCTACCTGTTTTCTAAGCCGGACCTGTACCGTCCGGACTTCGGCGGCGGACGGAGCGTTCCGCCGCATTGTTCTTTATTGCCTTCTTTATCCGTACCCTTCCGCACACGGCCGCATTGTTTTGGGCGGCGTGCAACCTTGCGGACTTCAACTCAAAAACTGATTGCTCATCCGGGTTTCTGCATCCCGCGCCGAAAAGGGGCGCGGGCTATGCCCAATCCCGCCCGCCTCGCAGAGTGCCTGACAGAGCAGGCAGGTCGTCTGAAAAGGCTGCCCGCCTGTGCGAGGTAATTATTATGAAAAGAATGTTGTTCAATGCAACGCAAGCCGAAGAGCTGCGCGTTGCCATTGTCGATGGGCAAAACCTTTTGGATTTGGACATCGAAACGCTGGGTAAAGAGCAGCGCAAAGGTAATATTTACAAGGGTATCATCACCCGTATCGAGCCGTCGCTGGAAGCGTGTTTCGTGGATTACGGAACCGACCGCCACGGCTTTTTGCCGTTTAAGGAAGTATCGCGTTCGTATTTCCGCGATTACGAAGGCGGCAGGGCGCGTATTCAAGACGTGCTCAAAGAAGGCATGGAAGTCATCGTTCAAGTCGAAAAAGACGAACGCGGCAACAAAGGCGCGGCGCTGACCACCTTCATCAGCCTAGCCGGACGTTATCTGGTATTGATGCCGAACAACCCGCGCGGCGGCGGCGTATCCCGCCGTATCGAAGGCGAAGAGCGTCAAGAACTCAAAGCCGCTATGGCAGAACTCGACATTCCGAACGGCATGAGCATCATCGCGCGTACCGCCGGTATCGGCCGCAGCGCGGAAGAGTTGGAATGGGATTTGAACTACCTCAAGCAACTTTGGCAGGCGATCGAAGAAGCAGGCAAGGCACACCACGACCCTTACCTCCTCTTCATGGAAAGCTCGCTGCTCATCCGCGCCATCCGCGACTATTTCCGTCCCGACATCGGCGAAATTCTGGTGGACAATCAAGAAGTTCACGATCAAGTTGCCGAGTTTATGAGCTACGTCATGCCGAGCAACGTAGGTCGTCTGAAACTCTATCAAGACCACACGCCGCTGTTCTCCCGCTTCCAAATCGAACACCAAATCGAAAGCGCGTTCGCCCGCAGCGTCAGCCTGCCTTCAGGCGGCGCGATTGTGATTGACCACACTGAAGCCCTGGTTTCCATCGACGTCAACTCCGCCCGCGCCACCCGCGGTGCGGACATCGAAGACACCGCGTTCAAAACCAATATGGAAGCCGCCGAAGAAGTCGCCCGCCAAATGCGTTTGCGCGACTTGGGCGGTTTGGTCGTCATCGACTTCATCGACATGGAAAACCCCAAGCACCAGCGCGATGTTGAGAACGTCCTGCGCGATGCGCTCAAAAAAGACCGCGCCCGCGTACAAATGGGTAAATTGTCCCGCTTCGGCCTCTTGGAATTAAGCCGCCAACGCCTGAAACCCGCTTTGGGCGAAAGCAGCCACGTCGCTTGTCCGCGCTGCGCCGGTACCGGCGTCATCCGCGGCATCGAATCGACCGCCCTGCACGTTTTGCGCATCATTCAAGAAGAAGCGATGAAAGACAACACCGGCGAAGTGCACGCCCAAGTACCCGTCGATGTCGCTACCTTCCTGTTGAACGAAAAACGCGCCGAGCTGTTTGCGATGGAAGAGCGTTTGGACGTCAACGTCGTCCTGATTCCGAATATCCATTTAGAAAATCCGCACTACGAAATCAACCGCATCCGCATCGATGACGTAGAAGAAGACGGCGAACCGAGCTACAAACGCGTTGCCGAGCCGGAAGAAGACGAATCCGCCAAACCTTTCGGCAGCGAACGAGCCAAAGCCGCCCGTCCCGAACCTGCCGTCAAAGGCGTGCGCCACACCCAGCCTGCCCCGACCGTAGCCGAGCAGAAGAGCGGTTCATGGTGGGATAGCTTCAAAGCATGGCTCAAACGCATTTTCGGCGGCAATACCGCAGCCGAAACCGCGCCTGTTGCCGAAGTGGCAGAAAAACGCACTTCAAGCGGCAACAACCGCAACGGCAATTCCGGCAACCGCCACGCAAACAACCGCCGCCAAAACCCGCGCCGCAACAACAGGCACGACGGCAGCAAGGTAGAAGTGCGCGAAGTGGCGGACTTCAAAGACAAAGCAGCAGACAATCAGGCAGCGGAAAACGAAACCCGCAACGCCAAAGACAACCGCCGCAGCCGCAACCGCCAAAACGAGCGCAACGCCGCAGCGGAAGCCGAAAACCTCGAAGTACAAGCACTTGCCGCCGCAACGTCGTCTGAAAACGAATCCCGTTCAGGCGAGCAGGCGCAAGGCAACAAACGCCGCCGCAACAACAACCGCAACGAACGCAACCGCGGACAAGCGGACATCCGCGCGGAAGAAACCCTGTCCGAAACAGTGGACAACGTGGCGGAAGAGGGCGTGCAAACCGCCGATACCGATGCGCTGAAAGGCAACGACCGCCGCCAACGCGAGCGCAACAACCAACGCGACCGCCGCGAGCGTAACAATCAGCGCGACCGCCGTCAAAACGGTAAAAAACGCAATATTCCGTCTGCCGCCAAAATCGAGCAGTACCTGAATATTCATGATACCGCCGACAAAGTCCTCTTCGCTGCTGCGCACGTTATGGGCAATACCGTCGAAGAAGAGCCGTTTGCCGTGACCATCCCCGTTCCCGAGGATAGCGGCGAGCCTTTGGTTGTCGTGGTTTCCGAACCCGTTACCGTTGCTGAAGAAGCGTTCGTGTTCTCCATCGAAGGCGAAGATGTGGATAGCGACATCCTGATCGAAGACAGCACCGACGACGAATGCAGCATCATCGACTCCGCTATCGGCAGTGTTGGAGAAACTTCGACTTCCGTATTCGCCATCGAAACCGAAGACGGCTACCAACCGATGACCGCCGTCCCAGCCGAAGGCGAGGTCGAAGCCGTTGCCGAAATGGAGGAAGAACTGGTCGTTTGGAAAGCCGAACGCGAAGCCGCCGCCGCCATCGAAGCCCTTGCCGCAGCAGCGGCCGCCGTCCAAGCAACGGAATCCGAGCCACAGACTGTGCCGAAAGCAGGCCAAGCGGAAGCGACCGAGCCGGAAGAAACTGCTCTCGCCGCTGCCGCGATGCCCGACTTAGGCGGTTTGGTGTTTGTCGAAACCAATCCCGAAGCCGTTGCAGCCTTTGCCGAACAGGTTCAGCCCGAACCCGAATCCGGCCTGCGCCGCTCGGACGTGCCGAAGGTTGAAGCCGAACCCGTCGCCGCTGCCGAAATGGTCTTGGTGGAAACGCGCAAAGACTAAAGGCTGAAAGAAGAGGGTATCGTGAGTGTAGATGCCTGAATCGATAAAAAGGTCGTCTGAAACCGTAAATCCGGTTTCAGACGACCTTTTTGTATGCAGTCCAACCTATTTTCTTTTTTTGAAATGTTTATAGGCAATCCAGACAGCAAGAAGCAGCGGCAACAAAAAACGGGCATAGGGATACCAAGGATGATCGATGTGCCAGTATCCGTGCCGTCCTTGCGGAACGGTGTCGTAGCGGTAACGGTCTGGATAAAAATTAATCCAAACCGTTATCGCTATCCATAGTGTAATATCCCTGATTGTTTTCATGCTGCTCCTTCTTAATCAACAATCATCTGTCCGAGAACGTTATTTCGAGCCGAAGGCACGGATTGGTTAGGTGTTTGTGGTCGAAGGTCGTCTGAAAATAAGGTTTCAGGTTTTCAGACGACGTTTTTTCATATATGGTTATCTCGGCTCTTATTCCATGATTTGCCGCGCAAATAGAAAAAACGGACAAAGTCTCGGAGGTTTTGGCTATATCCAAAGCATCAGGAGTTATTTAGCCTGCCCAGCCCATTTGTTAAAATCCATCGTTTTGCCGGTTGATTGAACGGCATTTTCCAATAGAAACAAACCATAACCATGACACACATACAGCAAAAACCCCCTAACCTTTGGCTGGTTATCGCCGCTGCCGCCTCCATCCTGCTGATTACCATCGGTATGCGCATGACTATGGGGCTGTTTGTCCGTCCGGTCGTCGACTCTACCGAGCTGAGTATCCAAGAGTTCAGCCTGATTATCGCTGTTTTCCAGTTGATGTGGGGCTTGTCCCAGCCGCTTTCCGGCGCGCTTGCCGACCGCTTCGGCGCATTTAAGGTGTTGGGCGGCGGTGCGTTGCTGTTGGCATCTGCCTGTCTGATGGTGCCGCAGATGCCGACTTATTGGGGGCTGATGCTGGCAATCGGGCTGCTTTTTGCATTCGGAACGGGCGCGGGCGGTTTCTCCATCATCATGGGGCAGGTCGCGGCGAAAGTACCGCCGCACAAACGCGGTTTGGCTTCAGGGCTGGTCAACGCGGGCGGTTCGGCGGGGCAGTTTCTGTTTGCGCCGCTGGTGCAGGGTTTGTTGATATTGCCCGCCGTCGGCTGGACGGGGACGTTTTACGTTTGGAGCGGCATCGCACTTTTAATCCTACCGATTTCGTGGTGGCTGGCGGGCGGCAAAAACGCTGTCGCCACGCACCACACGTCGTCTGAAAACGGGCAAACGCTGGGGCAGGCGGTTAAAGCGGCGTTTAAAGACCGCAGCTACATCCTGCTGCACTTGGGCTTTTTTACCTGCGGTTTCCACATTGCGTTTTTGGTAACCCACCTGCCCAACGAAATCGCGCTCTGCGGCCTGCCCGCTTCGGTCGCTTCGACTTCGATTGCGATTATCGGCCTGGCGAACATCGCGGGCTGCATTTTTTCAGGCTGGTGTACGGGGCGGTTTTTGGGCAAATACGTTTTGTTCGGACTCTACGCCTCGCGCGTGGCGATGGTGCTGATCTACCTTGCCGCCCCGAGAACCGACATCAATTTCTACATTTTCGCCGCCGCGCTGGGCTTCACTTGGCTCGCCACCGTCGCCCCCACCGCTGCGATTACGGGCAAGCTGTTCGGCACGCGCTATCTGGCGACGCTGTTCGGGCTGACCATGTTGAGCCACCAAATCGGCGGCTTTTTAGGCTCGTATATCGGCGGCATCGTGATTTATCAATTCAACGATTACGGCTGGATGTGGTATGCCGACGCGGTGTTGGCGGGGATGGCGGCTTTGCTGAACCTGCCGATACGCGAAAAGAAAACGGCGTAAACCGCTTAAACAAAGCAAAGAACAAAGGTCTTCTGAAAACGGAAAAATGGTTTTCAGACGACCTTTTTGATTATTATGCATAGTTTAAAGTTTGTTTGAACAGGATTTGTTACAATGCGCCTTTCTTTTTGATGTTGCTGACCTATTATGACTGCTTCACAACCAAGCACGATGCAGCGGATTTTTTCGCGCAATATGCTGATTTGTATTTTTACGGGCTTCACATCGGGACTGCCGCTTTATTTCCTATACAGCCTGATTCCGGCGTGGCTGCGCAGCGAACATGTTGATTTGAAGACCATAGGCCTGTTTGCCCTGATCGGTTTTCCCTACACTTGGAAATTTATCTGGTCTCCGCTCATGGACTCTGTACGCCTGCCGTTTTTAGGTTTGCGGCGCGGTTGGATGCTGGTGATGCAGATCGCGCTTTTGCTGCTTTTGGCTGCTTATGCGTTTGTCCGTCCACAAGAACATTTGTCGATTATTTTGGGGCTGTCTTTGGTAGTGGCGTTTTTTTCCGCCAGTCAGGATATTGTGATCGATGCTTTCCGCCGAGAAGTGTTATCCGATGAAGAGTTGGTTTTGGGTAACTCGCTGTATGTGAATGCTTATCGTATTTCCTCGCTGATTCCGGCTTCATTGAGTTTGATTTTGGCCGACAGGATGCCTTGGTCGTCCGTCTTCATTATTACTGCACTGTTCATGGTTCCGGGGTTGCTGGCCACTTTATTCGTAGCCCGAGAACCGGCCCGTCAACCCGTCGGTGCAAAAGGACTGAAAGATACCGTTATCGAGCCGTTCCGTGATTTCTTTACCCGTCAAAGCGTTACACAGGCATTGATTATTTTGGCGTTTATCTTGCTGTATAAGCTGGGCGACAGCATGGCAACCGCCTTGGCAACACCGTTTTATATCGACATGGGTTTCTCCAAGACCGACATCGGACTGATTGCGAAAAACGCGGGATTGTGGCCGGCGGTGATTTTCGGGATTATCGGCGGCATTTGGGTAAACAAATTAGGCGTGAACCGTGCATTGTGGCTTTTTGGTTTGGTGCAATGGGTGACGATTTTAGGTTTTGCGTGGCTGGCAAGTTTCGGACATTTCGAGCATGTGGGTGCATCAGAACGAACCATGTTGGCAGTCGTCATTGCTGCCGAGGCAGTAGGTGTCGGCTTGGGTACGGTGGCATTTGTGTCGTATATGGCGCAACAAACCAATACCGCATTTACCGCCACGCAGTTTGCGCTGCTGTCCAGCCTATCCGCCGTACCGCGTACGTTTATGAATGCGACAGCAGGGTTTCTGATTGAGGCGATGGGCTACGTCAACTTCTTTTGGCTGTGTTTCATGTTGGGGATTCCGGGGATGTTACTGCTATTTAAAGTTGCGCCTTGGAACGGTGACAAAGCGAAGCAGTCCGCCGTTTGAATGTATCGGTAGGATAAAAGGTCGTCTGAAAACCTATGATTGTGGGTTTCAGACGACCTTTTGTTAAATATGGAGGGTGATTTGTGTGTAAACAACACGCCGCTTCCCTCGGGTATATAGACGGCGAAATATCAATTTATAGGGATAAAAAGCACGAGTAAGCCCCTGTGTTAAAAAAAGATTGGTATTTGCTTGATTTGTCGATTATAATGGCGGACTTGGTACATTTGTGCCAAGTTTTATCATTGTCCGAAGGCAGGCCAATCGTAGCCCGCCCCTTTACTTTAAAAGGAAAATAATCATGACTTTAGGTCTGGTTGGACGCAAAGTTGGTATGACCCGCGTGTTCGACGAACAGGGTGTTTCTGTTCCGGTAACCGTTTTGGATATGTCTGCCAACCGCGTTACACAAGTAAAATCCAAAGATGCTGACGGCTATACTGCCGTTCAAGTTACCTTTGGTCAGAAAAAAGCTAACCGTGTCAACAAAGCCGAAGCTGGACACTTTGCAAAAGCAGGTGTTGAAGCCGGTCACGGTTTGATTGAGTTTGCTTTGACTGAAGAGAAACTGGCTGAATTGAAAGCCGGTGACGAAATCACCGTTTCTATGTTTGAAGTCGGTCAATTGGTCGATGTAACCGGTACCTCTAAAGGTAAAGGTTTCTCCGGTACGATCAAACGTCATAACTTCGGTGCCCAACGTACTTCCCACGGTAACTCCCGTTCTCACCGTGTGCCAGGTTCTATCGGTATGGCGCAAGACCCAGGTCGCGTGTTCCCCGGTAAACGCATGGCCGGTCAATACGGCAACACCAAAGCAACTGTCCAAAAACTGGAAGTTGTACGTGTTGATGCAGAACGCCAACTGCTGTTGGTTAAGGGTGCTGTTCCGGGTGCGGTCAACAGCGATGTTGTAGTTCGTCCTAGCGTGAAAGTAGGTGCGTAATGGAATTGAAAGTAATTGACGCTAAAGGACAAGTTTCAGGCAGTCTGTCTGTTTCTGATGCTTTGTTCGCTCGCGAATACAATGAAGCGTTGGTTCATCAGCTGGTAAATGCCTACTTGGCAAACGCCCGCTCTGGTAACCGTGCTCAAAAAACCCGTGCCGAAGTAAAACACTCAACCAAAAAACCATGGCGTCAAAAAGGTACCGGTCGTGCCCGTTCCGGTATGACTTCTTCTCCGCTGTGGCGTAAAGGTGGTCGTGCGTTCCCAAACAAACCCGACGAAAACTTCACTCAAAAAGTAAACCGTAAAATGTACCGTGCCGGTATGGCGACTATCCTGTCCCAATTGGCCCGTGACGAGCGTTTGTTTGCTATCGAAGCGTTGGCTGCTGAAACTCCTAAAACCAAGGTTTTTGCCGAACAAGTGAAAAATCTGGGTCTGGAGCAAGTGCTGTTTGTAACCAAACAGCTCGATGAGAATGTTTACTTGGCTTCACGCAACTTGCCAAACGTGTTGGTTTTGGAAGCTCAACAAGTTGATCCTTACAGCTTGCTGCGTTACAAAAAAGTAATCATCACTAAAGATGCAGTTGCACAATTAGAGGAGCAATGGGTATGAATCAACAACGTTTGACTCAAGTGATTTTGGCACCTATCGTTTCTGAAAAAAGCAACGTATTGGCTGAAAAACGCAACCAAATGACGTTTAAAGTTTTGGCAAATGCAACCAAACCTGAAATCAAAGCTGCTGTTGAGCTGCTGTTCGGTGTTCAAGTTGCTTCTGTAACTACCGTTACCACTAAAGGTAAAACTAAGCGTTTTGGTCGTACTTTGGGCCGCCGCAGCGATGTTAAAAAAGCTTATGTAAGCTTGGCTGCCGGTCAAGAGTTGGATTTGGAAGCCGCTGCTGCAGCTGCAGATAAGGAATAAACAAAATGGCAATCGTTAAAATGAAGCCAACTTCTGCAGGCCGTCGCGGCATGGTTCGCGTGGTAACAGAAGGTTTGCACAAAGGTGCGCCTTATGCACCTTTGCTCGAAAAGAAAAATTCTACTGCCGGTCGTAACAATAATGGTCATATCACCACCCGTCACAAAGGCGGCGGTCATAAACACCACTACCGTGTTGTAGACTTTAAACGTAACAAAGACGGTATCCCTGCAAAAGTAGAGCGTATCGAATACGATCCTAACCGTACTGCCTTCATTGCACTGTTGTGCTATGCAGACGGCGAACGTCGCTACATCATCGCTCCTCGCGGTATTCAAGCCGGTGCTGTATTGGTTTCCGGTGCTGAAGCTGCCATCAAAGTAGGTAACGCTCTGCCGATCCGCAACATTCCCGTTGGTACGACTATCCACTGTATCGAAATGAAACCTGGTAAAGGTGCACAAATTGCACGTTCTGCCGGTGCTTCTGCGGTATTGCTGGCTAAAGAAGGTGCATACGCCCAAGTCCGTCTGCGCTCTGGCGAAGTTCGTAAAATCAACGTAGATTGCCGTGCAACCATCGGTGAAGTCGGTAATGAAGAGCAAAGCCTGAAAAAAATCGGTAAAGCCGGTGCCAATCGTTGGCGCGGTATTCGTCCGACCGTTCGTGGTGTTGTCATGAACCCTGTCGATCACCCGCATGGTGGTGGTGAAGGTCGTACCGGTGAAGCTCGCGAACCGGTTAGCCCATGGGGTACTCCTGCTAAAGGCTACCGCACTCGTAATAACAAACGCACGGATAACATGATTGTTCGTCGTCGTTACTCAAATAAAGGTTAATTAGTATGGCTCGTTCATTGAAAAAAGGCCCATATGTAGACCTGCATTTGCTGAAAAAAGTAGATGCTGCTCGTGCAAGCAACGACAAGCGCCCAATTAAAACTTGGTCTCGTCGTTCTACCATTCTGCCTGACTTTATCGGTCTGACCATTGCTGTACACAACGGTCGCACTCATGTGCCCGTTTTTATCAGTGATAATATGGTTGGTCATAAATTAGGCGAATTCTCATTGACCCGTACCTTTAAAGGCCACTTGGCTGATAAAAAGGCTAAAAAGAAATAAGGTGAATCATGAGAGTAAATGCACAACATAAAAATGCCCGTATTTCAGCTCAAAAAGCTCGTTTGGTAGCTGATTTGATTCGTGGTAAAGACGTTGCCCAGGCTTTGAATATCTTGACTTTCAGCCCTAAAAAAGGTGCTGAACTGATTAAAAAAGTATTGGAATCAGCTATTGCAAATGCCGAGCACAATAACGGTGCCGACATTGATGAGTTGAAAGTGGTAACTATCTTTGTTGACAAAGGTCCAAGCTTGAAACGTTTCCAAGCTCGTGCCAAAGGTCGCGGTAACCGCATTGAAAAACAAACTTGTCATATCAACGTGACAGTGGGCAACTAAGGAAAAGCTATGGGACAAAAGATTAATCCTACAGGCTTTCGCCTGGCGGTAACTAAAGACTGGGCTTCAAAATGGTTTGCTAAAAGCACCGACTTTTCTGCTGTTTTGAAACAAGACATTGATGTTCGTAACTACCTGCGTAAAAAATTGGAGAATGCTTCTGTTGGTCGCGTAGTTATTGAACGTCCTGCAAAATCTGCACGCATTACCATCCACTCTGCCCGTCCGGGTGTTGTAATTGGTAAAAAAGGTGAGGATATCGAAGTTTTGAAACGTGATTTGCAAGCCCTGATGGGTGTGCCTGTTCATGTCAATATCGAAGAAATCCGTAAACCTGAATTAGATGCGCAAATTATTGCTGATGGTATTGCACAGCAATTAGAAAAACGTGTTCAATTCCGCCGTGCTATGAAGCGCGCAATGCAAAATGCTATGCGTTCAGGTGCAAAAGGCATCAAGATTATGACCTCAGGTCGTCTGAACGGTGCAGATATTGCCCGTAGCGAATGGTATCGCGAAGGTCGTGTACCGCTGCATACTTTGCGTGCAAACGTAGATTATGCAACTAGCGAAGCTCATACTACTTATGGCGTGCTGGGTTTGAAAGTTTGGGTCTATACTGAAGGCAATGTAAAGACTTCAGCTAAGCCTGAGCATGAAAAGAAACAAAGAAAGGCAGGTGGACGTAATGCTGCAGCCAACTAGACTGAAATACCGCAAGCAACAAAAAGGTCGCAATACTGGTATTGCTACTCGCGGTAACAAAGTAAGTTTCGGTGAGTTCGGTTTGAAAGCCGTTGGTCGTGGTCGTTTGACTGCCCGCCAAATCGAAGCTGCTCGTCGTACAATGACTCGCCACATTAAACGTGGTGGTCGTATTTGGATTCGTGTATTCCCTGATAAACCAATTACTGAAAAACCTATTCAAGTTCGTATGGGTGGCGGTAAAGGTAACGTCGAATATTACATTGCCGAAATCAAACCAGGCAAAGTGTTGTATGAAATGGACGGTGTTCCAGAGGCATTGGCTCGCGAAGCATTTGAATTGGCTGCTGCCAAATTGCCTATTCCTACGGCCTTTGTAGTAAGACAGGTAGGTCAATAATGAAAGCAAATGAATTGAAAGACAAATCTATTGAGCAATTAAATGCAGATTTGTTGGACTTGTTGAAGTCTCAGTTTGGCTTACGTATGCAAAACGCAACTGGTCAATTGGGTAAACCAAGCGAATTAAAACGTGTACGTCGCGATATTGCTCGTATTAAAACCATTTTAACTGAAAAAGGTGCTAAGTAATGAGCGAAAATAAAAATGTTCGTACTTTGCAAGGCAAAGTGGTAAGCGACAAAATGGACAAAACTGTCACAGTGTTGGTTGAGCGTAAAGTAAAACATCCTCTGTACGGTAAAATTATCCGTTTATCAACTAAAATCCATGCCCATGATGAAAATAATCAATATGGAATTGGTGATGTAGTAGTAATTGCGGAATCACGTCCACTGTCAAAAACCAAATCTTGGGTTGTTAAAGAACTTGTTGAGAAAGCACGTACTGTTTAAAATTTAAGACGGTTAGCTTTAATAAGAAACGAAGTGTTGCGCCAAAGTGAATTTGCGTGTAAACTTCGTTTCTTATCTTTCAGTTTCTTCTGGAAGTTTCTTCCCTTCGGGATCCAAGACTGGTTTACTAGAACCGTGATGGTTTCATTTAATTAGCTCAATTTAAATAAGTGAGCGAGTTATATGAAAATGGTAAATTAAGTTGGTTAATTTAAAGGTACTAATATGATTCAAATGCAGACCATCTTAGATGTGGCTGATAACTCTGGTGCGCGTCGCGTGATGTGTATCAAAGTGTTGGGCGGATCTAAGCGTCGCTACGCTTCTGTTGGCGATATTATTAAAGTCGCAGTTAAAGATGCGGCCCCGCGTGGTCGCGTCAAAAAAGGTGATGTGTACAATGCAGTTGTTGTTCGTACTGCTAAAGGTGTACGTCGTCCTGATGGTGCGTTGATTAAATTTGATAACAACGCAGCCGTGCTGTTAAACAATAAACTTGAACCCCTGGGTACTCGTATTTTTGGGCCGGTAACCCGCGAGTTGCGTACTGAGCGATTTATGAAAATCGTTTCATTGGCGCCTGAAGTATTATAAGGAATAGCGCGATGAATAAAATCATTAAAGGTGACCAAGTTGTTGTGATCACTGGTAAGGATAAAGGTAAGCAAGGTCAAGTGGTTCGCGTATTGGGTAGTAAAGTTGTTGTTGAAGGTGTTAATGTTGTTAAACGTCACCAAAAACCTAATCCGATGCGTGGTATTGAGGGTGGTATTGTTTCGAAAGAAATGCCGTTGGATATTTCTAATGTTGCAATCCTGAATCCTGAAACTAATAAAGCAGACCGTGTTGGTATTAAACTGATTGAAAATGAAGGCAAAGTGAAGCGCGTTCGTTTCTTCAAATCAAATGGCTCTGTTATTGGAGCATAAGGAGATAACATGGCTCGTTTGAGAGAGTTCTATAAAGATACAGTTGTTCCTGAATTGGTTAAACAGTTTGGTTACAAGTCAGTAATGGAAGTTCCTCGTATTGAAAAAATCACTTTAAATATGGGGGTTGGAGAGGCTGTTGCTGATAAAAAAGTTATGGAGCATGCGGTATCTGATTTGGAAAAAATTGCTGGTCAAAAACCAGTAGTTACTGTTGCTCGTAAATCTATCGCTGGCTTTAAAATTCGCGATAATTATCCTGTGGGTTGCAAAGTAACACTGCGTCGTGATCAAATGTTCGAATTTTTGGATCGTTTGATTACTATTGCATTACCTCGAGTGCGTGACTTCCGTGGTGTAAGTGGCAAATCTTTTGATGGCCGTGGTAATTACAATATGGGTGTTCGCGAGCAAATCATTTTCCCGGAAATTGAATACGATAAAATTGATGCTTTGCGTGGTTTGAATATTACTATTACAACTACTGCAAAAACTGATGAAGAAGCTAAAGCTTTATTGTCACTGTTCAAGTTTCCGTTTAAAGGATAATCATGGCTAAGAAAGCACTTATTAATCGTGAACTGAAACGTCAAGCTTTGGCGAAAAAGTTTGCAGCCAAACGTGAGGCAATTTTTGCTGTTATTAATGATGCGAATGCAACTGAAGAAGAGCGTTTTGAAGCTCGTCTGAAGTTTCAATCTATTCCGCGTAATGCAGCTCCTGTACGTCAACGCCGTCGTTGTGCTTTGACAGGTCGTCCGCGTGGTACTTTCCGTAAATTCGGTTTGGGTCGTATTAAAATCCGTGAAATCGCTATGCGTGGCGAAATTCCGGGTGTTGTTAAAGCTAGCTGGTAATAGGAGTATTAATAATGAGTATGCATGATCCTATTTCCGATATGTTGACTCGTATTCGTAATGCGCAACGTGCCAATAAGGTAGTAGTTGCCATGCCTTCTTCCAAATTAAAGTGTGCAATTGCAAAGGTCTTGAAAGAAGAAGGTTATATCGAGGATTTTTCGGTTTCTGCTGATGCGAAGCCGGTATTGGAAATTCAATTGAAATACTATGCAGGTCGCCCTGTGATTGAGCAAATTAAACGTGTTTCACGTCCAGGTTTGCGTATTTACAAAGCTTCTAGCGAAATTCCTAATGTTATGAATGGCTTGGGTATCGCTATTGTTAGTACTTCTAAAGGTGTGATGACTGACCGCAAGGCTCGTTCTGAGGGTGTTGGTGGTGAGTTGTTGTGCATCGTAGCCTAGTGGAGAAAAGTAAATGTCACGTGTCGCAAAAAACCCAGTGACTGTTCCTGCTGGTGTAGAAGTAAAATTTGGAACAGAAGCATTGGTTATCAAGGGTAAGAATGGCGAGTTGTCCTTTCCTTTGCATTCTGATGTAGCCATTGAACTGAACGATGGCAAATTGACTTTTGCTGCAAAAAATGACAGTAAGCAGGCAAATGCTATGTCAGGCACTGCTCGTGCATTAGTTAATAATATGGTCAAAGGTGTTTCAGAAGGTTTTGAGAAAAAACTACAATTGATTGGCGTGGGTTATCGCGCTCAAGCTCAAGGCAAAGTTTTGAATTTGTCTCTGGGTTTTTCTCATCCAATTGTATATGAAATGCCAGAAGGCGTTTCTGTTCAAACTCCTAGCCAAACAGAGATCGTTTTGACTGGTGCAGATAAACAAGTAGTTGGTCAAGTCGCTGCTGAAATTCGTGCATTCCGTTCTCCTGAACCTTATAAAGGTAAGGGTGTTCGTTATGTAGGTGAAGTAGTAGTGATGAAAGAAGCCAAGAAAAATAATTGAGGTTCACTAATGGATAAACATACAACCCGACTCCGTCGTGCACGCAAAACCCGTGCGCGTATTGCGGACTTGAAAATGGTAAGATTATGTGTGTTCCGTAGCAATAATCATATTTATGCTCAAGTAATTAGTGCTGAAGGTGATAAAGTATTGGCTCAAGCCTCTACATTGGAAGCTGAAGTGCGTGGTAGTCTGAAATCTGGTAGCAACGTCGAGGCAGCTGCAGTAGTAGGAAAGCGCATTGCTGAGAAAGCTAAAGCAGTAGGTGTAGAAAAAGTTGCTTTTGATCGTTCAGGTTTCCAATATCACGGTCGTGTGAAAGCTTTGGCTGAAGCTGCACGTGAAAATGGTTTAAGCTTCTAATAATTGGAGACTTTCAGATGGCAAAACATGAAATTGAAGAACGTGGTGACGGCCTGATTGAAAAAATGGTCGCAGTTAATCGCGTAACTAAAGTAGTTAAAGGTGGTCGTATCATGGCTTTCTCTGCGCTAACAGTTGTTGGTGATGGCGATGGTCGTATTGGTATGGGCAAAGGTAAGTCAAAAGAAGTGCCGGTAGCTGTTCAAAAAGCAATGGATCAGGCTCGTCGCTCTATGATTAAAGTACCTCTAAAAAATGGTACGATTCATCATGAGGTTATTGGACGTCATGGTGCTACCAAAGTTTTTATGCAACCTGCTAAAGAAGGTAGTGGTGTAAAGGCAGGTGGTCCTATGCGCTTAGTCTTTGATGCTATGGGTATTCATAACATTTCTGCTAAAGTGCATGGTTCTACAAATCCTTATAACATTGTACGAGCTACATTAGACGGCTTGTCTAAGTTGTATACACCTGCAGATATTGCTGCTAAACGTGGCTTAACTGTAGAAGACATTTTAGGAGCAAGCCATGACTGAGCAAAAAAAGATTAAAGTTACATTGGTGAAGAGCCTGATTGGTACAATTGAATCTCATCGTGCATGTGCTCGTGGTTTAGGTTTGCGTCATCGTGAGCATACAGTAGAGGTTTTAGATACCCCTGAAAACCGTGGCATGATCAACAAAATCAGCTACTTGTTGAAAGTGGAGTCTTGATATGTTTCTAAATTCTATTCAGCCTGCTGAGGGTGCTACCCACGCCCGTCGTCGTGTGGGTCGTGGTATTGGTAGCGGTTTAGGTAAAACCGGTGGTCGTGGCCATAAAGGTCAAAAAAGCCGTTCTGGTGGTTTTCATAAAGTAGGTTTTGAAGGCGGTCAAATGCCTTTACAACGTCGCCTGCCAAAACGTGGTTTTAAATCATTGACTGCTGCTGCAAATGCTGAGATTCGTTTGAGTGAATTGAACTTACTTGCTGTAAATGAGGTTGATGTATTGGTTCTCAAGCAAGCTGGGTTGGTTCCTGCAGCTGTTTCTAATGTGAAAGTTATTGCCTCTGGTGAGCTTTCAAAAGCTGTTGTCCTGAAAGGCATTAAGGCCACTAAGGGTGCTAAAGCAGCGATTGAAGCTGCTGGTGGTAAAGTGGAAGAATAAGGCTTGCATTATAGTGGCTAATCAACAATCTTTATCAGGCTTGTCCAAATTTGGAGATCTGAAAAAACGCCTAACGTTTCTTTTAGGGGCGTTAGTTGTTTTTCGTATTGGTGCTCATATCCCAGTACCTGGCGTAGATGCTGTTGCTTTAGCTAAATTATACGAAAGCGCTGGGAACGGAATACTAGGCATGTTGAACATGTTTTCTGGTGGTTCGTTAGAGCGCTTTAGTATATTTGCAATTGGCATCATGCCATATATTTCAGCATCAATAATTGTTCAGTTGGCTTCTGAAATTATTCCTTCTTTAAAGGCATTAAAAAAGGAAGGTGAGGCTGGTCGAAAAGTTATTACGAAATATACAAGGTATGGTACGGTACTATTGGCCATCTTACAGAGTTTTGGTGTAGCTACCTTTGTATTCCAGCAAGGTGTAGTTGTTACTAATTCTTTGGAGTTCCATATTTCTACTGTAGTCAGCTTGGTCACAGGTACAATGTTCCTGATGTGGTTAGGTGAGCAGATTACAGAGCGTGGGATTGGGAATGGTATTTCCTTGATCATTACTGCTGGTATTGCTGCAGGTATTCCTTCCGGTATCGCGAGATTATTAGCTTTAACTAGTCAAGGGTCAATTGGTATGCCGACAGCTGTGTCAATTGTTATTGGTGCGTTACTGTTAATTTATATTGTTGTATATTTTGAAAGTGCTCAGCGTAAAGTTCCCGTGCATTATGCAAAACGCCAAGTTGGCAGTGGTGTAATGCAAGGTTCAAATACGCATATGCCCTTTAAGTTGAATATGGCAGGCGTAATACCTCCCATTTTTGCATCAAGTATTATTTTGTTTCCATCCACTTTGTTAAGTTGGTTTGGTTCTAGTGATACAGGCAGTTTGTTGCATAAAATTGCTGGTTTGCTTCAGCATGGACAAGCTTTGTATATTTTGCTATTTACAGTGGCAATTATTTTCTTTTGCTATTTTTATACAGCCTTAGTTTTTAGCCCAAAAGAAATGGCAGAGAATTTAAAGAAAAGTGGTGCTTTCGTGCCAGGAATTCGACCAGGTAAGCAAACTTCGCAATATCTGGAACAGGTTGTGTTGCGCCTCACTTTGTTTGGTGCATTATATATTACAACTATTTGTTTAATTCCAGAGTTCTTGACAACAGCTTTGAATGTTCCTTTTTATTTGGGTGGTACATCTTTACTAATTTTAGTTGTAGTGACAATGGACTTTAGTACCCAAATTAACTCTTACCGCATGACTCAACAATATGAGAGTTTAATGAGCGGTCTTGATATGAAATCTTTATCACGTAAGTAGAATTATGGCTAAAGAAGATACCATACAAATGCAGGGGGAGATTCTTGAAACTCTACCTAACGCAACTTTTAAAGTAAAGCTTGAGAATGACCATGTTGTATTAGGTCATATTTCCGGGAAAATGCGTATGCACTATATCCGGATCTCTCCTGGGGATAAGGTGACGGTAGAACTGACACCTTATGATTTAACTCGAGCTCGGATTGTCTTTCGAGCTAGATAGAATGATATAAGGAAATATAATGCGTGTACAACCGTCTGTAAAGAAAATTTGCCGCAACTGTAAGATTATCCGTCGTAATCGAGTAGTTCGTGTAATTTGTACTGATCCTCGTCACAAGCAGCGTCAAGGCTAAGGGAACTTTTCTTTTAGTAAGACTTTGTGGTATAGTGACGAACTTTGCCGTTTAAAGGAAAAAATATGGCTCGTATTGCAGGGGTGAATATCCCTAATAATGCACATATCGTAATTGGCTTGCAGGCTATTTATGGTATTGGTGCTACTCGTGCTAAATTGATTTGCGAGGCAGCAAATATTGCTCCCACTACTAAAGCAAAAGATTTGGACGAGGCTCAATTAGACGCTTTGCGTGAACAAGTTGCTAAATATGAAGTGGAAGGTGACTTGCGTCGTGAAGTAACGATGAGCATCAAACGATTGATGGACATGGGTTGTTATCGTGGTTTCCGTCATCGTCGCGGTTTGCCTTGTCGTGGTCAACGCACTCGCACAAATGCTCGTACCCGTAAAGGTCCGCGTAAAGCGATTGCTGGTAAAAAATAATTTTTAAGGAATTTTATTAATGGCTAAAGCAAACACAGCTTCGCGTGTACGTAAAAAAGTACGTAAAACCGTAAGCGAAGGTATTGTGCATGTACATGCTTCTTTCAACAATACCATCATTACAATCACTGACCGTCAAGGCAATGCATTGTCTTGGGCTACCTCTGGCGGTGCTGGTTTTAAAGGTTCTCGTAAAAGTACACCATTTGCAGCTCAGGTAGCTGCAGAAGCAGCTGGTAAAGTTGCCCAAGAATATGGCGTTAAAAATTTAGAAGTTCGTATAAAAGGTCCTGGCCCTGGTCGAGAATCTTCTGTACGTGCACTCAACGCTCTTGGTTTTAAAATTACCAGTATTACTGACGTTACTCCGTTGCCTCATAACGGTTGCCGTCCGCCTAAAAAACGTCGTATTTAAAGGAGT
Source organism: Neisseria sicca 4320 (assembly GCF_000193735.1). Classification (GTDB taxonomy): domain Bacteria; phylum Pseudomonadota; class Gammaproteobacteria; order Burkholderiales; family Neisseriaceae; genus Neisseria; species Neisseria sicca_E. The sequence goes on from NZ_AEPF01000008.1 coordinate 28,795, forward strand.
GATTGAAACATGGCACGTTATATTGGCCCTAAATGTAAATTGGCACGTCGAGAAGGCACCGATTTATTTTTGAAGAGCGCTCGTCGTTCTTTGGATTCTAAATGTAAACTTGATTCAGCTCCTGGTCAGCATGGTGCAAAGAAACCACGTTTGTCTGACTATGGCTTGCAATTGCGTGAAAAGCAAAAGATTCGTCGTATTTATGGCGTTTTAGAACGTCAATTCCGTCGCTATTTTGCAGAAGCAGATCGACGTAAAGGCTCTACCGGTGAATTGCTGCTGCAATTGTTAGAGTCTCGTTTGGATAATGTAGTATATCGCATGGGATTTGGCTCGACTCGTGCTGAAGCACGTCAGCTGGTTTCTCATAAAGCAATTACCGTTAACGGTCAGGTTGTAAATATTCCTTCTTTCCAAGTTAAAGCAGGGGATGTAGTAGCTGTTCGTGAGAAAGCTAAAAAACAAGTTCGTATTCAAGAAGCTTTAAGTTTAGCAACTCAAATTGGTCTGCCAAGCTGGGTTTCTGTTGATGCAGACAAATTGGAAGGTGTATTTAAAAATATGCCGGATCGTTCAGAGTTAACTGGCGATATTAATGAACAGCTGGTGGTAGAATTCTACTCTAAATAATGCTAGCTCAGTGAGGGACAGTTAAATGCAAAATAGCACAACCGAATTTTTGAAACCTCGTCAAATTGATGTCGATACTTTATCTACAACTCGTGCAAAAGTATCTATGCAGCCGTTTGAGCGCGGTTTTGGTCATACTTTAGGTAATGCTTTGCGTCGTATCTTACTGTCATCCATGAATGGTTTTGCTCCTACCGAAGTTGCCATCTCTGGTGTGTTGCACGAATACTCTACTGTTGATGGCGTTCAAGAAGATGTTGTTGATATTTTATTGAATGTCAAAGGTATTGTATTTAAGCTGCATGGACGCGGACAAGTTCAGTTAACTTTGAGAAAGTCAGGTGCCGGTGCAGTTGCTGCCGGTGATATCGAATTGCCACATGATGTGGAAGTTTTAAATCCTGAGCATATTATTTGTCATTTGGCTGAGAACGGTCAAATTGAGATGGAAATCAAAGTTGAGCAGGGTCGTGGCTACCAATCTGTTTCCGGTCGTCGTGTTGTCCGCGATGAGAACCGTCAGATTGGTGCAATTCAGTTGGATGCGAGCTTTTCGCCCATCAGTCGTGTTAGCTTTGAAGTTGAACCTGCACGCGTAGAGCAACGTACGGATTTAGATAAGTTGGTTTTGGATATTGAAACCGATGGTTCTATTGATCCTGAAGAAGCTGTACGTAGTGCCGCTCGTATTTTAATTGATCAAATGTCTATCTTTGCTGATTTGCAAGGTACTCCAGTAGAAGAAGTTGAAGAAAAAGCTTCTCCTATTGATCCTATCTTGCTGCGTCCGGTAGATGATTTGGAGTTAACTGTACGTTCAGCTAATTGTCTGAAAGCTGAAGATATTTATTATATCGGCGATTTGATTCAACGTACTGAAACAGAGCTTCTTAAAACTCCGAATTTGGGTCGTAAGTCTTTGAATGAAATCAAAGAGGTGTTGGCGTCTAAAGGATTGACACTGGGTTCCAAATTGGAAGCTTGGCCGCCTGTAGGCTTAGAAAAGCCGTAAGTTTGAAGATTAAAGGATAATGACATGCGTCATCGTAATGGTAACCGCAAATTAAACCGTACAAGCAGCCATCGCGCTGCAATGCTGCGTAATATGGCGAACTCATTGTTGACTCACGAGACTATCGTGACAACTTTGCCTAAAGCTAAAGAATTGCGCCGCGTAGTAGACCCCTTGATTACATTGGGTAAAAAACCTTCCTTAGCAAACCGTCGTTTGGCATTCGACCGCACTCGTGATCGTGATGTTGTGGTCAAATTGTTTGATGAATTGGGTCCACGTTTTGCTGCCCGAAATGGTGGCTATGTTCGTGTGCTGAAGTATGGTTTCCGCAAAGGCGATAATGCCCCGTTAGCACTCGTAGAATTAGTTGATAAAGCTGATAATACAGTTAGCGAATAATTGCTTCGAAATTAAGTGTCATCCGCATTGCGGATGACACTTTTTATTGTTAATTCAAGATTTTGAATTGTATGCTATAAATTATTTTTTAGTTTAGGTAATTATTTATTTATCGTTATTTGTTTGTGTTTGAAGTTTTTTCATTTTTCGTGTTTTGAAACAAATTTCTTTACTTTAATAGAGCGTTTCATTTTGGACAAAGTGCTAAGATTGATTTGGAAAATTACTTTTGTAAAGTATTTTGCTTTATGAAAACTTGTATTTTTAGACGATCTTTTGCCAAAATAAACAGATCTGTATAAACTTGATATTTTCTTGTCGGAGTGCTGTTTGTTCCCGCAAACAGCTGAGACCGCGCCAGCGGAATCCGTAGAACCTGTCGGGGTAATGCCTGCGTAGGAAACAAGCTGTCAAACGCCTTTTCAGGCTTCTGGTCCCTTTCCCGCATTTCCCGCCATTCGGTGGATTCCGCTTCCATCTCATCTTTCGTCCTCACGACTGCCCAAATACTGCAAAGGAATCCACCATGCCCCGTATCGCCATTTTCGGCGGCGGCCTCTGCGGCCGCTTGACTGCCTTACAACTTTCAGAACAAGGTTTATCGGTTGCCCTCTTTGACAAAGGCGGACGCAAAGGTGAAAACGCCGCCGCTTATGTTGCCGCCGCCATGCTCGCACCTGCGGCTGAAGCGGTCGAGGCTACGCCTGAAGTCATCAAACTGGGCAGGCAGAGCATTCCGCTGTGGCGCAACATTAGAGGTCGTCTGAAAACACTGACCATGATGCAAGAAAACGGCAGCCTGATTGTATGGCACGGTCAGGACAAGCCATTATCCGGCGAGTTCGTGCGCCATCTCAAACGCGGCGGCGTGGCGGATGACGAAATCGTCCGTTGGCATGCCGATGAAATCGCCGAACGCGAACCGCAACTCGGCGGACGTTTTTCAGACGGCATCTACCTGCCAACCGAAGGTCAGCTCGACGGGCGACAGATGTTGTCTGCACTTGCCGACGCTTTGGACGAACTGAACGTCCCTTGCCACTGGGAACACGAATGCGCCCCCGAAGACCTGCAAGCCCAATACGACTGGCTGATCGACTGCCGCGGCTACGGCGCCAAAACTGCGTGGAACCAATCCCCCGAACACACCAGCACCTTGCGCGGCATACGCGGCGAAGTGGCGCGGGTTTATACACCCGAAATCACACTCAACCGCCCCGTGCGCCTCCTGCACCCGCGTTATCCGCTCTACATCGCCCCGAAAGAAAACCACGTCTTCGTCATCGGCGCGACCCAAATCGAAAGCGAAAGCCAAGCCCCCGCCAGCGTGCGTTCCGGGCTGGAACTCTTGTCCGCGCTCTATGCCGTCCACCCCGCCTTCGGCGAAGCCGACATCCTCGAAATCGCCACCGGCCTGCGCCCCACGCTCAATCACCACAACCCCGAAATCCGTTACAGCCGCGCCCGACGCCTGATTGAAATCAACGGCCTTTTCCGCCACGGCTTCATGATTTCCCCCGCCGTAACCGCCACCGCCGTCAGATTGGCAGTCGCCCTGTTTGACGGAAAAGATGCGCCCGAACGTGATGAAGAAAGCGGTTTGGCGTATATTGAAAGATAAATTTGAGGTCGTCTGAAAACGCCGCGCTATCAGTTTTATACGCTATCAGTTTTATAAAGGTAACAATATGAATTTAGAAACCAAAATTCCGCCGCCGGCGATATGTTTTATTTGTGCGTTGTTGATGTACGTCTTTGCCCAAGTGTCGGCGTTGGCCGGCATACTGCCGCGCTTTCCTATATTGTTGTCGGTTGTTTTGATGGTGTTTGGGACGGCATTGGGCGTATTAGGTGTGCGGGCGTTTCGTCGTGTGCGCACGACCATCAGCCCGTTCAACCCCGAACAAACCGAACACTTTGTTTCAGACGGCGTGTACCGTTTCAGCCGCAACCCGATGTATGCGGGTATGGGCTGCTGGCTGGTTGCATGGGCGGGCTATTTGGCGCACCCGCTGCCGTGGTTGTTTTTGGCTGCATTTGTTGTCTATATGACACGCTTTCAAATCATGCCCGAAGAACGCGTTTTGGCGCAGAAATTCGGTGCAGAGTACGAGTCTTACTATCGGCGCGTCCGCCGTTGGTTATAAAAGCGGGAGCTTCCCATCAAGTATCATCCGTCTTCTACTTTACGGCATAAATATGAATACTCGATGTTTTCAGACGACCCCATTAGATGGCTATACCAAGCTGCTCACTTTCATTAAACAATAAAACAAAAAGGAAAACGTCATGATTGAACAAGCAATAGGAAACCTGTCAGGTATCTTTTGGATTTTCCTGCTCGTCATTCCCCTGCTTTTCTTGAAAGCATTTCTCCAAAATCCCAAAGTAAAAGGACGCATAGGCGAACGGGCAGTCCGTTCAGTAATCGGAAAAGATTTGGATGAAGAAACCTATATCGAATTTCACGATTTGATTATTCCGTCCCGCAGCGGCACGACGCAAATCGACCATATTTATGTTTCAATTTTTGGGATATTTGTCATAGAAACCAAAAATTACACAGGTTGGATTTTCGGCAACGAGAAGCAATCGAAATGGACTCAAGTCGTCTATAAGCAGAAACACTACTTTCAAAATCCGTTACGCCAAAATTACGCACACATCAAAGCATTATCCGAACTGCTGCAACTGCCGGAAGAAAAATTTCATTCGATGGTGGTTTTCCTCGGCGATTGTGAGTTGAAAACGCAAATGCCGCCGAATGTCTGCCGTATCAGACAGGCAGCATCCTATATCAGACGTTTTCAGACGACCTTATTGCTGCCACAGGAAATAGAAGCAACAACCGCCGTGCTGTCTTCAAACGAATACCAAGCCGATGGAGAAAAACTGCGGGCGCATACCGAACGCCTGCAAGAACGCCATCAGCGATAACTTAAAAGGACACCCCCATGACCTTCCCACCCCTAAAATCCCCGCTTAAATTCTACGCCGTCGTTCCCACAGCCGATTGGGTGGAACGCATGGTCAAAGCAGGTGCCGACACGGTGCAACTGCGCTGTAAAACCCTGCACGGCGATGAATTGAAACGCGAAATCGCCCGCTGCGTCGCCGCCTGTCAGGGCAGCCGTACACAGCTTTTTATCAACGACCACTGGCGCGAGGCGATAGAAGCAGGCGCATACGGCGTGCATCTCGGACAAGAAGACATGGACACCGCCGACCTTGCCGCCATTGCCGCCGCCGGTTTGCGTTTGGGTTTGAGTACACACTCCGTCGCCGAACTCGACCGCGCCCTGTCCGTACATCCCAGCTACGTCGCCAGCGGCGCGATTTTCCCGACCACGACCAAGCAAATGCCCACCGCCCCGCAAGATTTGGACAAACTGCGCGAATATGTGAAACAGGCAGGCGGCACGCCCGTCGTCGCCATCGGCGGCATCGATTTGAACAACGCCCGAGCCGTCCTTGCTACCGGCGTTCCCTCTCTCGCCGTCGTCCGCGCCGTTACCGAAGCGGCAAATCCCGAAGCCGTGGTTAAAGCGTTTCGGGCTTTGTGGAATGAATAAGGTCGTCTGAAAACCAAATTTCAGACGACCTGCTCAATTAGGATATTCGATTGCCGTTATTTCGGATGCCATACAGGCACCAGCGGGCATAACGGCGTAAAGAATAATCGGCGGATTTAATTGTCCCAGCCTTCGATCACCAGCTTCCCTACCATATCCCCGCTTTCCAGCATCTCATGGGCGCGGCGCAGGTTGGCAGCATTGATGCCGTGCAGGATTTGGGTGGCGGTCGGACGGATGATGCCTTCGTCCACCAGCCGAGCGGTTTCGGCAAGGATTTCGCCCTGACGTTCGATGTCCGCCGTTTCGCTCAGCGGGCGGGTAAACATAAATTCCCAATGCAGCGACAGGCTTTTGCCTTTGAGCGGGTTCACGTCCAACGTTTCGGGGTCGTCAATCAGCGCGATTCTGCCTTGCGGGGCGATAAGCTCCACGATTTGCGGCAGATGGCGGTCGGTATGGTTGGTGGAAAAAACGAACGATGGCGCGCCGATATTTAACGCGGCAATCTGTTCCGCCATGTTTTCATGATGGTTGATGACGAAATCCGCACCCAATTTCTCCACCCACGCACGGCTTTCAGGGCGGGAGGCGGTGGCGATGACTTGGATGTCGGTCAGCTTTTTCAGAAACTGGATGGCAAGCGAGCCGACCCCGCCTGCGCCGCCGACTAAGAGCAGCGCATTTGCGCCGCCTGCCACGGGTTTGTTCACGTCCAAGCGGTCGAACAACGTTTCCCATGCAGTAATTGCCGTCAGCGGCAGCGCGGCGGCTTGGGCAAAATCCAGCGAACACGGCTTTTTGGCAGCAATGCGCGCGTCGACCGCTTGTAATTGTGCGTTTGAACCTTGACGGTTGAGGGCGCCCGCATAATACACTTCGTCGCCGACTTTGAAATTCCGCACTTCGCTGCCGACTGCCTGAACGATGCCTGCCGCGTCGTAACCCAATACGCGGTACGCTCCTGCCTCAGACGTATGCGCCGCCCGAACTTTCACATCGACAGGATTGACCGAAACCGCCTGCACGGCAACCAAAATATCGTGCGGCCGCAGTTCGGGTTCGGGCAAATTGATGTCGAGCAAGGTCTCAGGGTTGGAAACGGGTAAAGGGCGGGTGAAACCGATGGCTTTCATAATGTTTTCCTAATAGGTCGTCTGAAAGCGTGTATCATGTGCCCGAAACATATCATTAACAAGAACGCACATATTTTTCAGATAGTTACTTAAAGGATACCACCATGTCCCGCACACCGCACCCAAGCTACGACTGCGCCGAAGGCTGCTCGGTGGAAGCCGCGCTTTCCGTCATCGGCGGCAAATGGAAAGGCACGATACTCTACCGCCTGCACACGGACGGCACGCTGCGCTTCAACCAAATCCGCCGCATCCTGCCCGATGTGTCGCAGCGCACGCTGACCGCGCAACTGCGTGCATTGGAGGCTGCCGGCATCATTTTGCGCACTGTGTATCCCGAAGTCCCGCCGCGCGTGGAATACCGCCTGACCAACTACGGCAAAACGCTTGCCCCCGTACTGACGGCATTGAAGGAATGGGGCGACGGGTTCAAGCAAGAGCAGGCGCATCGCGAATAAAGAAACTTATAGTGGATGACCATGAAAAAATTGCTCAACGGATTATTGATCGGAGCTTTATCTTTCAGTTTCATATCGACAGCTTCAGCCGCAAGTCACAAGGAAGAACCGCAGAAAAAAGAACTGTATCTGCTTTGCGGCGTACTGACCGGCGCGCTTGAACATATGAATAAAGATGGAGGAGCCCCCGACCGATTTATAGAACAAAAAATGAAAAACCTTCCGGCAGACAGGGTTAAGACGGTAGAAAAAAAATTCAATGAAATGTACAGCCCTGACGGCATGGCAATAGCACTTTTTGTTATTCACTGGTATTTGAACAATGAAATCAGTGATGCTCTACAAAAGATGCCGTCATTGAGCAATCGTGAGGCGGAAGATATTCGCCGTAACTGGATAGCCACATTGAAACAGGGTGATGACTTATTCAGCAAAGTGAATGATGACAATGTTGCATACATCAATACATTCGAATTTATTCGACAAGAAGGTCTGATGTTGCAACAAAAAGGCGTAGATTTAAAGCAATGTGGTAATTTTTTTGATTTGTATCATTAGGACAAAAAATAATTTGCCCCTGCAAGTGTTGTAGGTTGAATTGAAACCCAACCTTTGCCAAAGGTCGTCTGAAAACCTCTATAAACACCGAAATATCGAGAAACCATGAACATCATCTTAAACGGCGAACCCGCCGAACTTCACGGCACGACCGTTGCCGACCTCATCGCCCAAACCGCGCCGCAAAAGCCTTTTGCCGTCGCCGTGAATACCGGATTTGTCGCCAAAGGCGCGTATGCGGAAACGGTTTTGAACGAAAACGACAAAGTCGATATTGTGCGGCCGGTGGTCGGCGGCTAGGCGGTTTTGCCTTTTCAGACGACCCCTGTCCCAAAAACAACGTTATAGTGGATTAACAAAAATCAGAATAAGGCGACGAAGCCGCAGACAGTACAAATAGTACGGAACCGATTCACTTGGTGCTTCAGCACCTTAGAGAATCGTTCTCTTTGAGCTAAGGCAAGACAAAGCCGTACTGGTTTGAAGTTAATCCACTATACAAAGGAACCCATCATGCTCACCCTATACGGAGAAACTTTCCCTTCTCGGCTGCTGCTCGGCACGGCTGCCTACCCGACCCCTGAAATTCTCAAAAAATCCATCCAAACCGCCCAGCCTGCGATGATTACCGTCTCTCTGCGCCGCGCGGGAAGCGGAGGCGAGGCGCATGGTCAGGGGTTTTGGTCGCTGTTGCAAGAGAGCGGTGTGCCCGTGCTGCCGAACACAGCAGGCTGCCAAAGCGTGCAGGAAGCGGTAACGACGGCGCAGATGGCGCGGGAAGTGTTTGAAACCGATTGGATCAAACTCGAACTCATCGGAGATGACGACACGTTGCAGCCCGACGTGTTCCAACTCGTCGAAGCAGCGGAAATCCTGATTAAAGACGGCTTCAAAGTGCTGCCTTATTGCACCGAAGACCTGATTGCCTGCCGCCGCCTGCTCGACGCGGGCTGTCGGGCATTGATGCCGTGGGCGGCGCCCATCGGCACAGGTTTGGGCGCGGTTCACGCCTATGCACTAAAAGTCCTGCGCGAACGCCTGCCCGACACGCCGCTGATTATCGACGCGGGCTTGGGTTTGCCCTCGCAGGCGGCGCAAGTGATGGAATGGGGTTTTGACGGCGTATTGCTGAACACCGCCGTTTCCCGCAGCGGCGACCCCGTCAACATGGCGCGCGCCTTCGCACTCGCCGTCGAATCCGGGCGGCTGGCATTTGAAGCCGGACCGGTCGAAGCGCGAACCAAAGCGCAAGCCAGTACGCCGACCGTAGGCCAGCCGTTTTGGCATTCGGCGGAATATTGATGGATGCTGCATTGACGGTATGCAAAAAGGTCGTCTGAAATTTCAGACGACCTTTCTACGGCAATGTCTAACGGCCTGGTCGCAAAAAGGAAGGGCGTTTTGAGTGGAACGTGTTATGCCATGAAAACTTGCTTTCAGACGACCTCTTGCCTTTTCCTTTATAATCCATCCATCTATTTTTCACTTATTTCAAGCAGGTTCACCATGTCCAAACCCACTCTCCTCCTCGTTGACGGCTCTTCTTATCTCTACCGCGCGTATCACGCAATGGCGCAATTGACCGCGCCTGATGGTGCGCCGACGGGTGCGCTTTACGGCGTGTTGAACATGCTACGCCGGCTGCGTGCGGATTATGTGCATGACTATTGCGCGGTGGTGTTTGATGCGAAGGGTAAGAATTTCCGCCACGAGATGTTTCCCGACTACAAGGCGACGCGTCCGCCGATGCCGGACGATTTGCGCCCGCAGGCGGAAGCCTTGCCGGATTTGGTGCGGCTGATGGGCTGGCCGGTGCTGGTGATTCCGCAAGTGGAAGCGGATGACGTTATTGGCACGCTGGCGGCGATGGGCGGCGAAGCGGGTTGGAATGTGGTGGTGTCCACCGGCGATAAGGACATGGCGCAGCTGGTGAACGAGCGCGTGACGCTGGTGAACACGATGAGCGGCGAAACGCTGGACATTGAAGGCGTGAAGGAGAAATTCGGCGTGCGCCCCGACCAAATCCGCGATTATCTCGCGCTGATGGGCGACAAAGTGGACAATGTGCCGGGCGTGGAGAAATGCGGTCCGAAAACGGCGGTGAAGTGGCTGGAAGCCTACGGCTCGCTGGCTGGTGTGATGGAACACGCTGCGGAAATCAAAGGCAAGGTCGGCGAAAACCTGCAAGCCGCGCTGCCCCAACTGCCGCTTTCGTATGATTTGGTAACGATTAAAACGGATGTGGATTTACACACCGAGCTTTCAGACGGCCTCGAAAGCCTGCGCCGCACTTCGCCGAAATGGTCGCAGCTTGCGGTCGATTTCAAACGCTGGGGCTTCCGCACTTGGTTGAAAGAAGCGGAAAGCCGTATGCACGAAGCGGCGGACGGCGATTTGTTCGGCAGCGATACGATAGGCGAGCAGGCGGCACTGGACATGGAAACGTCGTCTGAAAAAATCATAGAACATGCCCCCGCCCCCGAAAAGCTGGATTATCAAGCCGTTACCACCGAAGCGCAGTTTGCCGCTTTGTTGGACAAACTGTCGCAGACGGACACAATCGGCATCGATACAGAAACCACGTCATTAGACGCGATGAACGCTGCGCTGGTCGGCATCAGCATCGCGTTCCAAGCAGGCGAAGCGGTTTACATCCCCGTAGGACACAGCCTGACTGCCGCGCCTGAACAGCTTGATTTGCAAGACGTATTAGGTCGTCTGAAAACATATTTGGAAAACCCCGCTCTGAAAAAAATCGGGCAAAACCTCAAATACGACCAACACGTTTTCGCCAACTACGGCATCGCCCTGAACGGCATTGCCGGCGACGCCATGCTCGCTTCCTACATCATCGAGAGCCATCTCGGACACGGCTTGGACGAATTGTCCGAACGCTGGCTCGGCTTGGAAACCATTACCTACGAATCGCTGTGCGGCAAAGGCGCGAAGCAAATCGGCTTTGCCGATGTCGCCATCGAGCAAGCGACCGAATACGCCGCACAAGACGCCGATTTCGCCCTGCGCCTCGAAGCGCACCTGCGCGCGCAAATGGACGCCAAACAGCTTGAAATGTATGAAAAAATGGAGCTGCCCGTCGCGCAGGTATTGTTTGAAATGGAACGCAACGGCGTACAAATTGACCGCGCCGAACTCGCTCGCCAAAGCGCGGAACTCGGCGCCGAGCTGATGAAGCTCGAACAAGAAGCCTACGCCGCCGCAGGCCAGCCGTTCAACCTCAACTCGCCCAAACAGCTGCAAGAAATCCTGTTCGACAAAATGGGCATCCCCACCAAAGGTCTGAAAAAAACCGCCAAAGGCGGCATTTCCACCAACGAAGCCGTGCTCGAACAGCTCGCGCCCGACTACCCACTGCCCAAAATCATCCTGCAAAACCGCAGCCTGGCGAAACTCAAATCCACCTACACCGACAAACTGCCCGAAATGATCTCCCCCAAAGACGGCCGCGTGCATACCACCTACGCCCAAGCCGTCGCCATCACCGGCCGCCTCGCCAGTAACAACCCCAACCTGCAAAACATCCCTATCCGCACCGCCGAAGGCCGCCGCGTGCGCTGCGCCTTCACTGCACCGCAAGGCAGCGTCATCGTTTCCGCCGACTACTCCCAAATCGAGCTGCGCATCATGGCGCACCTCTCCGGCGACAAAACCCTCATCGCCGCGTTCCAAAACGGTGAAGACGTACACCGCCGCACCGCCGCCGAAGTATTCGGCATCGCCCCCGAAAACGTCTCGCCCGAACAACGCCGCTACGCCAAAACCATCAACTTCGGCCTCATTTACGGCATGGGCCAATACGGTCTCGCCAAATCGCTGGGCATAGACAACCTGTCCGCCAAAACCTTCATCGACCGCTACTTCGCCCGCTATCCCGGCGTTGCCGAATACATGCAGCGCACCAAAGAACAAGCCGCCGCCCAAGGCTTCGTCGAAACCCTGTTCGGCCGCCGCCTCTACCTGCCCGACATCCGCAACAAAAACGCCAACGCCCGCGCCGGAGCCGAACGCGCCGCCATCAACGCCCCCATGCAAGGCACCGCCTCCGACCTCATCAAACGCGCCATGATAGACGTGTCCCGCTGGCTTTCAGACGACCTCTTGCAAAGCAAACTGATTATGCAGGTGCATGACGAACTGGTGCTGGAAGTACCCGAAGCCGAACTGGATTTAGTCAAAGAAAAACTGCCGCAGATTATGGCGAAAGTGGATGAGGGGATGTTGAACGTGCCGCTGGTGGCGGAGGTTGGCGTGGGAATGAATTGGGAAGAGGCGCATTGAGAACGCACAAATATTCAACTGTTACGTTTTTGATTTATCCAAATTTAAGGAAGTAAAATGCTTGATTCGAATGATTTGAAATCAATAGCCTTAAACATTGTTTGCGGTATTGTTACAGCTATTATTATAGGTATATTTACCAGCTTATGGAAAAAATCTAGATATAAATGTGAAGAAGGGATATCTAGAGATTCTGCTCGGATACCTACTCAAGATACGTCCTCTTATCCTAATGATATAAAAGCCAAGAGGAGATCTGAAGTAAAAAAATTTATTGGGGAAGTGTCTTTCTATACATTTACTTATTTTATCATATTAGCATCTTTTTCAATGCCAATTATATTAAACACCTTCTTTGATAAAAATCAGGTTTATTTAAATCAAGCTAAATATGTTGGAATGTATTTGCCTGAAATACCAATGACTGGTGGATATGCTAATATTTTTGTATGGTTCATTGTGCTTATATTATATGTTCCAATTTTTTGGCTATCTAAATTAATGACAAAACATTTATGGTGTCCACTTGTAAGTATATTTTGGGACTATAACGAAAATCTAGACAAGATGGGATTTCTAATTTTTATTTCCCTGAAATCGTTATTTATATCAGCTTGTGTACAGTGGCTATTTTTTGATACAGAATTTTTACAGGCATTAAAAAATGTCTTAATTTTAACCTTTTTCGCGATTGTTTTTGCGTTCTCTCAAAATCGTCGCTAGGGTTATAAGAAGTAAGTTATGTATCTCTCTCCAACCATGTGTGCGCAGCCGTAGGTCGGATACTTGTATCCGACAAAAGCCGCTGCCATCTCAAATAGCCGTTGGATTCGAGAATCCGACCTACTGAAACTGGGCATCGGGTGTAGGGTGTATGCGGTACGCACGCACGCACGCGGTGCTTGCAACCCAAAACCCACCCAAGGTCGTCTGAAAACTTGTTTCACTTGTTTTCAGACGACCTTTATTTTAGGCAGCGGGATAAGGCGGGTCGTCTGAAAGGCGGCTTGCCCTAGCGTGTTAAATCATGTTAGGTTATGATGTTTCTTTTAATATATAAATAGATGGCCGACAGGTCGTCTGAAATGGAGAAAAGGCATGAATGCCGTAGTGATTGCAGTAATCGTGATGCTCGTGTTGTCCCTGTCGCGGGTACACGTCGTATTGAGCCTGACTGTCGGTGCGTTCGTCGGCGGCTTGGTGGCGGGAATGCCGCTGGAAAACATCGTGGATACCGCAGGCAATGTTACGCAGTCGGGGATTATTCCCGTGTTTAACGAAGGTTTGAAGGGCGGCGCGCGGATCTCTTTGTCTTACGCGATGCTCGGTGCGTTTGCGATGGCGATTACCTATTCGGGGCTGCCGCAGCAGCTTGCGGGCGGCATTATCCGCAAACTCAATGGCAGTCAGGATGCAGTAAAAGGCGAGAGTTCGGTGAAATGGACGCTGCTGCTGATTATTCTGGCGATGGGCATCATGAGTCAAAACGTCGTGCCTATCCATATCGCCTTCATTCCGATGATTATTCCGCCGCTTTTGCTGGTGTTTAACCGTTTGAAAGTTGACCGTCGATTGATTACTTGCGTGATTACGTTCGGATTGGTTACGACTTATATGTTCCTGCCTTTCGGCTTCGGCGCGATTTTCTTGAACGACATCCTCTTGGGCAACATCAAATCTGCGGGTATGGACGTCAAAGACATCAGCGTCATGCACGCGATGGCTATTCCTGCTTTGGGCATGGTTTCAGGGCTGATTTTGGCGTTTATCCATTACCGCAAACCGCGTTTTTATCAAACCAATACCGTTGATACCGAGGACAATCGCGAAGCATCCGAACAGCCCCAACCTTCGGCTTACCGCAGTCTAGTGGCGGCAATCGCAATCGGCGTGTGTTTTGCGATTCAGTTGATGTATGAAGATTCGCTGGTGTTGGGCGCGATGCTGGGTTTTGCCGTCTTCATGATGCTCGGCGTGATGAACCGCAATGCCGCCAGCGACGTGTTCGGCGAAGGCATCAAAATGATGGCGATGGTCGGTTTCATCATGATTGCAGCACAAGGCTTTGCAGCAGTCATGACCGCGACAGGCGAAATCAAACCGCTGGTCGAACACAGTATGCAGCTTTTCGGTGGCAATAAAGGTATGGCGGCATTTGCCATGTTGTTGGTCGGATTGTTGGTCACCATGGGTATCGGCTCTTCTTTTTCCACTTTGCCGATTATTACCGCGATTTATGTGCCGCTGTGTATCAGTCTCGGCTTCTCGCCGCTGGCAACCGTCGCCATCGTCGGCACGGCGGGCGCGTTGGGCGACGCAGGTTCGCCCGCGTCCGACTCGACGCTCGGCCCGACCATGGGTCTGAACGCCGACGGACAACACGACCACATCCGCGACTCCGTCATCCCGACCTTTATCCACTACAATATCCCGCTGATGATTGCGGGCTGGGTTGCCGCAATGGTGCTGTAAATGAGTGAAATGGACGAATTGGAACACCGTATCACCGAGCTGGAAATCCAAACTGCGCTTCAGGAAGACTTAATCGGCAGCCTGAACGATACGGTGGCGAAAATGCAGCAGACGCTGGATTTGCAGCAGGCGCAGTTGAGGCTGCTTTATCAAAAAATGCAGGACAAAGGCGCAAACGGAGAGCGCGAACCTTACAGCCTGCGTGATGAAATTCCGCCGCATTATTGAAGCGGGAATATGAAAGAAGGTCGTCTGAAAAATGGTTTTCAGACGACCTTTTAGCGTTATCAATATCTCGCCATCGCTCCATCCACCTGCAAAGCCCAAGCATCAATCCCGCCTTGCAGGTTAAACAGATTTTCAAACCCCGCGTCCGCCAGATACATCGCCGTATGCAGGCTGCGGATGCCGTGGTGGCAGTAAACCACAATCGGCAAATCGTCATCGGGCAGCTCGTTTTGGCGCAGCGGAATCAGGTTCATCGGAATATGGATGGCATCGGGCAGGACGCAGACGGCGGTTTCCTCGTCGGTGCGTACATCCAGCAGATGGAATGCGCGGCCTTCTTGCTGCCATTGTCGCAGTTGCAACGGAGTGAGTTGTGGAATTGTCATGATGTTGTGTGTGTGAAATGATGGAAACGATGAAAGGTCGTCTGAAAACGTTTCGCCATGTCCGGCTAGTTTTCAGACGACCTTTGAGTTCAAAAAAGATTAAAAATCGAAATCGCCGAAAGGACGGTTTTCTTTATCGTCCAAATGCGCGACCAGCGTGTCAAACAAGACTTTTTCTTCAAATTGGTCGCCCTTACGCGTAATCAGCAGCGCGCGTTGTACCGGCTGACGACCGACGATGACTGCCATGCGACCGCCGTCTTTCAGCTGTTCTTTCAACACTTCAGGCACGCGGTCCACCGCGCCGCCGACGTAAACCGCATCAAACGGCGCGCCCGCGGAAGGCTCGGTCAGCCCGTTGTTTTGCACATAATCGATATTGTTCAAAGCCAAGCCGTCCAACACTGCTTTGGCGCGGTTTTGCTGCTCGGCATCGAGGTCGTCTGAAACCACTTTACCCGCCAGTTTCGCCAAGAGCGCGGTCGCATAGCCCGAACCCGTACCGATTTCCAAAACCGTATCGGTTTTGGTCAGCTTCAAACCCTGCGCCAACCGCGCCACGACTTTCGGCTCGAGCATCTTATGACCGTTGGCAAGCGGCAGCTCCATGTCGGCATACGCCAATCCCTGCAAAGACTCGTTCACGAAACGCTCGCGCGGAATCTCCTCCAAAGCGTCCAAAACGTCAAAATCCAATACATCCCACGGACGGATTTGCTGCTCGACCATGTTGAACCGCGCTTTTTCAAAATCCATTTTGTGCTCCGTTAAATAATTGTTTTATCAATGGCAGACATTATAAAACCACACTCCCGCCGCGCCAACTTCAGCGCGCGCCGCCCGCCTGTTTTTTCAGTCTCAAGCCGCCTGACGCGAAGCCTTAAACCGCTTCTCCAAAATCTTCGCCAGTTCGCCCAAATACAAAGCATCTGTCTCATCAAACTGCGCCAGATGTTCGCTGTCCACGTCCAACACGCCGATGCAAAGGTCGTCTGAAAACAGCGGAACCACTATTTCCGAACGCGACAAAGACGAGCAGGCAATATGGTCGGGATGCGCGTTGACATCCTTGACCACCATCGTCTCGCCCTTCGCCCAAGCCTGACCGCACACCCCGCGTCCGAACGGAATCCGCGTACACGCCAAAGGCCCCTGAAACGGCGCCAAAACCAATTCGTCCGCACGCGTATCGACCAAATAAAAACCCACCCAAAACCAGCCGAACGCTTCCTTCAAAACCGCCGCCGTGTTCGCCAAATTCGCCACCCAATCCGTCTCATCCGCCACCACAGACTCAATCTGCGGCAACACTTCCCGATAAAGAGCAGCCTTGTCCGAAGCCGAAAAATGAAGCACGTGCATAGCCATGTCCTATATATGTGTATATCAAGCAGTTATTATAGAACAGGTCGTCTGAAACAGCATTTCAGACGACCCCAAGCAACCATCGCGTATCCAAACATTCCGCCCGTTTCAAGTTGCGAACCCGTCGCATATCCACTAAACTTCACGTTACATCACGCTACACGCAGCGTGCAACCAAGAAACACAACACGGAGCAAAAAAGATGCATCACCAAATCGGAATGTGGGATCAAAAATGGGTCATCGGCAACTGGAAAATGAATGGCCGACTCCAAAACAACAACGCACTCATGCACCGCTTCCGCATCATGCCCACCGCCGAACGCGTCCTCATCGGCCTCGCCGCCCCGACCGTTTACCTGTTGCAACTGCACAACGCCATGCAGATTGTCCTCAACAACCGCATCCTCACCTGCGCCCAAGACGTCAGCCGCTTCCCCAACAACGGAGCCTACACAGGCGAAGTTTCCGCAGAAATGCTCGCCGACATCGGCACAGACATCGTCCTCATCGGACACTCCGAACGAAGCCTCTATTTCGGCGAGAAAAACGAAATCCAACGCCGCAAAATGGAAAACGTCCTCAACGTAGGTCTCATTCCCCTATTGTGCGTCGGCGAAAGCCTCGAAGAGCGCGAAGCCGGCAAAGAACACGAAGTCATCGCCCACCAACTCTCCGTATTGCAAGGGCTGGACACCAAAAACATCGCCGTCGCCTACGAACCGGTATGGGCAATCGGTACCGGCAAAGTCGCCACCGTAGAACAAATTGCCGACATGCACGCATTCATCTACAAAGAAATCTTGTCTTTGTGCGGAAGCGATGTTAAAATCCGCGTTCTTTACGGCGGAAGTGTGAAAGCAGATAATGCAGCCGACATCTTCGCAGTACCTCATGTAGACGGCGCATTGGTTGGCGGCGCGTCATTATCATATGACTCATTTACCGCCATCATCAACGCAGCACAAGCCTCGTAGAAAACATATGGAAGCCTTTAAAACCCTTATCTGGATTATTAATATTATTTCCGCTTTGTCAGTGGTTGTGTTAGTATTGCTGCAACACGGCAAAGGCGCAGACGCAGGCGCGACCTTCGGGTCAGGCAGCGGCAGCGCGCAGGGCGTATTCGGTTCCGCAGGCAACGCAAACTTCCTGAGCCGCGCAACCGCCATCGCAGCGACTTTCTTCTTCGCAACCTGCATGGCAATGGTTTATATCCATACCCATACAAACAAACACGGTTTGGACTTCAGCAACGTACAACAAACCCAGCAGGCACCTAAGCCCGCCGCTCCCGCTGAAAACCAACCCGCACTTGCTGCACCCGCTCCTCAGCAGCAGAAATAACAGTTTTTCAAATGCCGACATGGTGAAATTGGTAGACACGCTATCTTGAGGGGGTAGTGGCCGTAGGCTGTGCGAGTTCAAATCTCGCTGTCGGCACCAACACACAAAAACGCTTAGAAATTCTAGGCGTTTTTTTTTCGTTTAATCCTGTCTAATACCATCAACCAATCTCAATAAATACAAGGCTTTCAGACTGATTGCTATCCTATAGTCTTCTTCCTGATTGTATAATTCCGTCTAATTCAGCTTAATTGAAGCAACCTAAAATTTACGGTATCTTTTGCGGTATCTGAAAAATACCTCGAAAAAATACCGTAAAAATGAAGCTGAACGACCGACAAATCAAAAACTCCAAGCCTGCCGAAAAACAGTTTAAGCTGAATGACGGCAAGGGCTTGTATCTGTATATCAATACGAGCGGCGGGAAGTTATGGCGGTTTGACTTTTCGCATAACGGCAAACGTAAAACGCTTTCAATCGGCAAATATCCAACCATATCACTGGTAGAAGCCCGCCAAGCCGCTGAAAACGCCCGCCGTTTGCTTGTATCGGGGCAAGACCCCAGCGAAGCCAAGCAACAGGAAAAGCGCGAACGGCAAGCCGCCGCCTTAAATACCTTTGAATCAATCGCCCGCCGCTGGCATACCGACAATCTACACCGCTGGAAAGAAAACCACGCCACCCGTATTATTTTCGACTTTGAAAAGGTGTTGCCCTAACTACCCGCTTTCTTAGCGGTTTTTTTATTTCCGATTATCTGATGCGATACACGAAACCTTGTCAGATATTTTGGATTTATTCATGAATGAAATCCAATGGAGGCCATTCCTCACTCAAGGGCGCGATGATTTCGAACGCCTGATCTTGATAATCAAATTTGATTTTCCAGGAATGAAGGAACATCCTCGATGCAGGCTTCCCGCCGTAGAGCGTATCGCCCAAAATCGGACTGCCCAAGCTTTTCATGGCGACACGAAGCTGGTGGGTTTTGCCCGTATGCGGATGTAGGACGAACAAACGCAAGCCGGGTTCTAAACTATGGCTGTTAAACTCGGTCACGGCGGGATTTTCCATACTGCGCATCAGTTTCCATGTGCCGCGCCGCGATTTTTCCATATCGCCTTTGATCCAACCTTGCTTCTTAGACGGCTTGTCCGTTGCCAGTGCCAAATAAGTTTTACGTATGGTTTTGGTGGCAAATTGCTGCGCCAGCTCCGACGCGCTTTGCGAGTTCAGGGAAAACAGCAGCACGCCGCTGGTCAGCTTGTCCAGTCGGTGCAGCAGCCAAACCTGCTCAAGACCAAGCTGCGCCGCCAGCGTCTGCGTCAAGCTGACTTCGCCCTCTTCTTGATGTACGGATACGCCTTGCGGCTTGTTGATGGCGACAAAATCCGGATGTCGAAATAAGATTTCCCACATTTCAGACGACCTATTTCAACATAATGCCGCCACCGGACAAAGTGATGGCGCCCAATACGCAAAACAGTACGCAGGCGGAAATCCGCACGGCTTTGGCGGGGATTTTTTTCATCAGCATATCGCCCAGATAAACCACAGGGACGGTTGCCAACATCAGTCCGGCGACGCTGCCGAGTACGACCATGGATAAGGATTGGTATTTTGCCGCCAGTAAAACCGTGGCGATTTGGGTTTTGTCGCCGATTTCCGCCATGAAAAACAGGAAAACCGTCGCTCCGAACGCGCCGTATTTGAGCCATCGGCTGTCGGGGTTTTCATCTTTATCGGGCAGGAGCAGCCACAAGCCGACTGCGATGAAGCTGATGCCGACGACCCATTTGACGGTCTCAGGAGAAATGGCTTCCGCCAGCCATACGCCGACAAATGTGGAAACCAAATGATTCAGTAAAGTGGCAATGAAGATGCCGGAGACTACCGCGTTTTTCTGGGCGAAACGTGCGGCAAGGAAAAGAGCGAGCAGTTGCGTTTTATCGCCGATTTCGGCAATGGCAACGCCCAACATTGAAGAAAAAAATGCTTCCATAAGATACTCAACCGAAGCGGGCAAAAACAAAAAGCGTTGCACATACCGCCCGCAAGGGTATGGACAACGCTTACGTCTTGCCTGTCTTCCAGTGTTGTCAGGAAGATGCCGCCACCATGACCGATCTTTGTAGAACTCGGTCAATTATGTTGATAACGGCTCTGATTGTCAGTGAAATCAGATGGCTACTCCCGTAAGAGTGTGCGCATTATAAAGATGGAAGGGGAGGGATGCAATAAGTAATCGGCGGCCAAGGGGCGTCGTCTGAAACCTTGGAAGATGGTGAAAGAGATTATGCTATGATGACCCAAGGTCAAAATCTACCGGAGTATTAATGCAAAAGTATTGGATATTGTGCATCGTTTGTTTTTTGGTATGGTGTGCTGTTTTGAGCTGGCTGCATCTATGTGCAGCCAATGTGAAAAAAAGGTCGTCTGAAAACCTGTCTTCTGCCGATATTGCCGTTGTTTTAGGTAATGCTGTTAACCGCAGAGGAAAACCGAATCCTTGTTTGCGCTCGCGGGTTGAAGCAGGTGTCAGGCTGTATCGGCAAGGTAAAGTGGGTGAATTGCTGATGAGCGGAGGAACGGACGGGGACGGCAGCAATGAAGCTCAAACTATGCGCGATATGGCCGTGGAAATGGGCGTACCGTCCGAAAAAATACGGTTGGAAGAACATTCAAAAAGTACATATGAAAATATCGTGCTGAGTGTACCGGATCTACGGGATGCGAACAAAATCATCATTGTCAGCGATGCTTTCCATCTTGCGCGTGCCTCTTGGCTTGCTAAGCGCTACTGGCAGGGTAAAACTGTTGAATTGTATGCTTCAGGGGCGTGCGGTGATTCGACGGTAAATTACTTGCGCAAACTGTCTCGCGAGGTGCTTGCATGGGTAAAAGCGGTTGCACTTTACAGTTAGGGGATGACTATTATTTTTTTGTAATAATAGATTGCCATGCTTTTGACTGACTAGAATCTCAATACGAAGAGGTCGTCTGAAAACCCAATTTCAGTTTTCAGACGACCTCTCTTAGATTTCCTGATGATTACATTCCGGGGAACATTCCTTTCATGCCCTTCATGCCTTTTGCCATACGCATCAGCTTGCCCAGTCCTTTTCCGTTGAACATTTTCATCACTTGTTGCGATTGTTCGAACTGTTTGAGCATTTTGTTGACTTCCTCCACGCTGGTGCCGGCGCCTGCGGCAATGCGGCGTTTGCGGCTGGCTTTGAGCAGGTTAGGGTTAGCGCGTTCTTTAGGCGTCATAGAATTGATGATGGCTTCAACTTTGCCCATGGCTTTTTCTGCCGTGCCTTCGGGAATTTGTTTGGAAATCTGACCCAGTTCGCCCGGCATTTTTGACATCAGGCTTTCCAGTCCGCCCATATTGCGCATTTGCTGGATTTGTTCTTTAAAGTCATTGAGGTCGAAGCCTTTGCCTTTTTGCAGCTTTTTCGCCATTTTAGCGGCGGCTTCTTCGTCTATACCTTTTTGGACATCTTCAATCAGGCTCAACACGTCGCCCATACCGAGGATGCGGCTGGCGATACGGTCCGGATAGAAGGGCTCGAGACCTGTGATTTTTTCACCAATACCGATAAATTTGATAGGTTTTCCGGTAACGTGGCGCACAGACAATGCCGCACCGCCACGAGAATCGCCGTCCATTTTGGTCAGGATGACGCCGGTCAACGGCAAGGCTTCGTTGAATGCTTGTGCGGTGTTCACGGCGTCTTGACCCAACATAGCATCGACGACGAATAAGGTTTCTATCGGATTGACGGCTGCGTGCAGCGCTTTGATTTCATTCATCATCTCTTCGTCAATTGCCAAGCGTCCGGCGGTATCGACCATCAAGACGTCGTAAAAGTGTTTTTTTGCATAATCAATCGCAGCAGTGGCAATTTCGACAGGCTTTTGGTTGGAATCGGAAGGGAAAAAGTCAATGCCGACTTGCTCAGCCAAAAGGCGCAACTGTTCAATAGCAGCAGGGCGGTATACGTCGGCTGAAACGACCAAGACTTTTTTCTTCTGTTCGTTTTTCAGCAGGCGGGCGAGTTTGCCGACAGTGGTGGTTTTACCGGCACCTTGCAGACCCGCCATTAAAACGACAGCAGGCGGTACGGCTGCCAAATCTAAAGAGGAATTTTCTTTGCCCATCAATTCGATCAGGGCTTGGTTGACTACGCCGATAAAGGCTTGGTCGGGAGTCAGGCTGCCGGTAACTTCTTGTCCGAGCGCTTTTTCTTTGACGTTGTTGACAAATTCTTTTACGACGGGCAGGGCTACGTCCGCTTCGAGCAGGGCAAGGCGGACTTCCCGCAGCGCCTCTTTGATGTTGTCTTCTGTCAGTTTTGCTTGACCGCGGATATTTTTGAAAACTTTACTAAAGCGGTTGGTTAAGTTGTCTAACATGCTTGTCCTTGGTAATGATAATAGCTGCCCTGTTCGGGGCATTCTTTGCTAAAATAAAATTGAGATCATTTTACACTATCGCGTGCGGTTATGTATGCGCGCCAAGAAAGTTTGTTATGCCGACTATCCTGATTTGCCTGATACTGGTGTATGCCGGATTGGGTATATTCGTTTGGTTCAACCATAAGACCCGAGATATTAAAGATTATCCCCTCAAAGCCGAACTGGCAGTTTTAGGTACCGCACTAACCGTGCACGGTGCCGTATTACTCATGCCTGTCATTCAAGACAAAGTATTGATTATGGGCTTCGGTTATTCCGTCAGTTTGATTGTATGGTTAATGCTGCTGGTGTATTTCGTTGGTAGTTTTTTCTATCGTCTGCGCGGATTGCAGCTACTTTTATACCCTTGTGCAGCGTTTACCTTATTATTGGGCGCGCTGTTTCCGGGTAAATATGTCGGTTACCAAATCAATGATCTGCCGTTTATGTCGCACATTGGTACATCGCTGCTGGCATACGGTTTATTCGGTATTGTGACTTTATTTGCCGTTTTAATTTTACTGTTAAACCGTAATCTACATAGAAGACGTGTTTCCAGTTTGTCCGGTTTTCTGCCGTCTTTACTGAGTTTGGAAAAACTCATGTTCCAAGGGATGTGGGTAGGTTTTATTTTATTGACCTATTCAGTTGTCAGCGGGACTTTTTTTGCGGAGGCTGTATTCGGTAAACCCGTTACATTTACCCATAAAACAGTATTTGGCATCCTCTCATGGTTAATTTACGGTGCTTTGCTGCTTAAGCACAGTATGACTGCATGGCGGGGCAAAAAGGCAGCTGTTTGGACAATTATCGGGTTTGTCAGTCTAATGTTTGCTTATGTAGGTAGTAAGTTTGTATTGGAAATCTTGCTACAGCGTTAAATTGACAATTATCTGTTTGTGACTGTGTTTGGATTAGCAAAGGTCGTCTGAAAAAGATTTCAGACGAACTTTGTTTCTGAAAAAGATTTCAGACGAACTTTGTTTCTGAAAAAGATTTCAGACGACCTTTGGTGTTGTTGAGGTAGGTTGTTGAGTTTGGTTTGAGAATGGTTTTGAAAGTTTCGAAATAAAAGCTG
>NZ_AEPF01000007.1 GCF_000193735.1 Neisseria sicca 4320
ACAAGCTTTAATGTGGCTAATTGTTTTTGATTGATAAGCCCGGAATCCTTATGATATCGATATCCTGTGCGACACCCAAGATTTTTACCCTTAATTTTGAGTTCTCTAAAACCGGATCCGTAGTACTTCCATCGTTAAATACTATGGTGCCATTGTGCAAAATATAGTGGTCGCAACTTAACTCTATCAGCGAGCGCAGTAGGGCGGCCGTTGAGTAAGGTGTTTCTTGAACATTTAGTTTATTCTTTAATTCTAAATAGATATTACGTATTTTCCCCAGATTTCTCGGAATATTGAGGACATAATTAATCAAATGTTTTGTGTTCGTTGGATTTGGGACAGGTTTGCCATTGCCTGTCAGCGGCACTGTTCCATGATCTGTGATAGGGGGGCGAGATACTCTTTTCTGCACCATCGGTATCAGCATCTGCACTTGGATCGTTATTACCTACATTATTGGGTGGATTGGGTACGCCTCTTGCACCTTATTCACCTGAGCTCAACCCGATTGAGAAGGTGTGGGCGAATATTAAGCGGGATCTGCGACCCGTTTTGTCTAATTACGCCCGATTTGACGATGCGCTACTGTCCTATTTTGATTTTAATTAACTATATTTTGAATGTTTAATGCCATACAACAAAAAAGTCGTCTAGAAAACGAGTATTTTCCGTTTTCAGACGACTTTTTTTTAATGGAATTGTTTAGTTTCGCGAATGGTGTTCGTCAACGATGTTTTTCAGGCGGATGTTGGCGACGTGGGTGTAGATTTGGGTGGTGTTGATGTTGGCGTGTCCGAGCATGAGTTGTACGGCACGCAAATCGACGCCGTGATTGACGAGGTGGGTGGCGAAGGCGTGGCGCAGGCCGTGCGGGCTGAGTGAGGTGATGCCGGCGGTTTCGGCGTAGTTTTTGACAATCATCCACGCGAGTTGGCGGGAGATGCCGCTGCGTTTTTGGCTGACGAAGACTTCGTCGCAGATTTTGTTTTTGAGCAACAGCGGGCGCGATTCGGCGCAATAGCGTTCGACCCAGTAATCGGCTTCTTGGCCCATAGGCACGATACGCAGTTTGTCGCCTTTGCCTATGGTGCGGATGCAGCCGCGGTTGAGATCGAGATCGCCCAGTTGGAGCTTGACGGCTTCGGTTACGCGCAAACCTGTGGCGTACATGACTTCGAGCAGGGCTTTGTCGCGCAGGCCGTGCGGCGTTTCGGTATCGGGTGCGGCAAGCAGTTTTTCGATTTGCGCTTCGGTAATCAGAGTCGGCAGCTTTTGCATCTGTTTCGGGGCTTTGAGAAAACGGGTCGGGTTGTCCGTCCGACGCTCGGTTTCTTCCAACCAAGCGTATAGGCGTTTGCAGGCGGACAAGGCACGCGCCTGCGAGCTGTGTTTTTCGTCCGCCGCATAGACGGCGTCCGCCAAATCGGCGGCTTCGGCATTCAACCAGGTATATCCGCTCTCTTCCAAGCGCGCGGCGATTTTTTCCAAATCGCGGCGGTAGCCTTGCAGGGTGTTGTAGCTGAGACGGTCTTGCAACCACAAGGATTCGAGCAGTTTGTCTATGAGTTCGTCGGTCATGGGGTTTTACGGGCAGTCCGAAGATGGTGTATCGCAAGCATACTTAACTTTAAATCCGGCATGTCATCCAATTCTGTCATTCCCGCCCCCCGCCTACGCGAGAACAGAAATGACGACAACCGGTAAGTTGCGTATCGAAAATAAAGTAATTTGGCTATATCGTGGGGTGAATATGAATCAGGACAAGCACCCCTGCCCTGATTGATGTCCATTA
>NZ_AEPF01000006.1 GCF_000193735.1 Neisseria sicca 4320
CCTTTAAATAGTTTTCAGACGACATTTAATTTTTGCAAAGACATTTAAACCTGCAAAGAAGCGCGATTTTCCAGAACTTGGTCAATCAAGCCGTATTCTCTGGCTTCTTCGGCAGACATGAAGTTATCGCGATCGGTATCGCGTTCCAAATCTGCCAAGTCGCGTCCGCAGTGTTTCGCCATCAGGCGGTTGAGCTTTTCCTTGAGTTTTAAGAGCTCGCGGGCATGGATCTCAATATCGGACGCCTGACCGCCCAAACCGCCATTGATTAGAGGCTGGTGGATCATGATACGGCTGTTGGGCAGGGCGAAACGTTTGCCTTTCTCGCCTGCCGAGAGCAGGAATGCGCCCATACTTGCCGCTTGTCCCAAGCACAAGGTGGAGACGTTGGGCTTGATGAAATTCATGGTGTCGTAAATCGACATGCCTGCCGTTACCGAGCCGCCGGGAGAATTGATGTAGAAGAAAATATCTTTGTCCGGATTTTCACTTTCCAAAAACAACAACTGAGCAACCACCAAATTGGCGGACTCATCGGTTACCGGGCCGATCAAAAATACGATGCGCTCTTTCAAAAGGCGCGAGTAAATATCAAATGCACGCTCGCCGCGACCACTTTGTTCGATAACGGTAGGAACGAGGTAATTATTGAAATCGAAGGACATTTTTATCTCCTGTCAATGTTGCGAAAGCACCAAAGGGATGCTTTGGTGCTTTCAAGTTGTCTGTTTCAGACGACCTTTTGAAGATGATTAGGCTTGTGCGCCCATCACTTCGTCAAAAGACAAAGCTTTTTCGGTTACTTTGGCTTTGCCCAAAACGAAATCGACAACGTTGCTTTCTACTGCCAAAGAAGTCGGGCCTTGTAGACGGGAAGGCTCTGCGTAGTACCAGTCGATCACTTCTTGAGGATCTTCGTAGCTTTCTGCGAAGTTGGCAACAACGGCTTTGATTTGCTCTTCAGTCGGTTCCAGTTTGTTTTCTTCAACCAGTTTGGCCAAAATCAGACCCAGAGATACGCGGCGCTCGGCTTGCTCTTTGAACATATCCAAAGGCAGATCCAAGTTGGCAGCGTCAGCCATGCCTTGGTTGACAAAGTTTTGTTTCATTTCGTTTGCCAAACGGGCGGCTTCTTCATTTACCAAAGCAACAGGCGCTTTCAACTCTACAGCTTTGAGCAGCGCGTTCATTACAGATTCTTTGGTTTGTTCGTTCACGCGGCGTTCAACTTCACGGCCTACGTTTTTCTTCACTTCTTCGCGCATTTTGGCAACGTCGCCGTCGGCGATGCCCAATGCTTTGGCGAAGTCGGCGTCAACTTCAGGCAGAGTGGCTTCGGATACGTTGTTCAATGTGATGGTGAAGACAGCGGATTTACCGGCAACGTCTTGACCGTGGTAGTCTTCAGGGAAGTTGACGGTAACGTCTTTGCTTTCGCATGCTTTCATACCCACTACGCCTGCTTCAAATTCAGGCAGCATTTGACCTGCGCCCAATACGAAGGCGTAGTTTTTGGATGCACCGCCGGCGAAAGGTTCTCCGTCGATTTTGCCTTCGAAATCGATGATGACGCGGTCGCCGTTTTGGGCTTCGCGTTCAACATGGTTGAAGCGTGTGCGTTGTTTGCGCAGGATTTCTACGGTTTGGTCCACTTCGGCATCACCGACGGATGCGGTTACTTTTTCGACTTCTTGTGCAGACAAATCGCCGATAACGACTTCAGGGAACACTTCGAAAATCGCAGCGATTTTCAGAGATTCTTTATCGTCTTGATCTTCAACGCCTTCGAAACGCGGATAGCCGGCAACTTTCAATTCTTGGGCAACGGCAACATCGTAGAAGCGGCGTTGAACCATTTCGTTGATGACATCATTTTGAGCGCTTGCACCGTACATTTGGGCAATCATTTTTAAAGGAGCTTTACCCGGACGGAAACCGTCGATTTTTGCACGGCGTTGGGTTTGTTTCAGTTTTTTATCGGTTTCTGCGTTGATTTCGGACCAAGGCAGAGACAGCACTACTTTACGTTCCAAGTTTTCTAAAGTTTCGACAGTTACGCTCATCGTAAGACCTTAATTTGTTGTGTTAAATAAAAAAATGGGAATCCTTTTGCCAATGATGGCTGCAAAAGCGGCTCTGACCCATCGGGGCTTTTATCGTCCGTTGCTTGCAAAAGGCGGGAAATTTAGCTGGTTAGTATATCACAATGTTTGATTGACTGGATAATATAGTGAAATCATTGCAAAACAGTTGCCACATCTGTCCGTTCCAGCTTGGAAAAAAGTAGTTGAATGGGAAATGGACGGCGGCATTCCGATAAACTTATGCGCAGCTACAAAGGTCGTCTGAAAGTCGGGAGAGAGCATTCAGACGACCTTTTGAAGTTTGAGGATGTTAATTGGGCAAGTATGGCATAGGATTGACGGCTTTGCCGTTCAGACGGACTTCGAAATGCAGCTTTACGCTGTCAGTGTCTGTGCTGCCCATCGTTGCAATCTGCTGACCGGCTGCAACCTGCTGGTCTTTTTGTACCAGTAAGGCATCATTATGTGCATAAGCTGTAATCGCATAATCATTGTGGCTGATTAAAATCAGTTTGCCGTAACCCCGTACTTCTTCTCCGACATACAATACTTTCCCCGCAGCCGCGGATTTTACAGGCTCTCCGGGTGTACCTGCTATATCGATGCCTTTGCTGGTTGTTCCGTTGTATTGCTTGATAACGGAGTTGCGTCCGTTTTCGACAGGCCATTGTAGGTTTAGGCGGTTGGTCGGTGCGACAGCCTGCGTTGGTTGGTTTGATTGGGAAATAGGGCGCGTATTGCGTCGGATGCGTAATACTTGACCTACTTCGATTTTAGAGGTATCTCGCAAGTTATTCCAAGATGCCAAGGTATGGATGCTTTGGCCGTGGCGTTTAGCAATCTGGGATAGCGTATCGCCGGGCTTAACTCTGTAATAGCCATCGGGAACCGCACCTGTCGGTGAACTGCTTCCGGCGCAGGCTGCCAGAAAAAGTGTCAGGCAGAAAGGGCTTAGTCGTTTGAAGGTCGTCTGAAAAAAGGGAATGGTGTTCATCATATGTTTATTTAATAAAAATCAGCGAATGAATTGTCTTCAGACGCTTTATCTGGGTGAAGGTTCATCGGCTTTCGAGATGTTTTATCAATGCCAAATGGTCGCAGAATTTTATCTTTTTGATTAGAAGCATATTTTACTCAGCGTAAAATAAAGTCAAATTATATCTGCTGTTGGATAGTTAAAACAAATCCCCCGAATGTTTCCAATCAGGGGATTTTCAATGTTGATAAAAAGCTTATTTATTCAACTCGTTAGCCAAATACAGCCAAGTTTCGATGACGGTATCCGGATTCAGAGAAACGCTTTCGATGCCTTCTTGAACCAGCCATTTGGCGAAGTCCGGATGGTCTGACGGACCTTGACCACAGATACCGACGTATTTGTTTTGCTTGCGGCAGGCGGAGATTGCCAAATGCAGCATCACTTTGACGGCGGGGTTGCGTTCGTCAAACGATTCGGACACCAAGCCGCTGTCGCGGTCGAGGCCGAGTGTCAGTTGGGTCATGTCGTTGGAACCGATGGAGAAGCCGTCGAAGTATTGCAGGAATTGTTCCGCCAATACCGCGTTGCTCGGCAGTTCGCACATCATGATCAGGCGCAGGCCGTTTTTGCCACGTTCCAAACCGTTTTCTTTCAAGGCTTTGACGACGGCTTCGGCTTCGCCCAAAGTGCGGACGAACGGAATCATGATTTCGACATTGGTCAGACCCATTTCGTCACGGACGCGTTTCAAGGCTTTGCATTCGAGGGCGAAACAGTCTTTGAAACTTTCGGCTACATAACGCGCCGCGCCGCGGAAGCCCAGCATCGGGTTTTCTTCGTGCGGTTCGTAAATGCTGCCGCCGACCAAGTTGGCGTATTCGTTGGATTTGAAGTCGGACATACGGACGATGGTTTTACGCGGGTAAACCGATGCAGCCAATGTTGCCACGCCTTCAGCGATTTTATCGACGTAGAAGTCGACAGGGGAGGCGTAGCCGGCGATGCGGCGGGTAATTTCCGCTTTCAATTCATCGTCTTGTTTGTCAAATTCCAACAAGGCTTTCGGGTGGATACCGATTTGGCGGTTGATGATGAATTCCATACGCGCCAAGCCGATGCCTTCGCTCGGCAGGTTGGCGAAACTGAATGCCAGTTCGGGGTTGCCGACGTTCATCATCACTTTGACCGGCGCTTTGGGCATATTGTCCAAGGCAACGTCGGTGATTTGTACGTTCAGCAGGCCGGAGTAGATAAAGCCGGTATCGCCTTCGGCACAGGATACGGTAACTTCTTGACCGTTGCTCAGCAATTCGGTTGCGTCGCCGCAGCCGACTACGGCAGGAATACCCAGTTCGCGCGCGATGATGGCGGCGTGGCAGGTACGGCCGCCGCGGTTGGTGACGATGGCGGAAGCGCGTTTCATTACCGGTTCCCAATCCGGGTCGGTCATGTCGGTAACGAGTACGTCGCCAGCTTCAACGGAATCCATTTCGGATGCGTCTTTTACTAAGCGGACTTTGCCTTGACCGACTTTTTGACCGATGGCGCGACCTTCGCACAAGATGGTTTTGTCGCCGTTGATGTCGAAGCGGCGCAGGTTGCGGCTGCCTTCTTCTTGGGATTTCACGGTTTCAGGACGGGCTTGCAGGATGTAGAGTTTGCCGTCCAAGCCGTCACGGCCCCATTCGATATCCATCGGGCGGCCGTAGTGTTTTTCGATTGTCAGCGCGTAGTGTGCCAACTCAGTGATTTCTTCGTCGGTAATGGAGAAGCGGTTGCGGTCTTCTTCGGGAACATCGACGTTCATTACGGATTTACCGGCTTCTGCTTTGTCGGTAAAGATCATTTTGATTTGTTTCGAACCCATGGTTTTGCGCAGGATGGCAGGTTTGCCTGCTTTCAGCGTGGGTTTGAAAACATAGAATTCGTCAGGGTTGACCGCGCCTTGTACGACGTTTTCACCCAAACCGTAAGATGAAGTCACGAAAACGACTTGGTCGAAGCCGGACTCGGTGTCGAGGGTGAACATGACGCCGGACGCGCCGCTGTCGGAACGCACCATGCGTTGTACGCCTGCGGAGAGGGCGACGATGTCGTGTTCGAAGCCTTTATGTACGCGGTAGGAGATGGCGCGGTCGTTGTACAAAGAAGCAAATACATGGTGCATAGCTGCTTTGACGTTTTCCAAGCCGTTGATATTCAGGAAGGTTTCTTGTTGACCTGCAAACGATGCGTCGGGCAGGTCTTCGGCGGTTGCAGAAGAACGGACGGCAACGGAAATATCCGCACCACCTGCGTCTGCAACCATTTTGTTCCATGCTGTTTCGATTTCAGCATCCAGTTGTTCGGGGAAGGGCGTATCCAAAATCCATTGGCGGATTTCTTTACCGACGCGCGCCAGTTCGGCGACATCTTCCACATCCAGTTGTGCCAGTGCGGCGGAAATACGCTCGCTCAGTCCGTTGTGCGCCAAGAATGCGCGGTAGGCTTCGGCGGTAGTGGCAAAACCGCCGGGGACGCGGACGCCTTTTTCAGTCAACTGACTGATCATTTCACCCAGGGAGGCGTTTTTGCCGCCCACGCTTTCAACATCAGTCATACGCAGGTTTTCAAACCAAATTACGTAGTTGTCAGCCATTTGTGTGTCCAATCCAAGATATGTTAAAAAAGAAACGAATACGCTTTGTTATTTTAAGCGATTCAAACGGCTGCTGTCATGCTTTTTCTGTCCTGAGTGATTTGCAGGTCGTCTGAAAAATTGCGGTCTTCAGCCGTGTAGTCAAATGAAATTTGATGGAGAAGTTGATATTCCGAGTATCTATTTCTTTGTAAAACAGAAGGTTTAAAATAAATTAATGACTGAGTAATTAGAATATGTAAGGTTATAAATTAATTTAAAATTTCAAAACCATGAAATTTTTGGAATAAAAATTGCGTTTTGCTGGTAATTTAATTTTATTGTAGTTTGATGTAGTTTGGGTGTGTCGGCTTTATTTAGATAGGTGTAACTGGTATGATGACCGCCTGCAACCTTGTTAAATTTTAGAGGATAACCGAATGACCGCTCCGCGCCATGTGTTTTATATTTCCGACCGTACCGGCTTGACCGCTGAAAATATCGGTGAGGCGCTGCTGAATCAGTTTGGCAGCGTCGAATTCAAACGCCACACCTATCCCTTTATCGACACGCCTGAAAAAGCGCGTGCCGTTGTTGAGAAAATCAACCGTAACGCCGAAGAAAACGGTTTGCGTCCGATAGCCTTTGTCAGCGTCGTTGATGATGAAATCCGGGAAATGATTAAAAAGTCGAATGCTTTCCATATCAATTTCTTCGAAACTTTTCTTGGGCTTTTGGAGAAAGAACTCAATACTGAGGCAATTGCCGCCAAGCAGGGACATCATGGTATCCTCAATACCCAGCGTTACGATGCGCGTATGGAGGCGGTCAATTTCTCACTTAGCCATGACGACGGTGTCAGCGATAAAAACCTGCAGGAAGCAGATGTAATATTGATGGGTGTTTCCCGTTCCGGTAAAACGCCGACTTGCCTTTACCTCGCGCTGCAATACGGTATCCGCGCCGCCAACTATCCGTTGATTCCCGATGATTTGGAATCTACCGACTTACCGCGCATGGTTAGGCCTTATAAAGATAAACTGTTCGGTCTTACCATTCAGCCCGAGCGCCTGCAAGCCATCCGCAATGAGCGCCGCCCGAATTCGAATTATTCCAAAATCGATACCTGCCGCAGCGAAGTTGCAGATGCGCAAAATATGTTCAAACGCCACGGCGTTCCGTTTACTAATACGACGGATAAATCAGTTGAAGAACTCGCCGTCCATATCCTCCAAGCCTGCAAATTGAAACGGCGTTTTTGATTTGTTTTTGATAAATAACTGGGTTGAATGCAAAAGGTCGTCTGAAATCTCTGCGAAGAAATGTTTCAGACGACCTCATATATTGAGCTCGATATAATTCGGCAGCATTAAGATTCCATATCCAGCCATTGAGTCCTCCGGCATATTTTGGATAACGGAATCCAAATAACAGAATCAGGAATCCGTGCATAATAATTGTTATGAGAATGCCGTAAAGTGCGCCATACCAAAGACGCATCTTATCCCAATAAATTGAGCCGGCGACGTAAACAAAAGCAAACACGAAGCTGAATAGCCAGTGATAGAGTGTTACCGCACCTAAAATGCTATTTCCCTGAAACATATAATCTAAAGAATGTTGATTGAAACCCGACCAGCCCAACCACGCATCAATGTTTGCCCCCGGTGGAGAGATTTCTCCAGGCATGCGCGGCGGCATGTTCACTTCGGATCCCCATTTGACCAATGAGCTGATGAAGCCGCCAATCAAGGTTGTCCAAATAATGACTTTAGGGGTTTTTGCTATTTTGCGCCATGAGGTGTTCCTTTACGAATATTTGAGAAACGATGTAACTTTATTTCAGTTATATAAAGATGTCGATAAAGATACAGATTGAACTTGATTTTGCTCAAAGCTATTGTTACTCAAGCGTTAAATCCTGAACTTTTAGAAGTTAAAATAAAGATATCTTGTATTTCCATGATAAGAACTGAGAAACGTGGTCGTTTGAAAACCAATTTGGCGTTTTCAGACGACCTTTTGTTTTCTATCGTTCATCTATAATGGGTTTCTAATGATTTATTACTATAAATAATCATCAATAGCATTTACATTTCAAAATAAAAAGAGTAAGGTTGCTCTGCTTTTCGGGTTTTCCGTTGGCTTTTGACCTGTAAATAATTGAATATGAGGAAGAAACATGAAGAAATTATGGATACTTTGCGCATTAGGCTTGAGCATGGCGGCGCAGGCGCATGATTTGTGGGTGTCGGCTCCGGTGCGTTTGGATTCGGGCAGTACGTTGAAAGCGGATTTGGGTTACAGCCATGATTTCCCAAATGTTGAGAAAATCGCCGACGACCGCGTGCATATTTTCAAACCGCTGCAATTGACCGACAAATCTGGGAAAACGGTTGATTTGACGAATAAAGGCGAAAATTACCAATATGTTTCCAAATCCGGCCTGAAAGACGGCTCGTATTGGGTCGGCGCGGTGTACAAACCGACTTTCTGGTCGCAAAACAGCGAAGGCTGGAAACAGAAAACCTTGAAAGACCTGCCCGGCGCGACTTATTGCGAACAGGCTCAGATGTTCGGCAAAGCGTTTTTGCAAGTGGGCAAAGCTGGTACGGATGAAAGCGTGTTGACCCGTCCGGTTGGTCATGAATTGGAACTGGTTCCGCTGAAAAATCCGAATGAAGTCAAGGCAGGCGGCCTGCTGCCGGTTAAAGTGCTTTATAAAGGCAAACCGTTGGCTAAAGCGACGGTAATGGCAAGCTCGGATACGCTGGCGGAAATGGATTTGGCGGCTACACACGACCATCGCGAGCCGCAAGGTTTCTCAGGAAAAACGGATAAAGACGGTGTCGTCAATGTAATCCCTTTGATTGAAGGTTTGTGGAAAATCAAAGCCGTCCATCAGGCTGACTACGCCGATAAAAGCGTTTGCCAAGAGAACAAATCCTATGCAACATTGATCATGCCTATCGGAACGAAACGCGCGGCAGAACGGCATGAACACCACCATCATCAACACTAATTAAGTGTGAAAGATTAAAAAAGGTCGTCTGAAAAAGTTTTCAGACGACCTTTTTGATGATACGATAGTATAAATTTAACATAATA
>NZ_AEPF01000005.1 GCF_000193735.1 Neisseria sicca 4320
CGGTTTGTGAATTGGATTAGACACAAACTGCCTTTTCAGACGACCTCTCTCTATTTTGCGTTTAAGCGGCGGCAAGACTGATTAACTCTGCCGCGTGGCTGCGGGTCGTGTCGGTAATGATTTCCCCGCCAAGCATACGGGCGATTTCTTCGATACGCTGTTGGTGATCCAACACGCTGATTTCGCTGACGGTTTGTTCGCCTTCGCTGTGTTTGCGAACCTGCCAATGGTTTTCACCGCAGGAAGCGACTTGCGGAAGGTGGGTCACGGCAAGCACTTGGTGCTTTTTGCCCAAAGCGCGCAGGGCTTTGCCGACCATTTCCGCTACACCGCCACCGATACCGGTATCGACTTCGTCAAAAATCAGCGTGGGAACTTGCGTGTATTGGCTGGTCACAACCTGCAAGGCAAGGCTGATGCGGGCAAGTTCGCCGCCGGACGCGACTTTGTTCAGCGGACGGGACGGATTGCCTTTGTTGGCGGCAACTTGGAACTGAACCTGCTCCAAGCCGTGCGCAGTGGGGGAAGACGGCAGCAGGACGATGTCGAAACGCGCGCCTTTCATGGCGAGATGCTGCATATGTCCGGTCGTTTCCTCGCCCAACCTGCCCGCCGCCTGATGGCGCATGGCGGAAAGAACGTGGGCGGCTTCCTGATATTCGGCAAGATTGCGGGCGACGGTTTGCGTCAATGCTTCCAAATCGGCGGCGGCTTGCAGGCTTTGCAGACGCTCGTCGATTTCAGCCAGCTTTTGCGGCAAGGCTTCAGGCTCGATGCGGTATTTCCGCGCCATCCCCATCATCTCGCCCATACGCTGTTCCTGCGCCGCTAATTCGTTGGGATCAATGTCGCTGCGGCCTGCGACGTCACGCATATTGGCACTGATTTCACCCAGTTCTGCTTCAATGCTCGACAGCATATTCAGGCTCTCGGCGAAACGCGGCTCGATGTTTTGCAGATTGGTCAATAACTTTTGGCATTGATAAATTTGACGTTGGATGCCGTTGTCGCCATCAATGTAGTCGCCGACTTCTTCGGCGGCTTGCAGCAATTCGGCGGAATGGGCAAGGCTATCGTGGCTTTGGCTGAGGGCTTCCCATTCGCCTTGTTTAACGTCCAACTGGTTCAATTCGTTGAACTGCCATTCCAAACGCTCACGCTCGATAATGATGGTCTCGGCGTGTTCCTGCGCCTCTTGGAGGGCTTTTTTCGCATTGACCCAGTTTTGATAAAGCTGTCTGACGGTTTCCGCCTGCGCCTTACTACCTGCAAATGCGTCCAACAATTCGCGCTGGGCGGATTCTTGATTGAGGGAATGGTGGGCGTTTTGCCCGTGGATGTCGATAAGCTGCCCGCCGATGGCTTTGAGCTGCGCCAGCGTAGCTGCCTGATTGTTGATAAAGCTGCGGCTTTTCCCTTTGGCATCGATGATGCGGCGGATGCTGAGTTCTTCCGCATCTTCGTCTAGAAAACCCTGCTCCTGCAATTGGGCTTTGAGATCGGGCAAAAGGCTGATGTCAAACAATGCCGACAACTGCGCTTCCTTCGCGCCGCTGCGGATTTGGCTGTAATCGGCTTTGTCGCCCAATAGAAGCCCGATGGCGTCCAACGTAATCGATTTGCCCGCGCCTGTTTCGCCGGTCAAGACGGTAAAACCGCTTTGGAAATCCAGATTGAGGTTTTCAACAATGACAAAATCGCTCAGGGAAAGTGCCAACAGCATGGTAGTATTCCTTAGTAAATCGACCGCGTATCGGCGGCTAACTTTAGATATGCTGATTATAACTAAGATTTTTTATAGTTTGAATAAGATTTTCTATATTTATTCAAATTTTTCTTATTGAATTTTTATACATCTGATTTTTATTATTTTATTTACAACACTTTCAAAATTAAGTCGTCTGAATAGGCCGTCGAAAACAGTCGGCAACAAAAAAACCTGCCGCTTCGGGCAGGTTTTTTATCGGATGATGCGCTGTATTACAGGCCGCTCAGACGGGCGGTGTCGTGTGCAATCATCAATTCTTCGTTGGTCGGAATCACAACGGCGACGGCTGCGCTGTCGGCAGTCGTAATCACGCCTGCGTTACCGAAGCGGGCTTTCAGGTTGGCTTCGTGGTCGGCTTTCAGACCGAGGAAGCCCAAGTAGCCGAGTACGCGCTCGCGGATGATGTCGGAGTTTTCGCCAATACCGCCGGTGAAGACGAGTGCGTCAAGACCGCCGGCTGCGACAGCCATGCTGCCGATGTATTTGGCGAGGCGGTAGATGAAGATTTCCAGAGCCAGTTTGGCACCTGCGTGGCCGTTGGCAGCTTCTTCTTCGATGGTACGGCAGTCGTTGGACAAACCTGAGATACCGAGCAGACCTGATTTTTTGTTCAGCATGTCGGTGATTTGGGCGATGGTCATGTTGGCATTTTCAGCCAAGAAGCTAAACACTGCGGGATCGATGTCGCCGCTGCGGGTACCCATGACCAAACCTTCCAGCGGGGTCAGGCCCATGCTGGTATCGCGTGATTCGCCGTTGGCGACGGCGGTAATAGATGCGCCGTTACCCAAGTGGGCAATTACCATGCGCAGGTCTTTTTTGTTTTTACCGAGGAAACGGGCGGTTTCATCGGAAACGTAGCGGTAGCTGGTACCGTGCGCGCCGTAACGACGCAAGCCGTATTTTTCATACAGTTCATGCGGAATAGCGTAGGTGTAGGCATGTTCCGGCATGGTTTGGTGGAAGGCGGTGTCGAAAACGACGACGTTGGGCAGGCCTTTGAAAATGCTTTGTGCGGCACGCAGACCCAAGAGGTGCGCGGGGTTGTGCAGCGGAGCGAGCGGAATACATTTTTCGATGCCGGCGATGACTTCGTCGTCAACGAGGATGGATTCGCTGTACAGTTCGCCGCCGCTGACGACGCGGTGGCCGATGGCGCCGATGCGGCTGTCGAGACCGTGGGCTTTGAGTTCTTCCATCAGGGCTTCAACTGCGCCGGTGTGGTCGGGCTTGTCGGACAGATCGACTTTATGTTTTTCGCCGTTTACTTTGAACGTGATGTAAGCATCGGGCAGGTTGAGTTTTTCGGCAAGGCAGCTGAGCAGGACTTCACCGGTGTCGTTATCCAGCACGGCACCTTTGAGGGATGAGCTGCCGCAGTTCAAAACTAAGATGAGTTTTTGGGTCATTTGTTGTGGCTCCTGAAGGTTTCAGACGACCTGTGTAGGCAGTATCGGCAATCTGTTCTTTGTCGTGGATATACCGCCAAACATCTCCCGCAGGCATAGTGGATGCGCTTGTGGTTCGAGCCGGGCGTTTGCGCGGCAGACCGTATCGGTTGGTGGCGTAAAATCTATGAAAGAAAAAATTATCGTTACATTCGGAATGGCGGCAACTTTATGAATGTTGCTTTCCGTGTGGCTTCTGCCGCCGCTGATTCGGCGGGGTCGTCTGAAATCGGTTGATGAATGTAAACCGCGCTATTCTAGCAAAAAACGGGTTCGGCTGCTTGGCTTAATGTTTGACTTGGAACAGGCGTGGAGCAATCAAGGAAGATATTGATGTTTAAAGGGAAACGGTTTGTTTTCAGACGACCTGTCGAACGCGGTGGCGCAAAGCCCTTTGCAGGGGCGTGTCAAACTGTTACATTTAGACAATTTTTGTGTTCACTATGTCGTCTGAAAAAAGCGGCAGCCTTTTAAGATTCTTTGATATGCACTATTTCAGTATCCAAACGCAACAAGGCGCCCATGTGGGCTTTTTCATCATGCTGCCGGATGACGAATCCGAAACGCAGTCGCAGAGCGGGCGTTTTGCCGTCAAGCTGCAAAGTGAAGAAGGCGTGGCGGCGGAGGCTTTGGCTCCTTTCGAGCAAACGGAGATTCCGCAATATTGGCGCGTCGTGAAAGACCATATCGAGCTGTTTTTCGACGACGCCCTTGTCGGCTCGCTGCGCAACGAATATCTGACCGTATCGGGACAGACTTTCGTCTTAACCGATTTGACCGGAGCGATGTGATGGAAAGTATGTTTATTTTGGTGCCCATCAGCATCATTTTGGCATTTGCCATCGGCTATTTTTTCTGGTGGTCGGGCAAAAACGGACAGTTTGACGATCTCGAAGGACCGGCACACCGCATCCTGATGGACGACGATTCCACCGACAAGCTGCTTGAAAACGAAATAGAAAAAGAAGAACAAAAATCCGAAAAATGAGCCTCAAAAAAGACAACCTGAATTTCCCGACCAGCCGCCGTTTCGCCCCATTATTCGGCACGCAGTTTCTGGGCGCGTTCAACGACAATATGTTCAAAACCGCGCTGTTTGTGATGATCAGCTTCTACGGTTTGGGCAAAAACGACTTCCTGCCCGCCAGCCAAATGCTGAACTTGGGCGCGTTGCTGTTTATCCTGCCGTATTTCCTGTTTTCCGCGCTGTCGGGACAACTGAGCACCAAATTCGACAAAGCCGTCTTGGCGCGATGGATCAAAGTATTGGAAATCGTCATCATGGCGGTGGCGGCGTTCGGCTTCTATATCCAGTCCGCCCCGCTGCTCTTGGTCTGCCTGTTTTGCATGGGTGCGCAATCGACGCTGTTCGGCCCGCTGAAATACGCCATCCTGCCCGATTACCTCAACGACAAAGAGCTGATTATGGGCAACAGCCTGATCGAATCGGGAACGTTCATCGCCATTTTGTTCGGTCAGATTTTAGGCACGTCCGTCGCAGGCTTGCCGCCCTCCGTCGTCGGTATCTTAGTATTGCTAGTCGCCATCGGCGGCACGTTGACCAGCTTCTTCATGCCTAATGTCCCCGCCAAAGCCCCCAACACCAAAATCGAATGGAACATCGTCAAAGGTACGCACGCGCTCCTGCGCGAAACCGCGCAATATGATTCGGTCTTCACTTCCATCATCGGCATTTCGTGGTTTTGGTTTATCGGCTCGGTTTACACCACCCAACTGCCGACCTTCACGCAAATCCATCTAGGCGGCAACGACAACGTCTTCAACCTCATGCTCGCCCTATTCTCCATCGGCATCGCCGCCGGCTCGGTGTTGTGCGCCAAACTCAGCCACGAACGCCTGCTCTTGGGCTTGGTAACCGTTGGCACAACGGGTTTGACCGTATTCGGCTTGATTTTGGTATGGCTGACCAACGGGCAACGCTTTGTTGAACTCAACGGCATCACCTGGTTTCTCTCGCAAGGCATCGCATACCCCGTTATGCTGGTCATGACGCTGATCGGCTTCTTCGGCGGCTTCTTCTCCGTCCCGCTCTACACTTGGCTGCAAACCGCCAGCAGCGAATCCTTCCGCGCCCACGCCGTCGCCGCCAACAACCTCATCAACGGCGTGTTTATGGTATCCGCTTCCATTTTAAGCGCGGTACTCTTGATGCTGTTTGACAGCATTTCCCTGCTTTATCTGATCGTCGCCATCGGCAATATCCCCTTGATTGTTTACCTAATCCAGCGCGAGCCCCGTTTCTTAAACGATATGGGCAAGATATTCGGCAATATC
The DNA here is from genome assembly GCF_000193735.1 of Neisseria sicca 4320. GTDB lineage: Bacteria > Pseudomonadota > Gammaproteobacteria > Burkholderiales > Neisseriaceae > Neisseria > Neisseria sicca_E. Next base: position 5,512 of record NZ_AEPF01000005.1, read on the forward strand.
AGAAAACGATAAGCCGGAACGTAAAAAAAGGTCGTCTGAAAACGGGAATTCCA
>NZ_AEPF01000004.1 GCF_000193735.1 Neisseria sicca 4320
TCCGTTTTCAGACGACCTTTATTGCAACTTATTCAAACAAAACTTATTCCGCCAATTCGGTTTGCTGGTGCGACATGAGTTCTTGTCCGACATTGGTCAGGAGGTTGAGGTAACGCTCGTACTGCTTGAGGATGTCGGCGATGAGTTCGCGGCGGTTCATGTATTGCACGTCGTAGCCGCTGCGGCCGTCGAAGAAGTAGGTGTAGGGTTCGTAGGTTACGTTGTGGCGAATGTGCGGGAGGTGTCCGTCTTTGATAAGTTGTTCGGACACTTCGCGTTTGATGGTTTTAATGCCGTACATGAAATCGCGCAGGGACTCTTTGTGGATGGTAAATTCGACGACCGGTTCTTCGCGATCGAAGTGGGTTTGGATGTTGACGCTCAGGCTGTATTTGTCGGACAGCTCCTCGCCCAGTTCGCGCATGGCGGGTAGGGCGGTGGTTTTGAGGAACTTGAGGATGTCTTGTTCCTGCGTTTGGTTCAGCATACGCTCGAGCCTGTCCTGCCAGTTGTCGCCGCTCCAATAGACGCTGGAGGCGGTAACGGCGGTGCTGAAGTATTTGTGGTCGGCGTTTAGTCCGCGCATGAGGCTGAAGCACATGACCAGCATGAGTATGGCGAAAGGCAGGGCGACGATGAGGGTCATGGTTTGCAGGGTGGGCAGTCCGCCGAAGCGCAAGAGGACGGTGGCGGCGGCAGACATCAGCAGCCCCCACATCACTGCCTGCCAACGCGGAGCGGTCAGGCTTTTGTCGCGGGATGCGATGTTGTTGAGAACGTAAATGCCGGAGTCGGCGGAGGTGATGAAGAAGAGGGCGATCACCGTAAGGCTGACGAATCCAGTAATGGTCGGCAACGGGAGGTATTCAAGAAAGCGGAAGAGGAGTTTTTCAGGCGTGCCGGTCAATGCGCCGAGCGCACCTGCTGCGACATGGTCGTTAATCCAAATGGCGGTGTCGCCGAAGATGGTGAACCAGATCACGCAGAACAAGGAGGGAACCGCCAACACGCCGAAAATAAATTCGCGTATGGTGCGTCCGCGCGAGATGCGGGCGATGAAGAGTCCGACGAAAGGCGCCCAAGAACACCACCACGCCCAGTATAAGATGGTCCAGCCGCCGAACCATTCGGTATGGTTTTGTTCGTAGCTGTACGTTTTGAAACTGAGTTGTATGAGGTTGCTCAGGTAAGTACCGAGGTTGTCGTTGAAAGCGGAAAGCAGGTGGAGGGTCGGGCCGGTGGCGAGAACGAAGAACATCAGCGCAAAGGCAAAGGTCAGGTTCAATTCGCTCAGTATTTTCACGCCTTTGCCTATGCCGGAGGCGGCAGAAGCGATTGCCATGCCCATTATGGTGAAAATCACGACGGTTTGCACGGAGAAGGTATTTTCTTCAATCCAGCCCAATTGTTCCAAGCCTGCGCCCAACTGCGTCGCGCCGAAGCCGAGCGTGGTAATGATGCCGAACAGGGTGGCGACCAGCGCAAGAATGTCGATGATGTCGCCCGCCTTGCCGTCGGTTTTCTCTTTCAACAACGGATAAAAGCAGGAACGCAACGAGAGCGGGAGTTTGTAGCGGAAGGCGAAATAGGCAAGCGCCAAGGCGATGACGGCGTAAACCGACCAGGCATGTACGCCCCAGTGGAAAAGCGTATGGAGCAAAGCGTCTTGCTGTTTGATCCCGTCGCCGCCTTCCGTGATGGGGGAAAGGTAGTGGGTGAGCGGTTCCGCCACGCCGAAAAACATCAACCCGACACCCATGCCTGCGGCAAAGAGCATGGCAATCCAAGACAAAAAACCGAACTCTGGCTCTTCTTCGTTGGTGCCCAGTTTGATGTTGCCGAAGCTGCTGATCGAAAGAGCAAGCAGGAAGAAGAAAAAGGCGGAAAATGCCAAGATGTAAAACCAACTGAAATTTTTGAACACGCCTGCTTTGGCGGCATTAAGGACGGTTTCCGCCTGCTGCGGCACCAAAAGCGCAATGCCGATGACCAGCAGCACGAAAGCGAGCGTTACCGAGACGACAAAAGGATTAAACGAAGACCGATTGCGTAAAAAATGAAATAAAGACAAACCTTGACCTCCTTTTAGGATGGTGAGGCAGGCGGACACGGGCGCAAGGCCGTATATGGTTGATTAACAAGAACTAGGAATAAAACATGGTCTGTCGGACGGGATCCGAGACTTTCCCGATTTTTGGTAATCCACTATAAAACGCAGACAAAAAACGAATGACGTTTAAACCGTCCTGCCGGATGAAAAACAAGGGAAAAAGAGAGTAAAAACGAACAGATGAATGAGCCGTAATGAGGGCCGGATGAGACAAAATGGATGATGATTATTTCTTTGTTTGAATGAATAATAACAAAATCAGGGAATTGTTTCAAATCGGGAAAGGATATGCGAAATTCAGTTAGATTTTATTGCCTATGAAAACGGGGGAAGGTCGTCTGAAAGCTGTGAAGTTGATTTTCAGACGACCCGTCCATATGCCGCCGCCTTCCAAAATCAGGTATGATTCCCCCTTTCAAATCAGGAGCCTGACTATGCAGACCCAAGCCGTTATCCGCCATATTGCCGACTGGCTGAAAAACTATGCCGCCGCCGCACACGCCAAGGGGTTTGTCGTTGGGGTTTCCGGCGGCATCGATTCCGCGGTCGTTTCCGCCATCGCGGCACGGACGGGGCTGAAAGTCCTTCTGCTTGAAATGCCCATCCGCCAAAAAGCCGACCAAGTCAGCCGCGCGCAGGAACACATCCGCCGATTGGAGCAGGCGTTTCACAACGTCAGCGGGATGAGTGTGGATTTGACGCCGACTTTCGATACTTTTGCCGCCGATGTCGAAGTCGATGAAACCGAGTTCCCCGCCAAACAGCTTGCGCTTGCCAACGCCCGCAGCCGCCTGCGGATGCTGACGCTTTATTATTACGGACAAATCAACGGCTTGCTGGTTACCGGTACGGGCAACAAAATTGAAGATTTCGGCGTGGGCTTTTTCACCAAATACGGCGACGGCGGCGTGGACATCAGTCCGATTGCCGACTTGACCAAAACCCAGATTTATCAAATTGCCGCCGAACTGGATATCGCCGAGTCCATCCAAAAAGCCGCGCCGACCGACGGGCTTTGGGATACCGAGCGCACGGACGAAGAACAGATGGGCGCAAGCTATCCCGAACTCGAATGGGCGATGGGCGTTTACGGTACGCGTCGTCCCGAAGAGTTTGAAGGCAGGCAGCGCGAAGTCTTGGAAATTTACACCCGCCTGCACAAAGCCATGCAACACAAAGTCAATCCGATTCCTGTCTGCAAAATACCGGAAGAAATGCTGAAATAAGCAAAAGGTCGTCTGAAACTGGTTTTCAGACGACCTTTTTAAAGGCAAAGATGGTATAAGCAACAGCAACCGCTTCACAATATCGACAACACTTACGGCGGATTGCATAAATTATCTGAACTTTACCAAATCCGCCGTTTTGTGTAAAAATACCGCAATGGAAAAAATTACTCACCAAAATCTGCATCCCCTGCTGTCGAAAAGTCTGACTGACACCGATTTCGTCCTTATTCTCAACGCCTTAATCAAATTTTTGCGGCGCGGCGGCAGAAGACAGGCGGCAGAACGCTTCGACCTGATTATCGCCACGCTCAAACAAGACGAAGCACTCGCAAAAAGTTTCAGCGGCCGCTTCTACTACTGGCTTTCGCAAGTCCATATCTATCCCGCGCTGATCAAACTCGGCATCTTCTCGCGAAACAGCTTTGCCCGCGAGATGGGCATACGTATATACGAACGCTTCAGCCCGTCCTACAAAGATTTTGCCAACCTGCGCGAAGTGTTCCTCTATCTTTTCCATTCGGAAAACGACGACGGTTGGCTGCAAACACTCAGCATCCGACAATGGTTGAGCCTTTACGACCATATCCGCTCCAGCGTCGATCCCACCTTGCTGCAAAACGCCTGCCGCCAGTTGGTTGACGCACGTCTGCGCGCTATGGAAATGCTCGCCATTTGGATTGCGTCCGAAGCCCTCGAACCCGACCTCATCCGCATCGCTCCGCGACTGCTCGAAGCCGATTCTCCCTTCATTGCACTTCAGCGCGAAATTACAAAATTGGTTGAACATTACCGCAATAAAACATCCCCTTACGACACTGCCCATCTCGAAGTCATGTTCGACCAATGTTGCAGCCAGATTGATTATCTGCGCCGCAAAGGGACGGGCGCAGGATCAGGCTCGTCCGTCAAAGTCGCCCACCTGCTCGAACGGCTCCAGCAGACCATAGATCGTCTGAAATTGCTTACCGACATCCAAACCGATGCCGGCAACCGCAACCGCCTCACCATTACCCTGATGAACTCCCTCATCTACGCCGCGGTCGAGCAATACAGCACCCGCCACCTGCGCCGCAGCAGCATCCGCATGCTCGCCCGCAGCATTAGCGAAAACAAAAGTCACCACGGCGAGCATTACATCACCCGCAACCGCAAAGAATATTTCAAAATGTTCTACTCCGCAGCAGGCGGCGGCGTCATCATCGCCCTGCTGGCGCTATATAAAATCCATATCGTCTCACTCGGCTTCAGCCCCTTCATTACTTCCTTGTTGGCAGGACTGAACTACGGCATAGGCTTCATGATCATCCACATGCTGCACTGCACCGTCGCCACCAAACAGCCCGCCATGACTGCCGCCAGCTTCGCCGAACAAGTCGATCTCAACGAAGGCGGTAAAACGGTGGACAACAAGCTTGCCAAGCTCCTTATCGACGTATGCCGCTCCCAAAGCGTCGCCGTCTTCGGCAACGTGTCTATCGCCATCCTTTTGGCGTGCGCCATATCGTTCGGCTATGCCCATCTGCACCAACAGCCCATACTCGATGCCCACACCACCGCCTACCAGTTCAAATCCATAGACATCATCCATCATCCGACCCTATGGTATGCCGCCATCGCAGGTTTGTGGCTGTTCTGTTCCGGCATCATCGCAGGCTTCTTCGACAACCGCGCCGACTATCTCAACCTGCGCCAACGCCTGCCCTTCAACCCCTTATTGCGCAAAATCATGCGCCCCAAACCCCGCCGCGTCCTCGCCGCCTACATCCACAAACACTACGGCTCGCTGGTCGGCAACTTCATTTTCGGGATGCTCTTGGGCATGACCGGCTACTTCGGACACCTCCTCGGACTGCCGCTGGACATCCGCCATGTCGCCTTCTCTTCCGCCAACCTCGGCTATGCAGCCGTCAGCGGCAACGTCGGCTTTGGTACATTCATGCTCAGCATTTGCAGCGTCCTCGCCATCGGCTTGGTCAACCTCATCGTCAGCTTCACCCTCGCCCTCTTCGTCGCCCTGCGTTCGCGCGACACAAAAATCGACAGCGTCGGCAATTTGTGCAAAAGTTTCTGGCAGCAGATTAAGGCAAACCCGCTGATCTTGTTTTTCCCGGTTACGCCGCTTCAGACAGATAAAGACGGCGGGAGAGATACTGCCAAAGAGGATGAGGACAAACACTAGCTTGCGAGAAAAGCACTTGCCTTTATCCTTACTCAAGTCTTCCATTTGAATGGATCAAAAAGGT
>NZ_AEPF01000003.1 GCF_000193735.1 Neisseria sicca 4320
GTAACACTGTGAAGCCGCACCGCAGTTTGAAGTCTTGCAGGCTTATTTTTCTCAACCTTTGGTGTAAACAACGCGACGTTTTCCTACACTTGAGGCAAGGTGCTTATGGATAAAATATACGGTGGTAAAAGCCAAGCGGTCCTTGTCTCTGTAATATTTTATGATACAATATGCCCTTTCTCTTGAGGGTCTGTAGCTCAGGGGTTAGAGCAGGGGACTCATAATCCCTTGGTCGTGGGTTCGAAACCCACCGGACCCACCAATTAAATCAATGCCTTGCGTAAGCTAGGCATTTTTTTCAAGTCGGCACTGTGTCCAATCTGTGTCTTTACATAGTCCGATTCCGTCCAATACCTCGGCATGGGCTTGAAGATGTTCCGCCGACAAATGTGCGTAACGGCGTACCATTTGAACGCTTTCCCAACCGGCCATCTCCTGTAAGGCGGACAACGGCACGCCAGACTGAACCAGCCAGCTCGCCCACGTGTGCCGAAGATCGTGCCAGCGGAAATCAGAAATTCCTGCCTTTCCCAAGGCGTTTTTCCAAATTCTCGAGCTGATGCTTTGAACTTTTCGTCCATTGGAATAAGTAAAGACAAATTGGGAATGCTTCCCCATCTGCCTTGATATTACGCCTATGGCCGTATCATTCAGGGCTACACCTATCGCCTTGCCTGATTTGCTTTCGTCGGGATGTATCCATGCGGTTCTTCCCGTCAAATCCACTTGCTGCCATTCCAAATCCAAAACATTGCGCTGACGCAATCCCGTGGATAAGCTGAATATGACCATTTCAGCTATATAGTCGGGCAATGCGGCAATCAACCTATTTGCCTCATCTTTCGTCAGCCAGCGGATCCGCCGTTTGGGCTCTCGATAAAGCGTCAGATGGGGAGCTCTTTCCAAACACCCCCATTCCTTGACGGCTTTGTTCAGTATGGCGCGAATCAGTGCAAGATAACGGTTTTTCGTGCTGTCGGAGCAGTTCTTTTTTGTGACGGTATCCATGATGAAATCACGGGTCAAGTGATGCAGGTAAATCCCGCGCAGTTCCGGCAGACCACGCAATCTGCACAAATCGTTCCCGATGCTTTTCTTGCTGCCATTCTCTTCAATCCACCTGACTGCGGCCTCCTCCCACAGCCGTTTCGGTTTTTCGTCAAAATGCTCGTGCTGCCATAACTCGTATGCAATTTATTGTGCAGCCTTTGCGCTTTCTGCTTGTTTTTAGTGCCAGCAGACTGTCTAATTCTGCGGCCGCTTTCTGTCCTAATATCGACGTAGTAAACGCCTTTTCGTAAGTAGATCGGCATTTTGCTTTGCTCCTGTGTTCGAGCGAAGCCTGCACCTGTTCATTTTCTTTTTGCATCAGAAAAACGTCAAGTGCGGCTTGGGTAATACAATAACGGCGGCTGGGTCGGCTGGCCTCAA
>NZ_AEPF01000002.1 GCF_000193735.1 Neisseria sicca 4320
ACCTCAAGTCGTCTGAAAACAAAAATTACACTTTCAGACGACCTTATATATTGCGCCCCATCACAGGGGCATTTTTAACAATCGTAAAGCCCCTTTAACAAAAGTGGCTTTTCTTATGTGCATCGTCTTCTACACCGTCAATCCCGAACCGCCTAAATTTCCAAAATCTTTCATCGTTCGTATTTTCAAAGACGATTCTGATGTTACCCGTTGCCTTAAAACCGTTAATTTCACCATCTCTTCACCCGACCGTATTTCACAAATTAGAAATGCCGCCAATGAATACGGTCGTTTGTCCGTCCGCGAAATCATCAGCAAAGAGGTGTCCCAATGAAAAACATCAGCACCGAAAAAGCGCATGAAGCCGCGTTTAGCGGCGGCAGCGTAAGCGACGCGCCAAAGGCGGCTTCATGCGCCGATATGGCGCCCCCCCCCTTATCTAACAGGGGGGGGAGCAGAAACCGAAGCGGCTTTGAGCACCGAACACGAAACCTTCGAAAAATACACCACCTTTTTAACCGATTCAAAAGGCCGTCTGATTGAAGTGCCTTTGCGTCGTGGCAAAGCCAATTCCGCTTTTATCGACCAAATCAGTTTTTCAATCCACGAAGATACTTTTTCCTTGCTCGCCGGTTATCCATTGGTTGCCGATGATGAATACATCGTCCGCGCATCTATGGTTCTGGCCGATATTTTTGGTTTCGGTATTACTGAAAAAGCCAAGCATTCAGGCGGTCGTTTTTATGATTCCTGCTGGTTGATGGGGACAGACAATGCCCAATATGGCCGCGCCCATTTCGGTGGGCAAAACAATACCATGCTGATTGAAGTCACGGCCACGGGTTGCAATGCCGCATCTGACGGTTGGGAATCACGACTTTATAGCTTCATCCTACAGGCAGTCCGTCCCAAAATTACCCGTATCGACATTGCCAAAGACTTTTTTCAAGGCGAATACACGCCCGAGCAGGCCAAAGCCGACCGTCTCGCCTGTAAGTTCACCAATCATCACATGATGCCCGATGGCGAATCAGTCGGTACGGATTGGGAATCAAACAACGGCAAGGGCAAAACCTACTATGTAGGCTCCCGTGAATCGTCCAAATACGTTCGAGTTTACGAAAAAGGCAAGCAACTTGGCGACAAAGAAAGCGAGTGGGTGCGTTTTGAAATCGAATTCAAAGCCAAGGATATTGTGATTCCGTTCGAAGTATTGAATGTTCCGGGTGAGTATTTCGGCGAGGCATACCCTGTATGCGCACAATTCCAAGAGAAAGCCAAACGTATAGAAGCAGTGAAAAAGAATCTTGAATTGACTTTTGAACGCTGCATCGAAGTAGCCAAAAACCAAGTCGGGAGCGCCATCAATGCCGCAAAATCCATGTTTCCGCACAAAGATCGTTCGGAAATCTTAGCCATGTTCGAGGCAGATCATGACTTATTGCCCAAACGATTAAGCCTTGAAGTGTATTCATGTACCGAAAACAAAGCATCGGCCATACATGACAAACCCGAAGGCAGTTTATGGCTTAACGAATCTGCCCAAGTTTTACTTGAAATGGCCATCTAACAAAAAAACAAAATGACGAAGCTCATAGAGGCCAAGCACGAACAAGATTATCTGAATCTTATGTACGACCGATACGCATATAGATTTTAAAAGGCAAAAAGCTGCCGCCTACAAGTGCAGTGTATTGGATAAGGAAACACATCATGCAAATGCAAATTCAAGGCCAAATTATGGGCGTTAAACGCTTTAACGGCCAATTGACGGCAAAACTTTCGATTATTGCCGCGTTATCGTGTCTACACCGCTGAACAGTAGCCAAGGCAACGCATTAGGCAGCTCGGCTAGTGAATACGACTATGGCGGCTCCGTGAATTTCGAACAGTTCAAAGGTCTGTCGTTCCCTTTTGAAGCCTCTTTGACGGTTGAATTAGTGACCACCGGAAAAAGCCAAAAACTCAAAATTTTAGGTTTCCAGCCTAAAACCCCAAACAAAGGCTAAAACATGACAATTACCCGCGTTTACATTGTTCAGTCACGGGAAACGGGCGACTTCCTTTATCCGTCTGATACGGGTGATGTCGGGCAAACACCGTTTGTCAATGAAGCCGGTTATTTCTACGACCGAAACGAAGCGGTAGAAACCGCGTTATCCGAAATCGGTGAAAACTTTATTGTCTTCAGCTTTTTAGCAGAATTTTAAAAATTCAGGCTACAGGTACGGTCTGAATAATAGCAAAAGCACCTATTTAATTTTTGTTTAACTCACTAAAGGAAAACATCATGAAATTGATGAACACTTGCCGTAAATACGGCGCAAAACTGGCCGTTGTTGCCGCTGCTCCCTTGGCTCTGGCTACATCTGCCTATGCCGCTTTGCCCGAAGACGCAAAAACAGGTATTGAATCAGCGAAGGCCGACGGCCTTGAAGCAGGCTGGTTGGTAGTCGGCGTATTTGCCGCTCTGTTCGTGATTGCCATCGTAAAACGCTTGTTGCGCTAACAGGTAATTAAGATGTACTACCAAGTCGGGAATAAATGTCTTGAGCAAAGCCAAGCTGAAAATGTCTATTTCAGCTTGGTAGTACCTCAAATAACCCAAGACGGCAAAATCATCAAACCTGAGTACAACGGCACATTATGGAAATTGAACGGAGAGCCGATTAAAGCCGATTTGCCCAAATGCGATCCAAGTGACAACCTGAAAAGTGGTTTGGATACAGGTTGAAA
>NZ_AEPF01000001.1 GCF_000193735.1 Neisseria sicca 4320
GCCAAACCGCCTGCGCCCTTTCAGACGACCTCAATACAAGGTATGATTACGTCGTTTGTTTATAAGGAAGTTCCCATGAAAGTCCTGTTTATTGCCGATCCGATGGCAAGTTTCAAAACCTATAAAGACACCACCTACGCCATGATGCGCGAAATGGCAAAACGCGGCTGGCAGCTTTTCCATACTTTGAGCGGCGAATTGTCCGTACAGCAGGGACTGGTGACTGCTCAGGCTGCGCCGTTTGAATTTCTCGGCGCGAAAAACGATGATGACCATGAATGGTTTAAAGCGGCAGACAAAATTCAGACGACCTTGAAAGACTTCGATGCCGTCATTATGCGCACCGACCCGCCGTTCGATATGCAATATCTCTACGCCACCCAATTCCTGACGCTGGCGGAGCAGCAGGGCGCGAAGGTCTTTAACAGCGGACAGGCGATGCGCGACTTCAATGAAAAACTGGCGATTTTGAATTTCAGCCAGTTCACCGCACCTACGTTGGTCACGACCCGTTCCGCAGATGTCCGCGCATTTTTGAAAGAACACGGCGACATCATCATCAAACCGCTCGACGGCATGGGCGGGATGGGCATTTTCCGTCTGACCGAAAAAGATCCCAATATCGGCAGCATCCTCGAAATCCTGATGCAGCTTGATTCCCGCACTATCATGGCGCAACGCTACATCCCCGAAATCGTTCACGGCGACAAACGCATCCTGATTATCGGTGGCGAAGTCGTTCCCTATGCTTTGGCGCGTATTCCGCAAAACGGCGAAACACGCGGCAATCTGGCGGCAGGCGGACGCGGCGTGGCGCAGGAATTGAGCGAACGCGACCGAGAAATCGCCGAAACCCTCGCCCCTGAACTCAAACGCCGCGGCATTCTGCTTGCGGGTTTGGACGTCATTGGCAGCAATCTGACCGAAGTCAACGTGACCAGCCCGACCGGTTTCCAAGAAATCATGAAACAAAAAAACTTCGACGTTGCCGCGATGTTTGCCGACGCTGTCGAAGCTTGGTCTGAACAATAATTCCAAAAGGTCGTCTGAAACCCGAATCCGTTTTAGCGAAACTCGCTGCACTCGTTTTGGCGAAACTCGCTGCGCTCGTTTTCAGACGGCCTCTTTTTACAAATATAAATATTGATACAAACATTACTTATGAAACCATCTTCTTACGCTGCCGATAAAAAAGGCAAAAGCGGCATCAAACGCATCATCAACGCATTCGGCTATTCCAAAGACGGGCTTGCCGCCGCCTACCGCTATGAAAGCGCGTTCCGCCAAGTATTGTGGCTGAACCTGATTTTGATTGTCTTGACCTTCATCCTCAATTTCGACTCCGCGACCAAAATGCTGCTGATTATCGCGTCGTTTGTTTCGCTGATTACCGAATTGTTCAACACCGCCGTCGAAGCTGCCGTCGATCACACGTCCACTGAAAAACACGAGTTGGCAAAACGCGCCAAAGATGCCGGTTCCGCCGCGCAATTGCTCGCTTTGACGATGCTGGGTATCGTGTGGGCGATCGCATTGTGGCGCGGGTATATTTGAATTTACTTTAAGATGATTTATACTTACTAAGTATTAATTCTCATGAATTAATTTGAATCATTTTGTTTAATCTGAGTCAAAGCATTCAGACGACCATTGCATGTAGGATGAGAACAGTATTACCGACATGCAATGTCGCGCGGAAAGCTTTTGCCGCAACAAAACCACCCATTTCATCATAAAGGAGCAATACATGAAAAAATTATTGGCAACCCTGATCGCAGTAGGTTTGGTATCCACCGCTTCCGCAGCCGGTGTTCACGTTGAAGACGGTTGGGCGCGTTCTACTGTCGAAGGCATGAAAATGGGCGGCGCGTTCATGAAGATCCACAACGATGAAGCCAAACAAGACTTCTTGGTCGGCGGCAGCAGCCCGGTTGCCGACCGCGTTGAAGTGCATACCCATGTCAACGACAACGGCGTAATGCGCATGCGCGAAGTTAAAGGCGGCATCCCGCTGGAAGCAAAAGGCGTAACCGAACTGAAACCGGGCAGCTACCACGTTATGTTCATGGGTCTGAAAAAACCGCTGAAAGAAGGCGAAAAAGTACCTGTTACCCTGAAATTCAAAAATGCCAAACCTCAAACCGTACAACTGGAAGTGAAAACCGCACCGCAATCCGGCATGGATCACGGTCACGGTCATGACCACGGTGGCACGCATCAACACTAATCGTTCATAGTTTGAATTCAAAAGGTCGTCTGAATATTTTCAGACGATCTTTTTGTTATTTTGGTTGAGCAAATTCAATCATTTCTTGCGGTATGAAATTCATCCGAACGCCATTTCTCTTTTAGGGCCTTCCTTATCCCTTCATCAAAATGTGCTAAAATCCGCCTTTAAAAACTGCTGTTTCCTACCCATATCCCCTTCATGGACATTACTCAACAACCTTCAAACATCATCGTCGGGCTCTCCGGCGGTGTCGATTCCTCCGTAACCGCCGCCTTGCTCAAACAGCAGGGTTATCAAGTGCGCGGTGTGTTTATGCAAAACTGGGAGGACGACGACAATGACGAATATTGCAGCATCAAGCAAGACTCTTTCGATGCTATTGCCGTCGCCGACATCATCGGTATAGACATCGATATCGTCAATTTTGCCGCTCAATACAAAGACAACGTATTCGCTTATTTCCTCAAAGAATACAGCGCGGGGCGCACGCCGAATCCGGATGTGTTGTGCAACGCCGAAATCAAATTCAAATGCTTTTTGGACTATGCCATAGAGCAGGGCGCGGATACCATTGCCACCGGACACTATGCGCGCAAAGAAGTCCGAAACGGCGTGCATTACCTGCTCAAAGGTTTGGATCAAAACAAAGACCAAAGCTATTTCCTCTACCGCCTCAAGCCTTTCCAACTCGAGCGCGCGATTTTCCCGTTGGGCGATTTGGAAAAACCTGAAGTCCGCCGCCTTGCCGCCGAATTCAATTTGCCGACTGCCGCCAAAAAAGACAGTACCGGCATCTGCTTCATCGGCGAACGTCCGTTCCGCGAGTTCCTGCAAAAATACCTGCCGACCAACAACGGCAAAATGGTCACGCCTGAAGGCAAAATCGTCGGCGAACACGTCGGGCTGATGTTCTACACGCTTGGACAGCGCAAAGGATTGGGTATCGGCGGCGCGGGCGAACCGTGGTTTGTCGCCGCGAAGGATTTGACGAAAAACGAACTCATCGTCGTGCAAGGTCATGACCATCCGCTGCTCTATACCCGCAGCCTCGTCATGAACGATCTGAGTTTCACCCTGCCCGAACGCCCGAAAGAAGGGCGCTACACCTGCAAAACCCGCTACCGCATGGCGGACGCGCCCTGCGAATTGTGTTATCTCGATGATGACACAGTCGAGCTGGTGTTCGACGAACCGCAATGGGCGGTAACGCCCGGTCAATCCGCCGTGCTGTACGACGGTGATGTCTGCTTGGGCGGCGGCATTATCATGTCCACCGACAAGCCCGTCATTATTACTGCTTGATTAGAAAAGACAAAAGGTCGTCTGAAAACTACTGCGGCAGGTTTGCTCACGCCTTTTCAGACGACCTCAAGACAACCATAAAACCAACGAAACAAGACTGATTTATATGGAAAAACTCTGGCTCAACAGCTATGAACAAGGCGTCAATGCCGAAATCGACATCACGCAATACAGCTCCATCAGCGACGTATTCCGTCAAAGCGTTGAAAAATTTGCGCACCAACCCGCGTTTCAAAACATGGGCAAAACGCTCACTTACGCCGAAGTCGGCAAGCTGGCGGAAGATTTCGCCTCCTATCTGCAAAACGTCCTGAAGCTGCCGCGTGGCGAGCGCGTGGCGATTATGCTGCCCAACCTGCTGCAATACCCGATTGCGCTTTTCGGCATCCTGCAGGCGGGGCTGGTGGCGGTAAACACCAATCCGCTCTACACCCCGCGCGAGCTGGAGCATCAGTTGAAAGACAGCGGCGCGACCACCATAATTGTCTTGGAAAATTTTGCCAACACGCTGGAGCTGGTGCTGCCGCGTACGCAAATCAAACACGTCATCGTCGCCTCTGTCGGAGAAATGTTCGGTTTCTTCAAAGGCACGTTGATGAATTTCGTGCTGCGCAAAATCAAAAAAATGGTGCCCGAATACCGCATTTCCGGCGCTATCCCTTTTCAGACGACCCTGAAAGAGGGTGCGGCACATACCTTCCGCCCCGTTACCCTGACCCGCGAAGATACCGCGCTGTTGCAATACACGGGCGGCACAACCGGCGTGGCAAAAGGCGCAATCCTCAGCCACGGCAACATCTGCGCCAATATGCTTCAGGCGAAAGAATGGATTAAATTCCAACTGCGCGAAGGCAAAGAAACCGTCATCGCCGCGCTGCCGCTTTACCACATCTTCGCCCTGACGGTGAACCTGATGATTTTCGCCAATACCGGTTCCAAAATCATCCTGATTACCAACCCACGCGATATGAAAGGCTTTATCGGCGAGCTTAAAAAAGAAAGCATCAGCGTCTTCATCGGCGTGAACACCTTGTTTAACGGCATGGTCAACCAACCCGATTTTGCCACCGTCGATTTCTCCAACCTGCGCCTGACTTTGGGCGGCGGCATGGCGACTCAAAAAGCCGTCGCCGAAGAATGGAAAAAAATTACCGGCACGCCCATCGTTGAAGCCTACGGCTTGACCGAAGCCAGCCCGGGCGTGTGCTGCAACCCGCTCAATATCGAAGCATACAGCGGCGGCATCGGATTGCCCGTTCCCTCCACCGAAGTCGAATTGCGCGATGCGGATGGCAAAGAAGTTCCTATCGGACAGCCGGGCGAACTTTGGGTGCGTGGTCCGCAAGTGATGCAAGGCTACTGGAACCGTCCCGAAGAAACCGCGAAAACCATAGATTCGCGCGGCTTTTTGGAAACCGGCGACATCGCCGTCATGGATGAAAAAGGCTGGCTGAAACTGGTTGACCGCAAAAAAGACCTTATCGTCGTTTCCGGCTTCAACGTTTATCCGAACGAAATCGAAGAAGTCGTGTCGCACAACGATAAAGTCATGGAAGTCGCCTGTATCGGCGTGCCCAACGAAAAAACAGGCGAAGCACTCAAAGTCTTCGTCGTCAAAAAAGACCCGAGCCTGACCAAAGAAGAACTCATCGCATTCTGCCGCTCCGAGCTGACGGCTTATAAAGTGCCGAAAGACATCGAGTTCCGCGACGAGTTGCCCAAGTCCAACGTCGGCAAAATCCTGCGACGCGAACTTCGCGAACAAGCGCAAAACAAATAACACCGAAAGGTCGTCTGAAAAGCATCCCGCACCTTTCAGACGACCTTTAACCATCATGGAAACAAGACATGACCCATACCGTCCATCTTCAATTTGAAGACATCGACAACACCGTCCTCCAACGCCTCTGCGGCGCGCTCGACGGCAATCTTGAAGCCCTGGGCAAAGCCCTCGACATCCAAATCAGCCGCCGCTTCGAACATTTCACCTTCATGGGCGAACTCGCCCACGCCGGCCGCCGCGCCTTGTTCGCGCTTGCCGAAGCCGCCGAACAAGGCGATTTGGACGACAACGCCATCCGCCTTGCCGCCGTCGAAGCCAAAACCGCCGACGACAAACACGAAGAAAAACACCACGACCAACAATATTATTTCCGCACCAAACGCGGCAGCATAGGCGGGCGCACCCCGCGCCAAAACGGCTACATCCGCGCGCTGTTAAACCACGACGTCGTCTTCGGGCTGGGGCCCGCCGGTACGGGTAAAACCTATCTCGCCGTCGCCGCCGCCGTCGATGCCATGGAAAAACACCAAATCGAACGCATCGTCCTCGTCCGCCCCGCCGTCGAAGCAGGCGAAAAACTCGGCTTCCTGCCCGGTGATTTGGCGCAAAAAGTCGACCCCTACCTGCGTCCGCTCTACGACGCGCTCTACGATCTGATGGGCTTCGACCGCGTGACCAAACTGATGGAAAAAGGCTTGATCGAAATCGCCCCGCTCGCCTACATGCGCGGCCGCACGCTCAACGGCGCGTATGTGATTCTGGACGAAGCGCAAAACACCACGCCCGAGCAAATGAAAATGTTCCTGACCCGTATCGGCTTCGGCGCAAAAGCCGTCATTACCGGCGACATCAGCCAAATCGACCTCCCGCGCAACATCAAATCCGGCCTGAAAGATGCCCGCGAAAAACTGCGCGACGTGGAAGGGCTTTATTTCCACACCTTCACCAGCGAAGACGTCGTCCGTCATCCGCTAGTGCAGAAAATTGTGGAAGCGTATGAAGCGGCAGAAGAGCAAGCCGAAAGAAGCAGCGCCGCCGAACGGTAAACAAAGAGGCTAAAAAAGGTCGTCTGAAAACCGGAAACATGGTTTTCAGACGACCTTTGTAGCATTCGCGCATCCTGCCGATTTTGTTTTGATTTTAAGAAGACTTAAACCTTATCAGGCGGCAAAACGGTATCGGCTTTACCGCCCTTCTTCCCTAGCTTCGGACCACTTTGCGCACTTGGGGGATGGCGTGCAGGTTGTGAATGATTTGGTTGATTTGCGCCAAGTCCTTCACTTTGATGATGAACTTGAATTCGACAAACCCTTCCGTACCTGCCAGCGCTTTGTTGGGGGTTTCGACGGATTCGATGTCTGCGCCGGAGTTGGAAATGGCTTGCGCCATAAGGGCGAGCAGGCCGTGGGAGTCTTCGGACTGGATGCTGAGTCCGGTGCAGTAGGTGTGGCTGCCTATGCCTTCCCAGTTCGCGTCAAGCTGCTGTTCGGGGTCGGATTTGAGCAGGGTCGGACAGGTATCGCGGTGGATAATCATGCCTTTGTCTTTGACCAAAAGGGCGCGGACGGAATCGCCCGGGACGGGGTGGCAACATTCGGCAAAATGGATGCGGCCGGTTTCTTGGTCGTTGACTTTGATGGGGCTGAGTTTGACTTCGCTGCCGAAGTGCTGCCCTGCCAGTTCGGCGATGTGCATGGCGACGTACACGGGCAGGGTATGCCCCATGCCGACGTTGTAGAGGACTTCTTCAAACGAGGTTTGTTTGTCGTTGAGGTCGGCGAGGTATTTTTCTTTGAGGTCGTCTGAAAGCAATACGTCTTTGGGCAATAGGCTGGACAGGGCTTTTTGCAGGAGGTTTTCGCCGAGGACGATGGCGTCGTGGCGGTTGAGGTTTTTGACGTATTGGCGGATGGCGCTGCGCGCACGGCTGGAAACGGTGAAATTCAGCCATGCCGGATTGGGCTTGGCGTGTTCGGAAGTAATGATTTCGACGGAATCGCCGGTTTTGAGCTTGGTACGCAGGGGCATCATGGTGTTGTTGATGCGGGCGGCGACGGTTTTGTGTCCGATGTCGGTGTGGACGGCGTAGGCGAAGTCTATGGGCGTAGAGCCTTTGGGCAGCGTGAGGATTTTGCCTTTAGGCGTCAGGATATAGACTTCGTTGGGGAACAGGTCGACTTTGACGTGTTCGAGGAATTCGATGGCGTTCGCGCTGCTGGCTTGCAAATCGAGGATGTTTTTGAGCCATTGGTTGGTATGTAGGACGGCTTGATCGACGGTGTTTTCGCCGGATTTGTATATCCAGTGTCCGGCGATGCCGCCTTCGGCTACGGCGTCCATTTCACGCGTGCGGATTTGTACTTCAATGGGCAATCCGTAAGGACCGACCAAGGTCGTGTGCAGGCTTTGGTAGCCGTTGCTTTTGGGGATGGCGATGTAGTCTTTGAAACGTCCGGGTTTGGGCTGATAGAGATTGTGCAGCGCGCCTAGGGCGGCGTAACAGGCGGGAATGCTGTTGACGATGACGCGGAAGCCGTAAATGTCCATGACTTCGGCAAAGCGCAATTTTTTCGCTAACATTTTCTGATGGATGCTGTACAGGTTTTTTTCCCTGCCTTTGATTTTGGCTTCGATGTTCACGCCGACCAAACGCTGGCTGAAGGCACGCAAAACTTTGCCGACGATGTCGCGGCGGTTTTTGCGGCTGTTGTCCATCGCTTTTTTGAGGGTTTCGTAGCGGCTCGGGTGGAGGTTTTGAAACGATAAATCCTGAAGCTCTTGGTAAGCGTTGTTCAAACCTAGGCGGTTGGCGATTTGGGCGTAGATTTCGAGGGTTTCTTTGGCGATGCGGCGGCGTTTGTCGGGACGCATGGAGCCGAGCGTGCGCATATTGTGCAGGCGGTCGGCGAGTTTGACGACGATCACGCGCACGTCTTTGGTCATGGCGAGGATGAGCTTGCGGAAACTTTCCGCCTGATGCTCGGCGTGATCTTCAAATTTGAGTTTTTCAAGTTTGGAAAGCCCGTCCACCATCTCGGAGATGGTTTCGCCGAACTCTGCCGCCATTTCGATTTTGGATACGCCCGTGTCTTCGAGTACGTCGTGCATCACGCCCGCGCACAAGCCTTGAATGTCCATGTGCCACAACGCAAGTTGCGTGGCGACGGCAAGGGGGTGGGTAATGTAGGGTTCGCCGCTTTTACGGGTTTGCCCGTCATGGGCGTGAAAGGCGTAGGCGACGGCTTTTTCAAGCTCGGCCTGTTCGGATGGGCTGAGATAGGAGGCGGTGCGGAACAAGAGTTCGCGGGCTTCGGCAGTCAGCGCGTCGTAAGGGGCAGTGGGCTGGGGGGCGGGCATTTCAGACGGCCTTCGGTGTGTGTTTTGTTTTGAGCCGTCAGACTGTATCGGTCGGATGTGTCGCGCCGATACAATCCGCGCGGCGGTTGGGCAGATTTTGCCTGCCGGTATTATTTATTGCGGGTCAGCAGCTCGGTACCGATTTGACCGGCGGCGATTTCGCGCAGGGCGGTCACGGTCGGTTTGTTGTTGCGGATGTCGTCAACCATAGGGGCATTGCCGTTTTCAAGCTGGCGCGCGCGGCGGGCGGCGACGAGGGTCAGGTCGAAATGATTGGGGATTTTGCCTGTGCAGTCTTCAGTGGTGATACGGGCCATTTGTTTGCTTTCTTTCTATTAATTTGTGATGGAATGTAAATGCGTATTTTCGCTGTTTTTCAGGAATTTTCCAACAGGTTTGAGATAAATCCTTGTTGGGAAGATTTTTTCAGACGACCTGCTTTGATGATGTGAAGCAAATCGGCTTCCGCTCTGTCTAAATCATCGTTGACGACGATATAGTCAAACAGGACGGATTGTTCGATTTCGTGACGTGCTTTGGAGAGGCGGGTTTGGATAACTTCCTCGCTGTCGGTGCCGCGCCCGACAAGGCGTTCGGCAAGGACTTCGAACGAAGGCGGCAGGATGAAGATGCTGCTGGCTTCAGGCAGTGATTTGCGCACCTGCGCCGCACCTTGCACGTCGATTTCCAAAATCACATCGTAACCCTCTTCGCTAAGGGAATTGACCCCAGCGATGCTGGTTCCGTAATAATTGCCAAAAACGTTTGCGTGCTCGAGGAAGGCTTTTTGTTCAATTAAGGATTCAAATTCTTCTTTGGGAACAAAATGATAATGAACGCCGTGCTGCTCGCCTTCGCGCGGCTGGCGGGTGGTGTGCGATACGGAGACGCGCAAATCGCCGTTGTTTTTCAAAAGACGGGAAACCAGCGTGGTCTTGCCCGTACCGGAAGCGGCGGAGATGATGAAAATATTGCCTTTTTTATGGGGTTTCATGATGTTGGTACCGATGGGATTATCTGTTGATTGTAGCATACGGGGCGTGTAATTTCATGTTCAGACGACCTTTTAGCCCCGATGGATTTGGCAACCGGCAGTCTGACGGCTACAATATCGTGTTAAAAACTTTTCATTTGGGAACACGCAAAATGTTGGTTCATCCTGAGGCGATGGGCGTCGCTGCATTGGCGGACAAAATCCGCAAAATCGAAAATTGGCCGCAAAAAGGCATTTTATTTCACGACATTACACCGGTGCTGCAAAGTGCGGAATATTTCCGCCTTCTGGTGGACTTGCTGGTCTATCGCTATATGGGTCAGAAAATCGATGTCGTGGCAGGTTTGGACGCACGCGGCTTCATCATCGGCGCGGCGCTGGCATATCAGTTGAACGTCGGCTTCGTCCCCATCCGCAAAAAGGGCAAGCTGCCTTTTGATACCATCTCGCAAAGCTACGCGCTGGAGTACGGCGAAGCGACGGTCGAAATCCACAAAGATGCGGTCAAACCCTGCGCGCGCGTATTGCTGGTCGATGACTTGGTCGCAACCGGCGGCACCATGCTGGCGGGTGTGGAATTAATCCGCAAACTCGGCGGCGAAGTCGTTGAAGCGGCTGCGATTTTGGAGTTTACGGACTTAATCGGCGGCAGCAAAATCCGCGAAAACGGCGTCCCCCTGTTTACCCTGCTGCAAAACGAAGGCTGCATGTAAACTTTGCCCATGCCCAAAGGTCGTCTGAAACAGCCATCCTGCTTTTTCAGACGACTTTTTTGTTGCCCCTGATTGCGCGGTTAATGTAAATATCGGTTTCAGATTCGGATAATGCCGCCAAATCGTTTAAAATGCGGTTCTAATTGATTCTAATAAAGATACGGTACGTAATGAACGCACAACGCATATTTTCTCTCTCACTCAGCCTGATTGCCGCCGCGATTTTGTCGGCGTGCGCCTCCGAAAACAGTACATCTTCATCCAAAGAGCCTAATACTTCCCTGACCGAACCCGCTTCCATCCCCGCCCGCCGAGCCGAAGGCGAATCCAAAGTATTGTCCGATTACGGTCAATATCAAGGCGCGCTGGATGCTGCCAAGCGCGGCGACGATATGTGGGTACAACAATTCTTGGCGCAGGCAGGCGACAGCGCGATGGCTGAAAACGTCCGCAACGAATGGCTCAAAAGCCTCGGCGCGCGCGGACAATTGGATACGTTCCGCCAAGAAAACAAAAAGCTGAATGCGGCGGGTCGGGTGCAGGAAGTGCAATGTTATGCCGAACTGAGCAGCGGCAGCTACAACATGGCGGCAGAGCTTGTGCGCGTTACTAACAAGCTGCCTGCGGGCTGCACCCGCTTGGTTGAAAGCGCGGCATCCGCAGGTCGTCTGAACAGCAACGACGCATGGCGCCGCGTGCGCGGATTGTTGAGCAACAGCCAAACCAGCGACGCACGCAGCTTGGCAGCCGCATTGGGCAGCCCGTTTGAAGGCGGCTCGCAAGGTGCGCGCGAATACAGCCTTTTGAACGTCATCGGCAAAGACGCGCGCAAATCCTCTTCCGCAGCCTCTACCCTGTCAAGCATGGAATCCGGCTTGAGTCGCGAAC
Source organism: Neisseria sicca 4320 (assembly GCF_000193735.1). Taxonomy (GTDB): domain Bacteria; phylum Pseudomonadota; class Gammaproteobacteria; order Burkholderiales; family Neisseriaceae; genus Neisseria; species Neisseria sicca_E. The sequence goes on from NZ_AEPF01000001.1 coordinate 11,268, forward strand.
AAAGCAGCTTCGCATGGGGCGTATTGGGACATCACCACGCGCAAAACCAAAACATGTCGACTGCGTTGAGCTACTACGGCCGCGTTTCTGACCGCAAACAACTGACCGACGAGCAATTCGAATGGTACGCCCGTGCCGCCCTGCGTCTGCAACGCTGGAACGAATTGTCCGGCATCATCCAACAAATGCCCGACAAGCTGCAAAAAGACCCGACTTGGCAATACTGGTTGGGTCGAAGCTACGCCGCACAAGGCAACCAAAGCCGCGCTAAAGACATGTACGAAAAAGCCGCCGCAAGCGGACGCAATTTCTACGCCGTCTTAGCAGGCGAAGAACTCGGCCGCCGCGTCAATACCAAAAACAACGTTTCCGACGCCGATAAAAAAGACGTCCGCCGCATGGCAGACGACGGTGCCATCAAACGCGCGCTGGTTCTGTTTAAAAACAGCCAAAGCAGCAACGATGCCAAAATGCGCCGTCAGGCACAGGCTGAATGGCGTTTTGCCACCCGCGATTTCAACGAGGACAATCTCCTGACCGCCGCGCAAGTCGCCTTTGAGAACCAGTTCTACGACATGGCAATCAACAGCGCCGACCGTACCGAGCGCAAACTCAACTACAACCTGCGCTACCTCTCTCCGTTTAAAGAGACCACCGTCCGTTACGCCTCACAAGCAGGCGTCGATCCTGCTTGGGTTTACGGCCTGATCCGCCAAGAAAGCCGCTTCGTCATGGGCGCGCAATCGAGCGTCGGCGCGCAAGGCCTGATGCAGGTTATGCCCGCCACCGCCCGCGAAATCGCCGGCAAAATCGGCATGAGCAGCAGCGAACTCTACACCATGGACGGCAACATCCGCATGGGTACTTGGTACATGGCAGACGCCAAACGCCGCCTGCAAAACAACGAAGTGATGGCAACCGCAGGCTACAACGCCGGTCCCGGCCGCGCACGCAACTGGCAGGCTTCTACGCCTCTGGAAGGCGCGATTTACGCCGAAACCATCCCCTTCACCGAAACCCGCGACTACGTCAAAAAAGTCATGACCAACGCGACCTACTACGCATCCTTGTTCAACGAGCCGCAAACCTCGCTGAAAAAGCGTATGGGAACCGTTCCGGGTCGTTATTGATTGACGCGGCTGCATACTATCGGATTGTTCGATAGGTGCGAAAGCTAAAAGGTCGTCTGAAACCTGAACTGGCCCCCAAATCTTGGACATTCATAAAAGCCTTTTCAGGCGCTCTGTGCAAGCCGGGTTCTGTATGCGACAGGACTCAGCTTTTTCAATTTCAAACTGCAACGCTCGCGGTTGTAGTAATCCATATAATCATCTATCTGTTTCATCAATTCGTCCACCGTCAATTCACCTGCGTTATAGAAACACTCCGTCTTCAACACCGCAAAGAAGCTTTCCATCGGCGCATTGTCCCAACAGTTCGCCTTTCGCGACATGCTTTGAACCATGGAATGCTCCGCAAGCAATTCCCTATATCCCGCCGTACGGTACAGCACGCCTTGGTCGGAATGCAGCATTGTTCCTTTATCAGTCAGACGGGGGGCGGCTTTTTCGAGCATTTCCTTCACCATTTCGCTGTTAGCATTGCGGCTCATGGCGTAGGCGACGATTTCTCGGTTGAACAAGTCCAAGATTGGCGAGAGGTATAGTTTGCCGTCGCT